>JADHUC010000086.1 GCA_016784735.1 Pirellulaceae bacterium | reverse complement strand
ATCGAACGAATGTTGACGGTATCAGAGACCTGTCGTCTGCAAAACCGATCGGCATACGACTACTTGACCAAAGCAGTGACCGCACACTTTTCAAAGCAAGCCGCGCCGCCGTTATTACCCAGCCTGTGAACGGTTACCGCATGGACTTGTCCCTACTATCTATTCCGTCCGCGTCAGCAGGCAACAACTTACGTCGACCACCAGCGTAACGTAAGATCGGCCGTTTTGCATTGGGGAAACGACGTGTGGTCAGAGTATTGAGCCGAGCTCCAACTTGCAAGGATGGCTGGAGTTGCGGAACATCGCCGGGCGTCGATTTCGGCCGAGGCGTTTCCGTGTGACGGAAGCCTTTCTACCGGCTTCGATCCTCTTGGGTGATTCTCTTGTCATTCCAGTTGTCTTCCAAGTGCGATTCGGACATTGATGGTTCAATCGGTTGTAATCCGCTCAGAGTTGGTTGCCAAGTTCCCCTTGGACAACCCTCTTCGTAACCTGTCGCGCGCGACCCGATTCCCGAAGTCGTGAAACTGCATGGCTTTGCAAAAGTTCGAGTCCTCCACGGTGGCTCGGAGGTAACCAACACCTTTCGAACTTTTGAGGGATCAGGTTAACAGCCACCTCATAGTCTGGCAGTGGCAGGTTGAAGTCAACCAGTTCCGTTTTTCGGTGGTATGATGAGACGTCCTAGCAAACGGATGGATGCAGACTCCTCAGCACAATCTCAGAGGAATCCCTATCTCAGCGAAGTTGCACTTCCTTCGCGCTTCCCTCAAACCTGACGCCGAATCCACCGTTGGCCGGCATCGACACCTTGAGTGGGCTTGCCGTATCAACGGTTACATCATCGACTGCTATTCTCGTTTTCACGGCTTCCGCCGGCAACTCCCTGATTTCTGACCCCGGAATGTCGAATTCCCGGCAGACGATCTGCTGCTTCGGCAGATTTAGCTTGCCATGCAGTTCCCGGCCACTGACGAACAAGCTTTGGGAACGGCTCTCATTGTGCGAAAGGTACATGACCCGCAGCTTGTAACGGGCGGCCTTGCCGAGATCGCCGAATCGGTAGAGTATCGCACTCTCGCTGTAGCTGACCGTGCGGGCCGGGTCGTTCTCGTCACACACGGCCAAGGGGACTTCCGTTGCACTGTACGTCCAGTGCTGACCCGAGACCAGATCGGGCTGATTGCCCTGCACGCCACAATCGTCCACGGCAACGAGGTGGTAGCCCTTCGGAGCATCGGTCATGCCTTTCGGCCTCTTGTAGTCGAGGCTGTTGGTCGGCCTTTCGGTAGACCACAACTCGATCCAGCAGAGGACTGCGTTCACACCGCCGCAGTTCTGCACGCTCACGTCGAATCCGACTGTCGAGCTTGCCGGAGCGTCATGGTAGAGCCTGCCTTGTAGGTGGCCGGCTTGAGGAAGTCGAGCGGAACAGTCACTTCCCGTGGCGTACCTGCGTTGATGCCCACCAACCACCAATCCTTGCCCTTGCGGCGAGCCAGGACGGCGAACTCGCCGGGGTATCCATCCACGAAATGGATGTCGTCCCATGCCGACGGGATGTCCTTCAAGAAGCCTTTGGCAGGGTTGTCCTTCATGCTCTCGGGACTCACCGACATGCACTGCCAGCCCGATTCAAACATCACCGCCAGCGCCATCTCATGGGAGTTGGAGGTGGTTCTTCGGGAAAACGGCGTGCCGGTCAGCTCGAACCCGCTCGGGCAGCTATCCATCGACCCGACGATGTTCCGGGTGAAGACGAGATTCACGTTATAGGCCGGAGTCGGACCGTACTCGAACAGGTAATACTCCTCTCCTTTCACTCCCTCCAGGGTGGCGATGTGAGGCCAGCGGCGCTGCTGCCCTCGGGGCATCGTCTCACCGTGGTAACTAAGCATCAGGTGACGCTCGGCGCAATCCCGAGCGATGGTTTCCCGAAACTTAAACCGCTCCTGAGAATCACTCTCCAGGAAATCCACCTTGATCCCCTTAAACCCGTGCGTTACGAAGTAGCCCAGGATCTTCTCTCGCTTTTCCGGGGTGTCCAGGTTTCGCCAGTGATCCCAGCCGTACACGTTGACCCCCTTGCTTCGTGCGTATCTCACAAGCTCGGGAATCCACGGGATCGCCATCCATTTGTCCGGCGCATCCGCTCCCTGGTTGCCCAGGGCGAGGGCATTATCGAACTCGATCCAGGTCCAGCCCATTTCGCTGGCGAGATCCACAAACTGCTTCATCCTCGGGAAGCTCATGTTGTTGATGCTCGGTCCGGTCATCCAGGGAATGACAGCGACTCCCGGCTTGATCCAACCGGTATCGGCGATATCGGTCGGCGGATTCAGGTTGGCCACCAACGTCGATTCCACGAGAGTTCCCAAGCTCTCGCCGATGATGGCGACACGCCAGGGCGTGAGCCAGGGAAGCGTCGACGAGGGGTGCTCGGGCAGGTGAAATGCGAGCACTTCACCTTTCCCCTCCTGAAACTTCAGGCGAGCGCCTGCATAAGTCCCATCGACGGCAGCCTCGGTCACGTAGATCCAGTGACCGTTGGAAGCGTGGAACAGTGCCGGGACGGCAACGTCATAGTCAATGCCTGCCAGCTTGGCATGGGCATCGTAGTACCACTCATAGTGCGGTTGAGTGTACCGGGCGAACCAGCCTTGCGAACCTGCCGGGACGCGGAAGCTGGAGGCCTCGTTCAACACCGTGTCTTGGCCCGCCCCGTCGATTCGGTAGCGATAAGCAACCCCATCGTCGTAGGCCCGGAGGATGAGGCTCATTTTTCCGCCAGTATCGTTGAAAAAGTCCAGGGTTAGCTCGTTCGCCTTGTTGATGCACTGACTCTTCTTTCCTACCAACATTGCATATCGCTCATGAACGACGCGGGCAAACTTGTTGGCGAAACGCAGGTTCCCCGTGAACTGTCCGAGCCGCTCGAGCGTTATGCCCAGCGGCGCAATTGGCAACACCTCGCAGTTGTCACCCAGTACCCGACAGGAAAGACCGGGCGTCCCGGAGCCTGAACCAGCCGACTCCTTCATCTCCACGACAAGTGAGAGGTTTCCATTGGGAGATGAGACGGTCCAGGGGCCGCTCTCGTAAGCCGAAGTCGATGTCAGCGCACCGACCCACAGCAGCGCAATCGAGGAGATTAGCCGGCGCATGTTGCTGTCCTTCTTCAATCGAACGGTCAAAACGAAGTTCCCCGCAGCTTGCGCTGCCAGGGCTCGTCAGAGCGTTCGCCGAATTCGATCTGCGACAGGATGTGGGTGACATCGGTCTTGGACGCAGTTTTCAGAAAAATGCGAACGCCCACGATTATAGTGGCTCCCATGCGTGTGATCTTCAGTCTGCGTCTCCGTTTTGAATGTCTCCCCTTCCCAGGAGTGCGTCTCGGACGGTCTCTTTTGCCGAAAGATTACCCCGCCTCATGGCATCGACTAGTTCTTGGTAAGGTGTGCCGTCGTCGCGAAGCAGTCCGAGTTTGCTGGCGTTGCGACGGGTGGAAAACCGGTCGATGTACTGGCAGCGCATGTAGCCGAGAATGTATGGCCGGGCGAAGGCTTCCCGCAGAAACCGCTCCGTCGCCGCTGCGGCGTCGGCTTCGTTATCTCGTTGGTGGTACGGCCAGATGGAAACGGGATAGCGCTTGGTGGCAAAACTGATTTGATGATCGCAGATGAATATTGGCTTTTCGCTGAGTTGATGTAGCTTTTCAATCTCCTCAGCCGGGTAGGTGTCGCCAGGCACATAGATGGGAAGGTAGCCGTCACCAGGTTGAATCGCAATCGCATCCAGATGCGGAGAAGCCGCCTTGATGACCTGCGGCGGTACGTCACCGAGCAGGTACTTCTCGCCAAACACCATGTGACGCGGGTCGTGCCGCCGCATGGCGGGCCCGACGATGCCGTAGTATGTCGTGGCAATGATTCCCAGAAAATCCTGATCGTCGCGTTCAACCTCGTAGCGCGTTAGGTCGAGCATGCTGAAATCGGTCGTTTGCAATTCTCCGAACGATTCGTTGTGCAGATCATAAGCCCGATTGAGACGGGCGATGTCGTTCTCATAACGTTGGCGCAGAAACTCGGCGTAGCGTTGTCGTCCCGTGGATCGCGCGGGCAGCCTGCGAATCTCGGACACCCAGTCTGTGCCGCGAAATCGGCGCGTCTTGTGAATGTCCCACGTCGGTGTGTCGGTCCAGTAATAAGCGATCAGGTTCGCACTCTCGCGATGCTGCTTGCAGAACCCTTCCACGACCCGCTCCAGCCGTGTCTTGACGGCCGGATCGAAAACATCAGGAAATTCGCAGGGATTTTCCTCGCCGCGTTTACCGTAGTACTTCGCAGTCCGGACGAAGTTCCAAGAGGCGAGATACGGACGCGCGTCGCGGAGCGATTTGACTGTATCGTCCACCGTGTTGAACCCCCAGTCCTTGTATTGACGCAGCAGCTCTTCATTGAATTCTTTCCAGTCGTTATGGTAGCGTGTGCGGAAGAGATCCGGTTCGTCTGGCCCGTTCCCCTTGATGGCGCCTAAGTGGTTGACGCCCAACGCGACAAAGCCGTGACCAGCGGGCGTGATCAGCACATATCGACCGTTGATCGTCTCGATATGAAATGCACCGGTAGCCTGTCCTCGGATGTCGGTCCAGCCCCCGTACGCGTCGAGTTCCTCGCTTCCCGCGCCGCGGACAAAGGTGACAATGAGCAGTACGGCAATCGATGAAGTTCTCATAGCCAAATCCTTGTTGCTGCGCGTGCGCCGAGGGACTGCGAAACTCGGCGCAGTGTCGTGGAGCGAACGCGGGAGGTGTATCTTTGGGTGTATTTGCTGCGTGCCTCGCTACCTGTTAAGTTCACCGCTCCTTTGTCCAGGACGAGTTCAGAACGCAAGCATGGGTTCATGACCGTGCAGCACAACATGCTCGTACGTGTACGGCCATGTTAACTTCCCCCAGCCGCAGTGTGCAACAACGCAACCGCTGCGATTCACGGCGTCGTTAGTGGCTATAATAACCTGCCCGCGAGTGCGCGTCGCCGCGTTCGCGGCTGCGGGAGCGCAAGAAACGGTGGACCAGGAAAGCGGCTTGGGAAAATTGTCAGCAAGGTCGGTGTAAATTCGCATCAAGCATATCGTAAACGGGAAATGTGGGGAAACATCATTGTTTCACGAAAGAAAGGATCGCGACCCATGCGGAACGAAAGCCGTCCAGGGAGCAACGGGGCACGGTCGCACCCGCGCGCTCTAACGAGACCTATGCATCGCGCCGGGCGAATCCCAAGAGTAGAAACGATTGTCTCCCTTGTGTTTTCACTGACGCTGGTGTTTGTCGTGACGGGGTGTCTTGCCCAGGTGGTTGTCCCGCGGTACAAGAAAACCAAAAGCACCATGCGTCTGGGGAGCAACGAGCTGACCGCGGAGAAGAGTCATCTCGATTTCAAGGCCGGACACGTGGGGTATGGGAATCCAACCGAAAGCGCGGAGTTGGATCTTGCGCATCAGTTTGCCGAGTGGGAGCGGATGTGCAAGAAGGTCAACGCGGCGAGTGTAGACCATTTCTATCCGCATATCCCCTTGAGCGACTGCTGGAAAGGCCCCGGAGACTATGATTTCAATCCACTTGAAGATCAGGTCCAGCGTACCGTGAAGTCGGCGCCGGACGCCCGGTTTTTTCTGCGGCTGCGTGTGGACGTTCCGGATTGGTGGCCCAAGCTGCATCCGAATGAGATCACACAATATGCCCATCGCAACGAAGGGGAGGAGAACAACGTCACCGGCCACTGGGGGCGAAAGACCTACCCCCCTTCGCTGGCTTCCGAAGTGTGGAAACGCGACACGGAGGACCTAATACGCGCTACCGTGGAATATATTGTGAGCCGGGACTGGGCCGATCGGGTGATCGGCTGCAATCCGGCGCTTTACCACGGCGGCGAGTGGTTTGAGGAAGCCTCGATGTACAACGTCAAGGGAGACTACTCGGTGCTGATGCAGGCGACTTTCCGCCAGTGGCTTTCCCAGAAGTACCCCGACGAGGACCAGAATGCCATCCCTGACAACGTCGTGCCGACGCCCGAAGAGAGAACGGTCGGCGATATCGGCCATTTGCGCGACCCCGCCAAGAGACGGCGCGTCATCGATTATATGACGATGCACAACGAGTTGATGGCCGATCACGCCGTGCGTTTGTGCAAGGTCATCAAGACGGCTTCCAAGGGTCGTATCCTGGCCGGAGTCTATTACGGCTATACGATCGAGTTGGCCGTGGCCGGGACCCAGTGGTTGCAGAACAGCGGCCATCTGGCGCTTGATCGGGTCTTGCACTCGCCCAACGTGGATTACATCAGCACCATGCTCGAATACGTGCACCGCAAGCCCGGCGAGTTCTGTTGGTCTTTCGGGCCCCTCGACGCCGCGCGGGCGCACGGCAAGTTTTATATCGGAGAGGATGAATTTCGCACTTGGCTCGATAAGATGGATCCGAGGATCCTGTACTATATCCGACCGGTAATGGATCCCCAGCAAGCGGTCCATATTCTGAAGCGCGATTTTGCCACGATGGCCACGCATGGCTCTCTGATGCAGGTGGCGGATTTGGGCGGCAACTGGCTGGACGACCCGACGCTGTTGGAATGCGTCGGGCAGCTTGCGAATCTCGGACGCGAGGACTGGGACCGCGCCCCGGCGGCACAGATTGCGCTGTTCGTGGATGAGAAATCCTGGATGTACCAAGGGGGCAAGGACGCCGACGCGCTGAACAAACCGCTGGTGCTCGATTCGCTGGTCGATTACTTTCACATCGGCGCGCCGATCGACATCTTCCTGCTGTCGGACCTCACCGACGGTTTGATCCCCCTGGATCAATACAGGCTCTACGTCATCCTGAACGGCTTCTGTCTCAAGCCCCAACAGCGGGACTATATCAAGACCGCAGTCGAGAAGGACGACCGCCACATCCTGTGGTACTATGCGCCGGGCTTCCTTACGCCGGACAGCGCCAACGAACAGGGCATGTTCGACCTGACAGGAATCCGGATCGTTTACGATCTGCCGCCGTCCAAGATACAGGTCGAAGCCGGTAGCGAGACGTTTGGAACCAGCAAGCAAATCTCGCCTGTCTTCTTTGCTCAACAGGAAGAGAATCTCGAAGTGCTTGGGTGCTTGCAGGGAAGCGAGAAGATCGGGTTGTGCCGCAAGAAGATGGGGGACTGGACGTCGGTCTATTCGGCGGCGCCTTGCATCCCGGCCAAGATACTGCGCGGCTTTGCCCGCGACGCAGGCGTGCACCTTTACGTCGAAAGCGACGACCTGATTCTTGCCTCCAAGGGCCTCGTGGCCATTCACGCAGGCGTGGACGGCGAGAAGACGGTCCGTTTGCCACAGGTCCGCAGAGCACGGAATCCCCTTGACGCCAGAGCCGGCGAGATGGAAACCGATTTGCTCAAGGTCACCCTGAAAAAGGGCGAGACGCAGTTCTGGGTACTGCGGCCGACGAAGTGATTCTTGTGATCTTCGCAGCTCACGCCGATTGGACGCACAGGAAAACACATCTTGCCTGCACGTTTCATGACGCTGGCTCGATAACCAAGTAGTTCACTCCGTTCCCGGAAACACGAGCTTGAAGCTCGAGTTTGCCGGTTTCGCTAATTATGTGCCGGGCTGAATCTGTTTCACTTAGGTGAGAGCGACGCACCACCTCTCGGACCACATCCGCCGGATACGCCTGCGGCGCGTTGATCCGCTGGATTGCGGCGATAGCCGCCGCGGAAAGACGATCATTCTGTGCCTTTAGAATGCATTGATAAATAGAGCCAATCGCCGCTTTGGCCTTCTTCCCGAGCCGGGACAGTCGTTCCAGTCCGTCTAGTTGTTTTTCGATCAGGTTAAGCAGACGCAAACGTCAACGACCGAAATCACCTTTTGACCGGCCGAGCAAGATGCGGTCGAATAGGGCTCCTTCGCCGACCGCGCCGAGGGAGAGGCTGCGGATGGAAAAGGGTTTGCCGTGTAATTTCCACAAATCAACTCGGACCGTTTTCCAGTCGGTCGGTGGTTTGTCGGAATGTTCGACATTGACGACGCCTTCGAATCTCGTGGCCTGACCGGCGGATAGGGCCACGCCGCTGCCGTGATGCGGGCCGACACGCAGGGTGATTCCCGTTGTTTCTTCCGATGCCGCTTTCCAGGCGAACTCTAGCCAGCGGTACTCCCCCGGTTTCCGCGGCTGCTCGACGACTTGAAAGTCCCAGTTCGGCAGGACGTGTCCGAAAGGCGGCCGCCAGTTGGCAGTCGTGTTGCCCGCGGTTCTTAGTGCGAGCGACTTGCCGCCCGAAAAGGCGTCGTCGTAGCGGAACGTGAATGGATAGTCGCCGTAGGCCATCAGATGCTTCAGATCGTCTTCGCGCTCGTCGAACAATACGGCCACCGGACGGTTGGCAACGGCGTCGGGATGCGACGGGCCGAGCACGTCGCCGTGAAAAACCAACTCGCCCCAGCGAATGTTGCCGACGGGCCACGACGCTCCACCGGTCGATACCAAGCGGAATTTCGCGGCTTCCAGCGGCTTGTCAAACCAATGGGTATGCCGGGCTTGATTGCTGAGCAGATAGGGCCCGTCGCGCCAGGCTTCCGCCGCAACGTCCCACCACTCGAGTCGCATGTCGCGAGTCCATGATTCCGGATGCGCCTCGTCCTCGACGACCGTCACGCCGCGCAAACGCAACTGCGAACGAAACGTGTCGACCTGCACGACCAGCTTCTGCCGCCAGCCGGAATCGAGATAACTGATGTCCGTCCACTCGAGCCACGGCGACGGCGGCGCGGTCGGATCGCCGTCGCGCAGCAGGTCGATCTTGTGTTTCCACCGGCGCGGGTCGCCGTGCGTTGGCGGATCGCACCAGGCCTCCACGAGGGCCTGCGTTTCGGTCAGCAGGTTCGGCGTCAGCGGCGCCAGTTCCTGCGCGGCGTTTCCCCACCCATCGACGCGGACGGTCGGCGTTCGATCGGTTGCCAGCAGATCCTGTGGGCCGATCGTCACGTCGCTCTGCAAGGTCGTCGACCAAACCGGTTCATAATCCGAATCTAAGCGAGTAAGTTCTCCGAGCCAGGTGGCGACGATCAACCCGCCGTCGGCGAGCCAGTTGGCGACGGGCAACGCACCGAGATCGCGCTGGCAAAGACGTTTCCCATCGGTGTCGAATACGTACAGCGTTCCCAACTCGCTGCCCACGACAATCCGCCGACTGTCCGGGCTGAAACGCGGTGAGCGGAGTACGTCATCGGTCTCGACGCTCCAGCGCAAACCGGAAGACGAGTCGAACAATCGCAGTTCGTGTTGCCGTGTGACCGCGACGAATGTTCCGTCGGGAGATAAGGTCATTTCGTCGGCGGCGGATGGCAGCGCGCCCGCGGGTTGGCCATCGCGAAGGATGAAGACGCGACCGCCGCGCGCGGTCGAGCGGAGGGCCAGCGTGCGCCCGTCGGCACTGGCCTCGGCCGCGGTCAGTGTGCCGGTTTCGCCCAGTTCGTGTGACCAGCGTGGCTGGCCGGAGCGGGCGTCGCGGGCGGTCACGGTGAAGCCGTCGAGCGTGATCAGCGTGTGGTTGTCGGACGCCAGCGATTGTCGCCGCTCCCGGCCCTCGGGCCACCAATCATCCGACCACAGTCGTTTTCCGTCTTGCGACCACACGACTAAGCCAAGGTCACCGGCGGATGCCACCCAGGTTCCGTCCGGCGCTACGGCGAAGCTGTTAATCGGCTCTTGCCATTGGCGGGCACTCGCCCACCCGGTACCGCGTTTCGGCAAACCGTATAAGGCGAATCGGCGAGCAAAGTAGCCTGCCGACTCCGCACGAGGCCTGCCTTTATCCGTCAAGTACAGGTGATACCCCTCAGCCGTATTCAGGTCGTAGCCCTGCACGGCAAAGCCGCCCGCTACCCGTAGCGGGGCGTACGCAAAGTGATGGCCGACTTTCTCCGTGTGACGAACTGCTCCGTTTTCCAGGTCGACGAAGAAGGCGTTGCGGTCCCAGCCCGCGGCCGTGACGAGCGCCGTTCGATTGTCGGCGCTGACAACCACGTCGCGTAACCGCGCCGCGAAAGGCTTTTCCATTGCCTTGGCTTCGCGCTTGATCGGAGTTGCCTGTTTTGCCTGCGGCACGGCGACAAGAATGCGGGCCGGAGCATGTCGGAGATCGACCGGCAGCGGGCCGCTGGAGCGGATTAGCTCACCGGAGAACAGCTCGTAGACTTGACAACCTTCGGCGGCGGGCCACTTGAGTTGGGTCGCCACCGGCATTCGGCTCCCCGCCGCGAGACTGACTCGCCACAGCAGCGCGGGATCGATGGGGATGGCGGCATCATTCACAGCCCACAGCACACGGGTGTTGCCCAGACGCCGCTCGGTCAGCAGCACCTCGGGATGATCGCACTGCGCAACCGGCGGGACAACATCCTCCCACGCCTCGGACAGCGTCGCCGCGTGACCGAGCAAGGTGTCTCGGTATCGCCAGAAGGCACTATCGTCGTTCAGTAGATGATGGTCCTGTTCGATGCGGGTGAACTCGACGTCGAGCAGCCGCGATTTCGGTAGCAACTCTGCCCGCGTGCTGCGGTCGCGGAACACAGGGACGCCCGCCGCCACTGCGCGCTGGAGCGCGATTCGCAGTTGCGGATCGAGATCCACGGTCTGGCTGACCACCAGCACGGCTTGGAAGCCGCTGAGCGAATCGGGGCCGCAGTCTTCCGCAAACACGAATGTGGCGGGACGGTGAGCCCGTAGGCAGGCATTGTACGCCTCGAACAGTCGCGTGAAGTAGAAGCCGCCGACACCCTGCCAGCCGAGTTCCATGCGCAGCATGCGCGTCGAAACGGGAATCGCGATCGGGTCGCTGGCCTCCAGCGAAGCCAGCCAGGGGCCATACACGGCCAGCCACTGGTTGAGCCGCCGATGAATCGACGTCGCCCCCTGTCCCGCGCCGCGCGGGTCCGTTTCGGGCGAAGCGAAACCCTTGGTCGATCCCGACTGGCCAATGCCGTTGGCTCCGCGCATCACCATCTGCATGGAATTCGACAGAATCTGCCCGCCGGTTCCGTCGTCGTTCCACAGTTCGGGGTGTCCCCAGGCTGGTTTGCCGGGCCGCCGGTAGAAGTCGACGTTGTGGGCCGAGATCATCGGCCATTGAATCTGCTCGGCCTGAAAGTGCAGGTCGACCTCATCGGCACGGGCGAACGTGAGCGGCGGGATCATGCCCGGCTGACGGTAGGGCGCCGTCATGGCGCTGACCAACGTGGGACGTTGACTCGCCGCCGACCGCTTCCCCGCTTCCGTTCGGACCGCTTGTTGTGCCGCACTGAACCGCCGTTCCGCTTCCACCGTGTGGGCGATCCAGCGATTCGACACGGTTTCCAACACGGCATCCCAGCGGCCTGTATCGAGAGCCGCTTTGTAGGCGGCCTCGTAAGCGGTTTTCTCTTCGGGAGAAAAAGCCAGCGCGGCACCGCGCTGCGCGATCCACCAATTCGCCGCCCAACTCCAGCCGCGGAAGGCGGGGTATTGCCACAAGCGTTCGGTGACGTTGCGGATATCGCGCTCCATCTCTTCGGGTGGACGTTTGTCGTGGCCCGTACCAATCGGCAGCCCGGCATCCATGTAAAGCAGGATCGCGCGCTGCTCGATGCCTTCCGCACCGTAAGCCGCCACCGTCTGCAGAATACGATTCTCAAACGCGGCTTTTTCCGGCGCGACGGCCAACGGATCGTTCTTCAACCTCGCGGCAAGTTCCGGATGGCGAAGTGTGCTGGGCAGTTCTCCCAAACCGCCGCTACCGCCGTGTCCCAGCCGATCCACGAATAGATTCTGACCGAGCCGACGCGAAGCCCGCACGTGCCGAGCGATCTGCTCAGGTGCGTCGAAGAATGTCGTCGCCGGGTAGGCCATGGAATAATCGCCGTGGCGAATGCGGTAGAATGATTCTGTTTCTTTGCCGAATCCCTCGCCGATTAACAGATACTGGTCGGCAATCGTCCAGCCGGGCAACGTGGTGGTCAGTCGGTATTGGCCTGCCGCGAGGCGCGAGGATAATTCGTGACTGATTTTTCCTGAAACGGGTTCATTGCTCGTTTTCGTCAGTTCAACAGGAAATTGATGTAACTGCCGGCCGTCGGCATCCATCAAGCGGATCACGACCTCGTCCGGCTTGACTTGATCGTCGGGCGTTCGGCAGAGCACGGAAAACGGAACTTCTTCGCCACGTGCGTAGGAGCGACGATTCAGTGGCGTGAAAATCGAAAGCGATCCGATGGCGTCTTTCGGTCGAATCTCGACAACCGCTTCGACTTGGTATTCCGAGTTGCTGCCGTCGACTCCCGAACCCACGCGCAGTTGAAACAGGCCCGACGATTGAGCCGGAACGGTCGTTTGGCCACTTTCCATGGCGAGCCGCGTGAATGTTTCCGTCCCGAGCGGTCGCAGCCAGGCATTCAAAGTTGGACCGGCGAGATCAATGTCGCCTTTCGCTCCGCGAAAGACGTGGGGTAAGCTTCCAGCTTGCCAAAACAAACGCTCGCAAGCTGGAAGCTTACGCCACGATTCATTCACAAGCGCGGAGCGAAAGGCAACTTTCAGCGGTATCGACTCGCCCGCCGTCCAAACCGGCGACGGGTACCAAACCGTGAGTTGCTCAAATTCGATGTTCACAGCACGCCGAAACGCCCCGGTCTTTCGGTTGTAGACGTGAAACACTTCGGAATCCGACTTCTGCCGCACGACGATGTCGTCGCCGAAAACTCGCAGGTGACTTATCCGCCGCTGCGGACCGGCCGTTCGGTCGCCCATGTCGAGTGTCAGTTCGCCGGCAGGTTTGCCGTCCGCATCAAACATGCGAACTTGTGCATCGACTCCGTCGTTCAAATAGAGCAGTCCTGTGTCATCGACATCAAAACCGCCGGAAAAGCCGCCCCACGGATCACCGCTGACGCGAGCCGCCAGCGACGAGCGTCGACGGCCATCGAAACCGCGACACAGCAGTTGATCACCGGCGATGAAGTAGAACTGCTCGTGCCCTTCGCAGACACGAAAACCGTACCGCCAAAAGCGGCCGGGATCGGTCTCGCCCTCCGCCCGGATCGGATAGCTGCGCACGATCTGCCCGGCCGGGCTGACGCGCACGATCCGTCCGGCGTGCTGGTCGAGGGCAAAGAAATCACCGCTTGCCCCGACCTCGATCGTGCCCGGCCCGTCCCAGCCGACATCGTCGTTGCCGGTAAAGCCGCCCGCCTTGCCGCGTTCGTTTCCGAGACGGTCGTAGACGCTGACCGATTTTGCGAAATGCGCGTTCGACGTTGCCACGGTCCCGTCGGCACCGGCCGCCACACCAGTGATCGCGTACGTCGTGGGCATCCCAAACTTCTGCAATCCATCCCGACTGATTCGCAGCACGTACCCTTGGTTACCCTGGCCGCCGTAGACATAAACGAAACCGTCCCGGCCAACGGCCAACCCGCTGCCGGTCTGCTTGATGGCGGGATGTTCGCGCGAAATCACTTGCCGAAGCTCGACCGCCAGCGAGTTCGCCGTCAACAAGCCGATCAGCAGCCAACCGCCGACGGCCGTCACGCAATGTCGGAACATATTGGCTGTTTTCCTTAATCGCGGTCGTCCGTTCATACTTCTTCCCGTTCACCGAACTGGATCGTGCCTCTGTCCTGGAAGTTGTCCCGCGGTCTCCCGACCGCGGGACCCGAAAGACCGCAGGTCTCCAGAAAGCAAGGGAGACCTGCGGTCGGGCCAGTGGCCCGGTCGGGAGACCGGTCCACAACCGTTGTTCTGTACTGCTTTGCGGTGCGCTTCGGTATTCTTCGCTGCATGTGTCAGCGCGTCGCCCTTGGATCGTCGCCCGGGTTGTGTTTACTTTTCCGTGTATCAGACTTCGACGTCCGAGATATTATCCCACGTCAGGCCGATCTTATGCGCGGCGTACCCGATCTCGCGCAGGTAGTCGCCGTAGACCATCATCCAGTGCGAATCGCGCGCTTCGGGAATCAGCCTGCGCCATTTGCCCTGGATTTCCACGTCCTGCTGGCTGCGGCAGATGGCAAAGCAGGGGTTGTCACGCACCACTGCCTTGATTCCGACCCAGCGCGTGGTGCTGTATTCGGGACTGATCGCGCACACCTGCTGGCCGATCGGCATTTCGACCTTCGGCGCGGCGCCAAAGTCGGATTCGTAGTGGGTCATGATCCGCACTGGTTCGTAACGTTTTCCGTCCATCCGACGCGGCGCTGTGCAGTGGGCGCAGGTCACGATGGCTTTGTGCGGGAAGGTTGAATTGTGCATGAACACAGGCTTCCCGGAAATGTAGTGCAACAGGATCCCCGCCGGCACCACCACGAAATCGGACTCGCACAACGCAATGAATCCCTCGTCGTTCAGCCAACTGAGCGGCATGCAGGCAGTCGTGTTCGAGACCGAGAGGATAGTGCCCATGCATTGGTTGAACGTGATGGCCGGGGCCTCGTAGTCCCGCAACCACTGCCGAAACACCGCGTACAGGGCGAACGCCCGGTGCACAAACTCCTTCTTGGTCTCCAGTCGCGTGCCGGGCACGGCCAGACAACGATCGGTCCAGGCGGCGGATTGCTGCTGGAACCTCTTATCGGCCGCCAACGCCTTGAGGCGAGCCGCCAGATCATCGTAGCTGGCGTCCACGATGTCCAGCTTGTAACGCTGGCGGGCCACGTCCGGCGCTTTCGAATCCCACTTTCCCATGGGGCCGCCCAACGCCACTACACGCTGACCCACGAAGTTCTGCAACCCGTGGAGCGACCGCAATCGCCAAAGAACGTCGTCGTAGTCGTCCACAACCACGTCATCCAACGTCACCTCCCCGTGATTGTCCGCACTGTTCTTGGACCATAGTTCGGGAGAAGGCGCTTGGAAGTGCCGTACTCCCAGACACTCGTAGCCGTAATACGTCGGGCCGGATTTGTGACGGACGAAGACGACCGTGTCGCGTTGCGGATCCGCCGCACAGCAAGGTTGGAACAGGGAGGCGTTGGACGCCGCGTAGAGCAGGACAACATCGAACTCGCCTTTTTGGACGTTCACTGCCTGTTCGCGCGTCGTGACTTTCGCCGTGGGTAGAATCTCCAGCGGGAAATCGGCCTCGGCCGACAAGGCTTTCAACTCGCCGGCAATCCGCTGCATCTCCTCGGCGGCAGCCTCTTCGTTGACGATCTCACTCCACGATCGCCAGGAGGTCTTCTCACGCCGCGACATGATCGCGTGCGCGAGGACCGGCTGGACACGCAACGGCCGTCCTGTGATCCGCGGCGGCTTGTCCGGATCCCACGGCTCGATGTCGGTACCGTCGGCAGCCAGCCCCGCCGACGCTGCCAACATACCGCCCGTCAACCCCGCCGTGGTGAGGACGCCGAACTGGCGACGATTCATGCAATGCTCGCACATAGTCAAACTCTCCTTTGAAAGGCAGCTCCCACGACTCGGCCCGGGGCCTCGTGGGAACTTGGTTGTCCACGACCTATCCCAGGCAGTCCCATTGGATCGACACCCGCTTGAGCGCATAGCCAACCTCGCGGAGGCAGTCGCCGTAACCGGTAATCCAGTGGAAACCGGGCATGTGCCGGGCCAGCACGTCGTCGGTGCAATCAAAACGGACGTCAATTTGCGATCGGCAAATGGGCAGTAACGGAGCTGCTTCGATCTTGGCCAACAAGCCCGTCCAACGTTCGGCCTTGAAATCGGGCGCGATATTGGTGACCGTCTGCCCCACCGGCATTTCGACCTTCGGCGCCGCACCGTAGTCCGACTCGAAGTGCGTCATGATCCGCGCCGGGTCCAGCTTCTCGCCGCTCATCCGCCGCGGCGCCGTGCAGTGTGCCAACGTGATGATCCCGTCGTGCGGATAGGTCGGGTCGTTCAGAAACACCGGCCGGTCGCAGATATTCGCCAGCAGAATTCCAGCGGGAATCACCACGAAATCCGATTCGCAAAACGCCAGGTAGCCCGCGTCGTTCAACAGGCTTAACGTCAGACACGCTGTCGTCTCGGCCATCGGCATGATCGTGCCCATGCAACTGTTGATCGTCATCGCGCGGCAATCGGCCTCGGCCATCAATCCGCGAAAGACCTGCTCCAGCAGGAATGCGTTGTCGACGTATTGCCGTTGCGTTTCCAACGTGGTTCCGGGAAGGCCCAGATACGCATCGGCCCGCCGGCGCGCCTGGTCGACGGCCGACTGGTCGGACTTGGCGACCCGGATCAACTTGCCCAGTTCTTCGTACGCAAGCGTCTGAATGTCTAATTGCCAGCGCCGGCGAGCCAACTCGGGGATGACTCCGGCAGGCTGAGCCCAACCGCCTGGACCGCCGACGGCCAGAATCCGGCTTCCCAACGTATTGCGCAACCCACACAACGACCTTAGCCGCCAGCGAACTTTGTCCAAGCTGTCGACCACCACGTCCTCGTAGCCGACGGCCTTGGTGGCCAGCTCGTCCGTGTGTTGGTGCAGGAAGCGCGCCATGGCACCTTCGTACCAGTAGTAGAGGGGCCCGGACCTGTGTCGCACAAAAAAGATGACGTCCTTGCCCAAGCCGTCGATGTGATTCACATTGGTCATCAGGTTGCCGCCGCCATCGCCACCCGCGTAGAACAGCAGCGCGTCGGCCGCGTTGATGTCGTCGTTGTGCGCAGCCAATTCCTCCGGGCGGCGAACGGTCGCCAGCGAGAGGAATTCGAGTGGAAAGTCGGCCTTGGTTTTCAGTTGGTCCAATTCCCCGCGAATGCGAACGACTTCCGCGCGGACGTCTTCCTCGGTTTGGATACCACCCCAATTGCGCCAACTTGTCTGTGGGCGCCGTTGAGGTTTGGGATACGTAAAGATCGGCTTGACCACCAGAGGCCGTCGCTTCGGGGGTGTTTCGACTTCGGCCGCCGCAACGGCTGACCAGGAAATCCCCGTCAGCGCGGTGCCGAGCAAACCGACGCCACCGGCCGCTGCCAGGAACTCACGGCGAGTGGTGCCCGAATGTGTCGCTCCCGCCGGGTGACCGCAGGGACAGCAACTTGTGCGGATTGGTAGCTTAGAATCGAAATCGTCGGGACTCATGCTTGCCACTCCTCTCTGGTAGGATGCAATTGTGTCGCAGGTACGCTTTCACGATCGACGGACCGCTTCGTGGAATCGCGCCGCACGGAATTCTAAGGGGGTTTCATGGTGTTGAGCAATCCTGGGGTATAGACTGCGACACTTACGAAGTGCGTGCGTACCAAGTCCCGACTAACCGGGGAGTGAAATTCGTGAGGAAGAAAGACATTCTGGTCGCAGTAGTTCTTTTTGCGCTGGCCGCGACGGCCTCTCCACTTTTCGGACAAGAGGGCAAAGCCAATCCGACGGTATGGATGGGCCCCCCGTCGTTTGACGACGGAAAATGCTTCCGTGAACTATTCGAGCATCCCGATGCGTGGAAAGAAACGCGGCCGGTGATTGACGTACTCATGTACGCCGACCACCAGTTAGACCGCCAGTTCACGGATGATGAACTTCGCGGGTGGTTCTCGAAATTGCAGCAGTGACAGCTCAAGTTTGCCTTGGAAGTCGGGGCGGTCAAGCCGTGGGGCCAAACCGGAGAGAAGACCTTCTCGGTGCAGGAGCCCAAGTGGGAGCGGTTTCGAAGACTCGGCGCGAACCTCTACGCAATCGCCATGGACGAGCCGCTGCTGTGCTGTCGGAAGCACATTAACAAACCAGACAACTACGCGCTCGAAGAGACGGCCGATTTCATTGCGCGTGTGCGCAAGCAGTATCCCGACATGTTGATCGGCGACATCGAGACGTATCCGTCGATTCCGCTGGAGGACCACTACTGGTGGATCGAGGCACTGGAAAAACGTCTGGCGGAGAAAGGAGTCCGAGGACTCGATTTCTATCGACTGGACGTGAACTGGGCAAACTTCGTAGTCCAAAACATCGGCTGCTGGGGTGACGTGCGAAAGTTGGAAGAGTACTGCCGGAAACGCAATTTGCCGTTCAGCCTGATCTACTGGGCGTCGGAGCAGCCTGCCCTGGACCGGATGGGCTTGGCCGATGACTCGACTTGGTACGTGTCGATCATGCAGCAAGGCTACGACTACGCGATGGTACGAGGCCGGCCGGACCAGTATGTCATTGAGAGTTGGTTGCAGGCTCCATCAAAATCGACGCCGGACTCCGAGCCGTGGACGTTCACCCGCTCGGTGCTCGACTTCGCTCGCAGATTTGTCAGACGAAACCCATGATGGCTCATGAGCGTATTGCGTTCGTCCAACAGTAACCGCCACTTCTGGAGAATAACAACCATGTCCCAAGCAAAAGTCCAACGAACCATTATCTCCATCCTCTTCTTGTTTGTGCTTCAACTTGCCCCTGTCTGTCTGCGCGCCCAAACGGCCGAGAAGCTGGCCGCGAGCGTACAGCCGTTCGTCGATCGCCAGGAACTGGCCGGCGCGGTGATGTTGGTCGCGGACAAGGACAAAGTGCTCGCGGCCGAGGCGGTCGGCTGGGCGGATATCGCCGCGCAGAAACCCATGCAGACGGACTCCATGTTCTGGATCGCATCGCAGTCCAAGCCGATCACAGTCGCGGCGCTGATGATGTTGGCGGACGAAGGCAAGGTGAATGTGGAAGATCCCGTAGAAAAGTACCTGCCTGAGTTTCGCGGCCAGATGCTCGTCGTGGAAAAGGATGCCGAGCATATCTTGCTCCGCCGTCCGGGCCATCCGATCACGGTGAAGAACGTGCTCTCGCACACCAGCGGGCTGCCGTTCAAATCGGCCTTGGAGGAACCGACGCTCGATCTGTTCCCGTTGGTCGCCCGTGTTCGCAGCTATGCCATGACGCCGCTGGAATTCGAACCGGATAGCAAGTACCAGTACAGCAACGCCGGCATCAACACGGCGGCGCGGATCATTGAAGTTGAGGCAGGGATGTCCTTCGAACGTTTTCTGGACGAGCGCTTGTTCCAGCCCTTGGGTATGAAGCACACCACGTTCTGGCCCAGCGACGAGCAGGTTGCCAGAATCGCAAAATCGTACAAGCCGGGGCCAGGGAACAAGGGGCTGGAGGAAACGACGATCGGCCAGTTGTATTACCCGTTGACCGACCGCACGCAGCGTTTTCCCATGCCGGCCGGCGGGTTGTTTTCAACTGCGCACGACATGGCTCGCTTCTACCAGATGCTCGTCAATGGTGGTGAATTGGACGGCAAGCGGTATTTGTCGAAGACTGCGGTGAAGCAGTTGACCAGCCGGCAGACGCCGCCCGAATTGCCCCAGAGTTATGGCTTCGGTTTCTGCGTCAGCGACAATACCTTCGGCCACGGCGGCGCCTACTCGACGAACAGCTTCGCCGACACGCAGCGCGGCCTGATCTTCATCTGGCTGGTGCAACACGCGGGCTTCCCTGGCGAAGGCGGAAAAGCTCAAGGCGTTTTCAGGCAGGCTGCGATCGACACATTTACTGCAAGCTCACAATGAATCTTGCCAAATATCAGGAGACTCCGACAATGTCCAATCATCCGACGAAATGTAATTCCCAGACAAACCGCCGTGATTTCTTGAGCCGTGCCGCGCTGGCCGCGGCAACCGTGACGATTGTGCCGCGGCATGCACTGGGCGGCACCGGCCAGCCGTCGGCTAATGAGAAGCTGAACATCGCCGGCGTGGGCGTAGGAGGCATGGGGAACCACAACCTTGGCAAGTGCGCCACCGAGGATATTGTCGCCCTGTGCGATGTCGATTCGGCCTTGGCAGCCAAGACGTTCGCTAAGTATCCGAAAGCCAAGACCTACAAGGATTTCCGCGTCATGCTGGACCAGCAGAAGGACATCGACGCGGTGATCGTGGCGACCCCGGATCACACGCACGCCGTGGTTGCTCTGGCCGCTATACAGCAGGGCAAGCACGTCTATGTGCAGAAGCCTCTGGCGCACAGTGTCCACGAAGCTCGCGTCCTGACCGAAGCCGCTCGCGAACATAAGATAGCAACTCAGTTGGGAAACCAAGGACATTCCGGCGACGGCACGCGGTTGATCTGCGAGTGGATCCGAGACGGGGCCATCGGTTCGGTACGCGAGGTGCACGCCTGGACAAACCGGCCCGTGTGGCCTCAAGGAATCGAAGTGGATCGGCCACAGGAAACACCGGCTGTCCCGGCATCGCTTGATTGGGACCTGTGGCTCGGCCCGGCTGCCGCGCGACCGTATCATCCCACCTATCATCCGGGCACCTGGCGGGCCTGGTGGGACTTCGGCACCGGCTCGTTGGGAGACCTGGGCTGCCACATCCTCGACGCGCCGTTCTGGGCGTTGAAGCTGAAATACCCGGTCAGTGTCGAAGGCTGCATCTCGACCTACTGGCATGCTCTGTGGCAGGAGACCAAAGCGAAGAACGAGACTTATCCTCGCTCGACTATCGTGCGTTACCAATTCCCCGAACGCGACGGCATGCCCCCGGTGAAGCTCACCTGGTGGGACGGCGGAATGATGCCGGCTCGCCCCGACGATCTGGAGGAAGGCCGCCGGATGGGAGACAGCGATGGCGGCGTCCTGTTTATCGGCGACAAAGGCAAGTTGATGTGTGGTTGCTATGGTCGCAGTCCTCGCTTGATTCCGGAAGCCAAGATGCAAGCCTACACGCCGCCTGCCCCGACGCTGGCTCGCATCCCGAATGGCCAAGCCGGACACGAGCAGGATTGGATTCGCGCATGCAAGGGAGGCCCATCGGCCAGTTCGAATTTCGACTTCTCCGGTCCGCTGTCGGAAATGGTGCTGATGGGCAATCTGGCCGTGCGCTACCCCAATCGGAAACTGCTATGGAACGGCGAAAAGATGGAAGTTACCAATGACACCGAAGCCAACGCCTACGTACGACGGCAATATCGCCAAGGCTGGACGCTATAACGCCCTGGAATCGCCCATACTATCTGAGAGGATGTGCCATGAGAGGTTTCGCGGTCCTGCTTGTCCCACTGTTGCTTGTTGCCATATCCACCGCCGCACGGGCCGCTGATGAGGCGCCGATTGATGTCGCACGTGGCAAAGAACTCATGCGCAAATTCCAAGCCGGCGAGACGCTCACGCCCGAGGAGCAGGCGTATCTCGATCGGGTCAAGCGAGAAATCCGTAAGCGAGCCGCGGCCCGACGGCCAGGACGCGTGCCAAACACCCCTGCGCGTCCCTTCGTAGTCAACAGAGGCGACTGGAAGACGCTGGTGCCGATCACCGATATGACCGCACCTTACAAGGGCGAGGATGGAGGGCTTTACGGCGGCGGCCAGAACGAACCGCCGGAAGCGCATCGCGTGGCTTATTTGCGTGAATCCGAAAAGACTCGCCCACTTGATGCAAACGGTCAGCCGTCGGATGACGGCAAGATCGGCCTGATCGCGATCGGCTTCTCCAACACCTCGATTGAATGGGAAGACTTCAAACGCACCGCCGACGCCGATCCCCAGAAATCATCCAACGTCGTCATCGTCAACGGCGCCATGGGCGGGCGTTCGGCCGTCATGTGGGCCTGGGACGGCGCAGAAGTCTTGCCGAAAGCCGAGCAGGATCGGCTGGACAAACAGATGGATGTCGTCCGCATGCCCAAGACCAACCGCCGGAACAGTACCGGGCTGGACAAAGACACGTGGCCGACGTTGGCGAAGCGCATCGAGGCGGCGGGCCTGTCGGCGAAGCAGGTGCAAGCGGTCTGGCTCAAGCATGTCGAGGCCAACCCGAAACCGCTGGGCGAGTTTCCCGCGCATGCCCGGGCGTTACAAGCCGATATGACTGCCATCCTCAACATCGCTCGGCATCATTATCCCAATCTGCGAGTCGCGTATCTTTCCAGCCGCACCTTCGGCGGTTGGTCGGGACGTGCCAGCGGCAGCCCCGAGCCCTACGCCTACGAATCGGGCTTCGGCACGCGCTGGGTCGTGCAAAACCAGATCCAGGGCGACGCGCGACTGAACTGGGATCCCGGACGCGGCGACGTGAAAGCGCCACTGGCGATCTGGGGTCCCTATCTGTGGGCCTGCGGTGACACGCCGCGCAAACTCGACGGACTTATGTGGTCGGAAGACGACGTGCGCGCCGATCGTTTGCATCCCAACGAAGCCGGCACCAAGAAGACGACCATGCTGCTGTTGAACTTCTTCAAAACCGACGCGGGCACAAGCCGCTGGTTCCTCAAGCCGGGCAAAACCAGTCGCGTCACACCGCCACCAAGATGAACCGTCGACCAAGAACCTCCGTCGAGTCGATCCGGTTCCCACCGACCCTACGCCTACTCGCACGGAAGTAGGCGATCGCGCAACCTAGTCGGTATTCCGCTCCGCTTGATCTCGCACTCCCAAACCGTGTACACGCTGAGGCCCATCGCACGCAACTGTCTGGCGACGCGGCGGTCTCGTCGGAGGTTCTCCTTCAGCTTGTTCTTCCAGAAATGCTTGTTTGTCTTGGGACGATTCCGGCCCTTCGCGCAGGCTTGATGACCGTGCCAAAAACACCCATGAACGAATACGACCGTCGCGCTGTCTGGGAAATAGAAATCCGGTGTGCCGGGTAGTTCCTTCGCATTCTGCTCGAAAGTGAGCCCCAGCTCACGCAACGCCGTGCTCAGGGCTTGCTCGGGGGCGGTGTCCCGGGTTCGGACCGTTTGCATGATCCGCCGGCGTTTCCGGGCGGAAAAACGGTCGGCCATCGTGCCTTATCTCCCGTATTGGTACAATCTTGTGTCGATCCGGTAACCCGCTATGATGTGAAAATGGGTAGGCGTTGGCAACCCAGACAATTCCGGGACGGTCACTTGGCCTTACACGGGTTGGTGAAACCATGTCGAAAACGAGTCGCCGCACCAAGCGCAAGTCGATTCCTCTCGCGTTCCACCCGCGGGTTTTCTCCGCGTTGGGATCGGACTTGGTCACAAATGACCTGGTGGCTATCACCGAACTCGTCAAGAACTCCTACGACGCCTTTGCAGACCGCGTGGATGTACGGTTTGGATCAGACGGTTCCGGAGAGTTCATCGAGATTCAGGACGATGGCGAAGGCATGAGTCTGAAGATCATCCGCGACGTGTGGTGCATGGTAGGCACACCGTACAGGTTGTCAAACCCAACTTGCAGAAAAGGGACTCGTGCCCGACGCGCGTCGGGCGAAAAGGGCCTTGGCCGGCTATCCGCCGCTCGTCTGGGAAACCGACTCGAAATGCTGACGAAGGCGAAGTCCGAACCTTGTTGGGAAGTTCGGGTTGACTGGGACGAACTCGCGGAATCCGACGACCTTTCAACGTGTACGGTGGACTTGAATGAGGTAACAGGAGATGCTGCCTTCAAACGCACGGGCACTCGAATTCGGATCTACAACTTGAAATCGGAGTGGGACGAGGATCGTGTGGAGGAGTTGGAAGATCATCTTTCGCGGATGGTGTCACCGTTCAAGACTGTCGAAGGATTTTCGATATGGCTATCACGTAGCGAGGGCGACACGACTCCGACTCGGATCACGCCGCAAGAGTTCCTCAAGTTCCCCAAATATGCCCTCGAAGGCACGGTCGATGAAACAGGAAGTCTGAAATGGTGCTATTCGTTTCGGCTAATCGGTTCCAAGAAAGTCAGACGGAGCATCGCCGGCGAGTTGCAGTGGAAAACAATGCGCGAGGAAAGGACAGCGCCGAAAAGAGTCGCCGCGCTGGAAAATCCGAACTGCGGTCCCTTCTCCTTCGAGATTCGGGGGTGGGATGTCGATCTGGTCGGGGTCCGGGACATAGCTGACCATTATGATTTGGACAAACGCACGATCCGGCAGTCAATCGGCGCCTACAAAGGGATCTCGGTTTATCGGGACGGGATTCTCGTGTTGCCCAAGTCCGAGAACTCCCGCGACTGGTTGGGTCTGGACCGACGTCGGATTAGCGACGTCGGAAAGCGGCTCAGTACAACACAACTCGTAGGGTACGCCAGAATTACGGCCGACGCGAATCCCAAGATCAAAGACACAAGCGACCGCGAACGGCTCGTCGATTTGCCGGAAGTTCAGGCGTTTGAGCATATCTTGCGTTGTGCGGTGGCAACACTTGAAAGCGAACGGCAGACGGATCGCATCGACGAAGATGCGGCCGAGAAGCCGCTGGCGGAGATATTCGAAGGCCTTTCGGCAGAGGATCTCGTCGAGGACGTGGTCGAAGCCGCCGACGAAGGCGCGTCTGCGAAAGACGCCCTTCAGTTGGTCAAGAAACATGAACGAAACCTGGCCAAGACGCGGAAAGAAATAGAACGGCGATTCATTTACTACAGCCAGCTGGCGACTGTTGGCACGATCGCCGAATTCCTGGTGCATGAGGTGCGAAACCGGACTACCACCATTAACGCATTTGTGCGCGCGGTCCTCGAATACGCGGACGAATACGAAATAACGGAGAAGATGTCGCGAAACGTCGAGCGTGCTGAGAACGCCATCGCCTCGCTCGCTCGATTGGCTGAGACCTTTGCCCCGCTCGCCAATCGGTCGTTTAGACGAGGAAAGAGGAGTTGCGATCTGGTCGATCGAGTCAAGAGACTTCTTGACGCGAAATCGGCGGAAACGGATCGGCTGAACATCGATGTGATTCGGAGCCCCGGAGGCAGTTGTGAAGTTGCGGTGGATCCCGGGGAGATGGATGCCATTCTGCTTAATCTGTTTGAAAACGCATTCTACTGGTTGGGACAGAAGCGCGAAGGGAAACGGCAACTAGCAATTCGGCTCGGGCGGCTCCGGCGCAAACAGCGAGTCGAAGTAACCATCGAGGATTCCGGCCCAGGCGTTCCGGAGGAATACGAGAGTAAGATCTTCTTGCCCGGCGTTACCAGAAAACCAAACGGGATCGGAATGGGACTAACAATCGCTTCGGAACTCATCGTCGCCTACGGCGGGCAGATGAAATACTGCCCTCAAGGAAACCTAAGTGGTGCGACCTTCGTGTTCGATCTTCCTCTGAAAAAGTAGAAAACACGACAGACGGGGAACCGTGCTATGCTAAACGTCCTTATGATCGAAGACGATCCCGATTTGGCTGATACCGTGAAAGAACTTGCGGAGGAGCGGCTTTCCCCCGTCGAGTTCAGCATAGAGAAGGACTTCAATCGGGCTATCGACAGTCTTTCTCGAACGAAACCCGACGTCGTGATCCTCGATTTGGCTCTCGACGAGTCGCATCGGACGCAATTCCCTGGATCGGGCATTTGGGAGGAAGTGTGGGCTCGGCGGTTTTGCCCCATCGTGGTCTACACCGCACGTGCGGAGAGCGTCGAAGATCAACTGCCCTCGGATCATCCGTTTGTCCGCTTGGTCGCGAAAGGCCCCGACACCGATGAGGAAGTGATCGGCATTGTTGGCGGTTTTTCCTCCCACGTGCAAGGAATCCATGCCGTCGAGGACCGAATTCTCCAGACTCTACAGCAAGTCCTCAAAGATGTTTCCGTCCACGTATTTGCCGGAGAAACGGACGAAGACGTTCGCCGTGACATGCTCATGAGGGCGGCCCGTCGACGAATTGCCGCCGTGCTGGATCACGACGTTATCGCCGAAGATCGGCAGTTGGCCAACTGGGAAAAGTACATCATTCCTCCGCTCGAACCGGACTTAATGATGGCGGATCTCATCCGAGAACGAGCGAAGCCTCCGACCGATCCAACAGCGTATCGTGTCATCATAACGCCCACGTGCGATATGGTCCGAAGTCAAGGACCAAAAGTTCATTCGGCCCTCGTTGCCGGGTGCTGCGACTGGAAAGTGTTTTTCACGAAAGGAGCCAACCTGGCACCGAATACGGGCGCCTCCAAACTCAAGGGCAAACTTCCCGCGTTGCTCAACGAGTGCTACGCGGACGGTTACCTTTTGCTGCCTGAGTATCCGAAGGTTTTTCCTTCGATGACAGTGAATCTGCGCGATTTGGCGCTGGTCGCGTTGGAAAATATCGGTGATCCTGCCGATGAAGACAAAGGATTCGTGCGAGTCGCGTCGATTGACAGTCCGTTTCGTGAACAAGTGGCGTGGAACTACTTGCAGGTTACGGGCCGACCCGGCGCACCGCCGTGCGATAACCAAGGTTGGGTTGAGATGGTCGTTCAGGCATGGGGCAAGTCGTAACATCAGGATCGCGGCAATGATTGCGGTAGATTTTTTCTGTGGAGCCGGAGGGCTCACGAGAGGCCTACTCAATTCTGGGGTTTCCGTCGACCTGGGAATCGACTCCGATGACCGATGCCGTGAGACGTACGTGCGGAACAATCCGTCCGTTTCCTTCCTGGCAGTTGATGTTCGCGACGTTCAATACCAACAAATCCGTCAGTACTTGGGGAACATTGACTGTAACGAACTGCTCTTTGCCGGGTGTGCGCCTTGCCAACCGTTTTCCCAGCAAAGGAAGCGATCGGGAAAACCAGGCGTTGGCACGCTACTGGGCTGTTTTTCGGAGTTTGTCCAAGAGGTCCTACCGGGCCAGGTCTTCATCGAGAATGTCCCGGGCATCACAAGGGTGTCGGGATACAGCACGTATCGGCGTTTCATCAGAACTCTCGAAGACTGCGGGTATGAATATGACGAGGGAGTTGTCGATGCCAAGTCGTACGGCGTTCCCCAGAATCGGCGCAGATACATACTCATTGCGATGCGTGGAGTTACTCCTTCGCTTCCCCCGAAGGTCTGCGGTCCTGGGCTGCTGCCATTTCGAACCGTTCGCGAAACCATTCGGCAATACCCCCGGATTCGGGCGGGACAGCAGCATTCGTCGATAGCCAATCATGTCGCCGCGGACATCTCCGAAATCAATATGGAGCGGCTCCGGCACACTCCTCAAAACGGAGGAGACCGGCGGGCTTGGCCCAGCCACTTAGTCCTGGCGTGCCACAGTTCCGACTACAATGGCCATTCCGACGTCTACGGACGCATGTGGTGGGACAAGCCGGCTCCAGCGCTCACCGGACGCTGTCACAGCATATCGAACGGACGGTACGGTCATCCATCGCAAAACCGCGCGATCTCACTACGAGAAGCGGCGAGTTTGCAGACGTTTGAGGGTGATTACATCTTCTACGGCTCCAACAAACACATCGCCCTTCAAATCGGCAATGCAGTACCCGTGAAGCTGGCGGAACATGTTGGGCGACACTTACTCGCGCTTCGTAACGGCGCAAGTGCGTCAGGGACATCGAGAAAAGTGGCAGCGCGACCAAGTGGCTGATTGTGGCGTCTGAGGTCTTGCCTGCCTCCTCGGGCCACGAAAAGGGGCTGGCGGACAAGAATGGTGTTGTCCGCACCCGTATCGACCGGAGCGAGGAAATCGGCGGAACCGCTTGGCCCGTGAACTCGGATCCGCAATTCGGGACGAAAGATGACGACCGCATCGCCGGTGTCGGGCACAACGGAGAGAATCGCCGTATAGTCGAATCTCATGCGCCACCCACAAACGGTCCACGAAGAATTACGCGGTCTCGCACTTCACGCATGTCGTTGCCGTGAGACAATATCTCGGTGCATTCCTCGTTCCATGCCGCCCATCGTGCCGCATACTCCCGCGGCACCGGCTGACCGCGTCTGGGAAACCTGTCGAAAACTCGTCAAGCAGTAGTCCAGGCTCTGCCTGACGCCAGTCAATTCGGATTGGCGAATTGTCATGCAGAGCATGGGCTACAGCACTGACATTAACGGTCAGCCGCCTCGACCAGATAGCTCTTCGTCCCATCGGATTGCGCAATCTGCACGTCAAAGCGAATCGCAGCGTCCTTGAGCGCGTGAGGGACGACGACTCCATCAACCTTGACTTGGCAATGCGAGGCATCAAAGCCGGCTGGCGGTGTCAGTTGGATCGTTCCGCCCGATCGTCCTACGATGCGTCCAACGAGCGTTCCATTGTCTTGCTTGCTGACACTGAGACCAAACTCGCCGGAGATAAGTTCTACTGCCAGACCTTGGAAGGCGATCTTGGTTCCCTCGAACAGCGCCACTTGGCCGTCGCGGGCGTAGCCGGTCGTGCCGAGGAACTCGACCGGGCCGTCGCTGAGTTTCACTTGGGCAACGGAGCAGAAGACGTATTCCTTGCCGTCGATGACCGCGCCGTAGGCTTTAGCTTCCGTTTGGCGCGTCTTGGGCGCAACAATGTGCAACTGATCGCCGGCACCCGCCTTTACCGGGTAGATTTGCGGCATCGCCAGCCGGTGAAACGTGTCTTGAGGACGAGGTGGGACGAGCCTGTCAGTGCCCCACTTGACGCTGATCCGTGCGGGGCCGCTGCGGTGAACGTACTCGATCTTCACATCGGCATACTCGCGGTCGCCCAGCCGCGTCCGCGCCGATTTGCCTGTGGTGCTGTCGTAGACCAATCGCTCGTTGAGCCAGATGCGGCACTCGTCGCCAGGGTTGACCTCAGCCACGATGGAGTAATTGCCGGCCGCTGGCGGCATACCCATCCAACGGTCGTGCATGAGCATGCCGGTCCAGCGGATCGAGAACGGCCCGGGCCGCATCGACTCCAGCGGCGCCTCGTTGCCCCAGTCCCAACGAAGCGGCCCCCCTTGATTCCTGAAACGGGGTACGCTGGTCTCCTTCAGATCCGTGAAGTCGGGCTGGGCAAAAAACTCCGCCTGAAGAAACGCCTCGTAGTTGCACCACTGAAACTTGCCGACAGCCTTGGGGTCGGCCACGTGATCGTACACGGCCAGGTAATCGTCGCGGAGCATCATCACGCCGCGCCAGGGGTAGGCGGGATTCGAGCCGGCGGCCTTATAGAACTGCGCGAAATCAAAGTCATAGAGTACCCCGTCCACCCGGTGTGCCCCCAGCGACTTGCCGTCCAGATTGAACAGCGGAAGCTGACTAATGTCGAAACTATCGCCGTTTTGTTCGGCGCCATTCCAACTCCAGCGGTGCCCCTTGGTGGCGTAGTACAGCGCGCCGTTGCTGGCGGCCGTCCAGCGATAGCCGGAACCGTTGAGCTGCTGAATGGTCAGAAACGCCTCGTTTGGCCCGCCCGAGTCGTACCACATCACCGCGCCGTAGTCGGTGTAGAGTCGTGAACGAAGCTCGGGCTTGATGCCTTCCCGGCCATCGGTCAGGCACCACCGTAGCTGCCCGGCAAGCGTCGGATCGCTCTTTTCGAGCAACTCGGCTGCTCCTCGCATCCGCTCGCCCTCGACATCGCCGCGGGCATGGGCACCGATGGGCACCAGCCGCCGGCAGGATTCCTCGGTCGGTGCCAGACCGTCCAGCGTCCAGCGGATCAGATCCTTGAACAGCGGATGGTCGTAAATCTCGGTGTCACAGCAGCGGCTCATCGCTTCGGCCGGATAAAAACTCCTCAACAGCGAGGCATGCCAGTAGCAGGCAATGTTCTCCATCCAACGCCCGCCGTGCGTGTTCAGCCCGGGATTGGTCCGCCGCGTGTACACGTCGAGCCACTCGCTCCAGAAGCGAGTGAACTCGTTCTTCCAACGTTCTGCATGCGGGTGGTTCGGGAATGTTGCAACCGCCATGGGGATCGAGCCCTTGGCGTCGAAGACGAAATTCGGCTGTCCGGCCATCATGCTGATATGCGGCGAGAAGCTGTCTTCGATCAAGAAATTGGTGGCGAAGATGAGGATAGAGCGGATACGCCTGCGCTGCTCGGCGGTCCAACCGGCTCGGCTGTTGGCGTACAACTCGAACCTCTTGCCGAAGGCGCTCTGCAGGCTGCCGGAAACGTCCCAGTAACGCTGAATCAACTGGTACATGTAGCCGCGAACGTTTCCGAAGCCGGGCCGCGTCCAGTACTCGTCGTAGCTGCACTTTTCACCCTCGGGATCGTAGGGCGCAAGCGGCTCGTCGAAATCGAAGACCATGTCCTTGTAGGCGTTGAGGCTGAAGTCGGTCAGCTTCTGCCACAGCCGCACCTCCGGCCCGGCGCCGAACTGCCGGATGTTCTGTGACGGATAGCCTTCGAGATCCTTGCGGACGACATATCGCTGCGGCGGCTTCTTCCTCTGCGCCCGCGTCTGATCCGCCGGCGTCATCGGCAATTCGCTGATTACCACCTCGTTGCGCGGGATCAAACTGAGCGCCCAGTGCCGTTCGCGTCCCAGCAGTGCAAGCCGTGCGAAGCTGTCGCCGTTGCGGTGATAGAAGTAGATGTTCTCCGGCGCATTCACGGCGCTCCATACACGTCGAGTGGCGGTCTTCCAATCGCGAGGGCGGTTGATGGCAAAGATCAGCGCGTTTTGGCCGTTGTCGTTGAAGACCACCGTCGACCGCATCACGCCGTAGGAATTGGCGGTGTACAGCCCCAGTTGGTACGGCAACGCTCCGTCCGCCCGCAGATCCCGGTCGTACGCTCCGCAATACTGCCCGCGAGGGCCGGCGTTGTAGCCGCCGTTGCACATCACCAGCCGGCTGTCGGGTTCCAGCCCTTTCTGAAACGACAGCCTCCAAAACGCCGCGTCCCCCGGCGCGAAGCCGTTGAGCGCTTCATCCACCAGCACGTGCTTCTCATCATGCTGCACTGTCAGATCCACCTGCCACGTGCGGTTGGCGTTGAACGTGTAGAGCAGGCGATGCTTGATGAACAGCGTGCCCTGGTCCACGATCGTACCACGCACGCCGTTGAGGGTGACACCTTCCGGCAGAAGCAGAGTCCCGCCTCCGACCCACGTCGCTCCGCCGTCGCGCGAAATGCCCAGGATCGGGGCCGATCCGGCGGAAGCCACTGCACCGTCAGCAGGCACGCGAAGCTGTTGCAGATTCGCTCCGATCACCGCTGTTCCATCATCATGGGTCTTGAACGTCACATGCGGAGTGAACTTGGCGATATACGCCGGATCGTGGACGAGGCGGAAGAGCCGGCTGGAATTGCGCTGCAAGTCGCTACGAAAATGCACGGTGGCGCTGCTCAAATAGCCATCGTTCTCCACCACGTTGGAGAGTTGGTACACCAGTGGAGATTCACGTCCTTCGCACTGAAGCTGTAAATGGTCCTTCTGCACCATGCGGTTCGGACAGGTGAACGAGAAGCTGACCAGTTCCTCGGGGAAATCGTAGACGCCCATGTAGTCGACCAGCTTCATCTCATGACGCCAGTCGGCCGCCGGGGCGTGCGAGAAATTGCTCACCAGGAACACCAAGCCACACACCGTCGCGATCCAAGGGTTTATCATGGTCGTACCTCTCTCGTGCGTCTTCAAGGCAAAAAGGTGGGGTAAGCTTCCAGCTTGCCAAGGACAAACAGTCGCAAGCTGGAAGCTTACGCCACTTTCGCTACCCCAAGATTAAGCGTTGAAGACGCACTAGACTACAACGGGATAGATAGCCCGGCCGATTCCGAAACAGCTATAATCGGCCCCGGTGGCGTCGTCAACGGGTCGAAAGCCCGAGGCTTCAGACAGAACACACAACAAAGCCGGCCTCCGGCCTCACCGTTCCGCACTGACAAAGAAGAGTGATGCTAAGGAGAGGAACGCTATGCTCAAGACTCGAAGGGCCCAAATTGGGCGATCACCACGATGCCGCGTGCTGCTTGGTTGGGCTTTGGGCGGAGTGGTTCTCGCACTGGCTCCGATTGCCCATGCGGGCGAAGCCGGAGCCCCGGCGTCGGTCAACTACCGGCGGCCCTTCGAGCCGTCAACGCGTCCAGCGCTGTTGGCCCTACCTCCCGGTGCGATAGAACCAGACGGCTGGCTGCGCGACTGGTGCCTGGCCGCACGCGACGGCTTCACCGGTCACATGGACGAGTATGACGACGAGTTCAAGCGGGCCTGGGCTCCCGACCACAAGATGACTGGTGAAGGACTGTTGTGGTACAAGGGCGCTTGGCCATACGAAGGCGGCGGCTACTGGTTCGACGGTCTGGCCCGCCTGGGCTTTGCCTTGCACGACGAAACGCTGATCGCGCTGGCAAAAAATCGGTTGTATGCGGTGGCCGACAACATGAACAGCGACGGCCTGCTCTTCCTTTGGTGGCTGGACCGCAAGAACCCCGATGACCGGAAGGCGGTCACTGCCGCCTTGGAAGGCTGGCCGCTGTGGGCTTGCGGCCTGCTGGGGCGAGCCATGACGGGATTCTATGCAGGGTCGGGCGACAAGCACGTTCTGGATGCGCTCGAGCAAGCCTATGCCCCAGACCCTGACTGCCTGCGTTGGATCACGGGCAACATGTCGAATCCGTGGCCGGCTTATGACACCTATTGCTGGACGGGCAACCAAGGCATCGCCGCCGCGCTGGACGCTATGTTTCAGCAGCAAGGCGGAGCCCTCCTGCCGAATCTCAATCGGTACCGCGACCCGCCGGATCTGAATCCGGGTGCCACCGTAGCCAACGCCCACGTAGTCGAATTCCTCGAAAGCACGACGCCCTGGGCCGTGGGCTATCTGTGGACGGGAGACCGACGTTACCTCGAAGCAGCCGTCGGCTGGCACGAGTTGCTCGATCGAGTATCGATGCAACCTCACGGCGTCCCAGTTTCTGACGAATGGTACGGTCCCACGGGCGCGTTCCGAGGCAGCGAGACCTGTGACGTGGCGGGTTACGTGTGGAGCCAGATTAGCTTGCTTCTCGTAACCGGCGAAGGCCGGATGGCGGACCGGGCGGAGCGGGCGTTCTTCAACGCGGGACCGGCCACGGTCTCGCGAGATTTCAAGACACACGTCTATTTCCAGAGCCCCAACCGGTTCGCCAACCTGTCGCCTGACTTTCCGCACGGTCCCAGGGCGTCAGGCGGCACCTATCAGCGGAAGCACTCACCGCTGTGCTGTACGGCCGCGCTCAACCGGATTGTGCCATGGTATGTCACGCATATGTGGATGGGCACCTGTGACAACGGTCTGGCGGCCACCTGCTACGGGCCGTGCAAGGTGACCGCGCTGGTGGCCGATCGTGTGCCGATTGTGATCACCTGCAAGACCGACTATCCGTTCAACGAAGCCACCGAGATTTCCGTGCAGCCCGCGCGGGAGGCAGCCTTCCCGCTCGACTTCCGCATTCCCGGCTGGTGCACGGCTCCAAGACTGGAAGTGAACGGCTCGGTTGTCGCCGCCGAGTGGAGAAAAAGGGGTCAGGAGTCATTTGTGCGAAGCACCCGGAGGGCCGGTTCCCGGCAAATGACTCCTGACCCCTTTTTCTCGAACGGTCCTTCGGGATTCGCTCGGATTCACCGCACGTGGAAGCCGGGCGACAGCGTCCGGCTGACGCTTCCCATGACGGCGTGCCTGCAGACCGGCCGCGACGCCTCGTCAGGCGCGCCCTACGACGGCGCTCACCGAGCCACACTCGTGACGATCCCCGAAAAGAACAGCACCCGAGGCGTGCAGTACGCCACGGTCTCCTATGGCCCCCTGTTATTCGCCCTGCCCATCCCCGACACCTTGGACGCCAACACACCTGACCGGTCCACCCAGTGGAAATTCGCGTTGGACGTGCAAGACCCCAACCTGACCATCGAACGTACGGCGATGCCTGCCCGATGGGACTGGCCGCTGGCGGCACCCTTGAAGCTGCGGACCAATGCGGTCGCAGTCGCCTGGAATCCCGACCCGCTTGCCCCCCGACTGCCGCTACTGCCGGCTGCCAAGCAGAATCCTCCGCAGCAAGTGACGCTCATTCCCTACGGCTGCACCAAGTTCCGCATCTCCATGTTTCCCGTCACTGCCGAGCCGGAGGTCAAGCCTTCGGCAATTCGCCGGATTCTCTTTCTGGGAAACAGCATCACCTTGCACGGTCCCAATCCGGGTATCGGTTGGACCGGGAATTGGGGCATGGCAGCCAGTTCTCAAGACAAGGATTATGTCCATCTCGTCACCGGCGCACTGGCTCGGCATTGCGGCGCGACGCCCGAGATCATGGTCCGGAACATTGCGGACTTCGAGCGCAACTACGCGACCTATGACGTGGACCTGCAATTAAAGGACTGTTTCGCATTCGAGCCTGACCTGGTGGTATTGGCTATCGGAGAGAATGTATCGGCGCTGGACTCCGAGGACGCCAAGTCGCAATTCAAGGCCGGCGTGATGAACATCCTGAGATGCACCCTCGCCGGGCGCCGTCCACTGGTGGTGGTGCGAAGTTGTTTCTGGACGAACGCTGCCAAGGACCAAGTACTCAGCCAAGCCTGTCAGGAGGCCGGAGGCATTTTCGTCAACATCGGCCCACTCGGTCAGGATGCCGCCAACGCGGCGCGTTCAGAACGCTCTTTCACGCACGATGGTGTCGCCGGGCACCCAGGCGACAAGGGGATGCAAGCCATCGCCAACGCCATCGTCAAGGCTGTATTGAGTCACCAAGCCGCTGGAATAGGAGGAACGCGAAAATGATCCGGAACTACTCCATGCTGGCGGCTGGCCTGTTGGCGGCCCTTGCGCCCGCGCTGCCCGCGCTGGCGCAGAAGGCCAAGCCCATATACTGTTCCGCGCCTCAGGCCGACCTGAACAAACCGATTATTTGGGGGACCGATTGCAGGGTGTCCGACGACCTGGGCCTGAGCTTCGGCGGATGCGATCAGGCCGCCGACGACGGCGCCGCCCACACCCGTGTGCTTAGGGCGGGAAATTGGGTGGACATCCAAGACGACCTGCGCAAGGCCAATCCGCTCCAGTTGTTCCACGATCGGGTGCGATCCATCCGCGACGAGGTTAAGAATACCGCCGCGGCTGCTCGTTCCATCTATTTCGACGGCGCTGCGCCCGAGGACCAGGTCAAAGAGGCAACCGCCGACGTGATCCCCTCGCTGCAAAAGGCAACCAAGGACGTCACCGACGCCACGGCGGCGTTCAAGGCTATGCAGGCCTCGGGCCGCAAGCCTTTGGACGCCGCCGCGCAAGTTGGCCTCGACCGGGCGCTTGCGCGCTTGGAAGACGCCGACAGGTCGCTGACGGACACGACGGCGGCCCTGAAGTCGGCCGTATCCCCGGACGCGTTCAAGGTCCTTTGGGACGCCCAATTGGCCCTGGAGCAGGCCGCCGAGTGGCTCGACACCGAGCCCGCGCCGCGAGCGCTCTCGCCCATCGCCTATGACGCCAAGACGAAATGCTTCGCCCTCTTCGGCGGCGACCACCTGGATTACATGACCAACGACACGTGGGTCTTCGACCCAGCCAAGCAACGCTGGGAACACCGGCATCCCCAGACCGCTCCGCCGCCGCGGGCCAACCACACCCTGACGGCCACGGGCAACGGCAAAGTGCGACTCTCCGGCGGTTTCACCCACAACAACACCGACATCTGGTACATGGGGCCGCTGTACCAACTCCGCGACGACGGCGACTGGGTCTACGACGCCGCTGCCAACACCTGGACCAGTTTGGCCGGTCAAAGCGGCGTCGCCCCCGACCAGCGCGAGTACCGCACCATGGCCTGCTTCCTGCCCCAGGGCTTCATCGAGGCCGACGGCAGGCCCGACGCGGCCGCCAACGAGGCGAAGCTCAAGGCTCTCCCGGTCAATACTTGGGTCGTCATGGACCCGCCGCTGAAGCCTCGAGTCAACCGCGACTGGGGCTCGGCCTGCATCGCCCCCGACCGCGACGTGCTGCTCCGCTGGTCCGGCGGCCACTGTGCCCACTGCGGCAGCGACGTACCGATGTATCACTTCGCCACCAACCGCTGGGAACTTCCATTCCCTGTCGAGTTCTGTCTCGGCCAGTGTTATAGCAACACCAGCTACCCGACCGGCTTCAACTTCAACCGCCGTCCTTGGGTCAGCGGGCATACCTACAAGGCTTTCGAATACGATCCCGTGGCCAGGCTGATGGTCTTCGTTGGGCACAACCCCTGGAGTTACCTCTTCGACCCGGCTGCGGCCGACTGGATCGGGCGAACCGGAAAGCCTGACGGCATGAGCTATAACAGCAGCTTCTACACGCTGACCTGCTGCCAGACGCCGGAGGGAATCTACTGCTGGACCGCCAGGGGCGAGATCTTCGGCTTCGATGCCAAGGTCCGCGTGTGGCAGCCGGTGAAGCTGAGTGGCGAACGCCTGCCAGGGTCGGCTGTCGACCACTGCGGTATGGGCTACGACTCCAGACGCGACCGGCTGATCTGCTTCCCGACAGCTTACGGCCGGCCGTTCACCGGCCAGGCCTTCGCGGTAGACCGCAAGAGCGGGGCGGTCCAGCGGCTGGACCCATCCGGCATGGCTGGGGCCACGGCCATCCCCTCCTTTCTGCGCGAGTTGGTCTACCTGCCCGACGCCGACTTGATGGTGGACGTCGGCTCGACATTGCCAGCGGACTCGTCCGGAATCCGCCCGACGCCAGCCTACGACTGCGCCGCCAACAAATGGGTCGCACTGACCGTTGCCGGGCCGTCGCCGGCAGGCAAGGATGGACGAAACGTCAGCGCCGGAGCCGCCTATGACGCAAAGCGCGGGCTGATCTGGGCGACCGACACGCGCGGGCAAATATACGTCCTGAGGCTGGACGCATCCAGCGTGGCCAGGGAGGATCTATGATCGCGGTGGGTGTGTCCGAGCGGCGTTGAAATGAAGAATCGGGAATTCGAGAAGGTGCCTATCGAGACGGCGCAATGAACTGCAACTGCCACCTACACGGGAGCTGACCAATGACAAAAACATCTCGGCCGCCAGCGATCGCCAAGATTCTCTTCACCTCTGCGACTCTGCGCCTCTGCGCGAAACTCCTAGGATTCGCCAGCGTTCTCTCGATCGTGTGTATCGTGGCGTGTGTCCCGTCCTTGGCCACGGCCGCCGAGGAGATTATCTGGGTTGAGGGCGAGCAGGCCGTCACGAAACAACTGGTGGATAATCCCGGCCTGGACGATGTGAATCCCGATGAGCTTTCCGGCGGCAAGTGGATTTGCAGTTTCTCGCATGAGAACGAACCGACCGGCATCGGGGAGTATGTAGTCGAGGTCCCTCATGCCGGCGAGTATCACCTCTGGGTCCGTGCCGCAGCCGGCACGGGCTTGAGCTACAAGCTGGACGACGCGCAGCAGACCGTCGACGTAGATGTCCGCAAAGGCCAAGATGCGATTCCCATCGCCGCCAACGGCAACCCGTTTTATCCTCCACGAGCCGAGTGGTTCGATCTAGGCAAACTCCAACTGAAGGAAGGCAAGCACAAACTCGCGTGGTACCTCGGCGGTCAGAAGGCCAAAGATCGGTGGGGCGGAATGGACTGTTTCGTGTTGAGCGCCGACGCATTCCAGCCACGCGGCAAGTACCGGCCCCATGAACAACCGCCGGAACCGATTGTGGCGTTTCAGCCCGGACGAGCTTGGGACTTCCAGCCCAATCCCGACAAGTTCGACGCAGCCGCTCTGCTCGACCTCCGGCACTTGAATGAACAGGTTGCCGGCGAGCATGGTTTCATCCGGCTCAGCGAAGACGGCAACTCATTTGTCCGCGGCGACGGCCAGCCGATGCGGTTTTGGGCCGCGGGCGAACGCACTTCGCCGGATCAGAGCCTGGAGACGTTGAACCGCCAGGCCCGGTTCCTCGCCAAGCGCGGCGTGAACGCTCTACGCATCTTCGCCATGATCCCGCCAAAAGCAGAAGACTCGCAGATCACTGACGTCGACGAGCGGGAGCTGGACGCGATCTTCAAAGTTGTGGCGGCCATGAAGAGCGCCGGCATCTACACCATCATCGACGCCTACTGGGCCGTTTCCACCAAGCTGGGAAAGAACTGGGAGATAACCAACTCAGGCCGCGACAATCCCGAGGGGCTCGTCTACTTCGATCCGAAGTTCCAGGCCGGATACAAGGCCTGGATGAAAGCCATCTACACGCGGCCCAATCCCTACACGGGCGTGCGGCTGGCCGACGAACCCGCCGTGGCAATCATTCAACTCCAGAATGAAGACAGCCTGCTGTGGTGGGGGATCACGAACCTGAAGGACGACGCACTGGTGCTCTTGCGCCGCAAGTTCGCCGATTTTCTCAAACAGAAATACGGCTCGCTGGACAAAGCCCAGGCCGCCTGGCAGAACTACAAGTCCGTGTTCATGGCCGACGATTGGGA
>JADHUC010000085.1 GCA_016784735.1 Pirellulaceae bacterium | reverse complement strand
CATGAAACGCAGGGCGAGGGCCGATGCGAAGGCGAAGGCGGAAGGGGCTCGATTGGCTCCATTTGAATGCTCTTTCAAATTCCCGGCTGGCCCCCATTCTCGTGCGCATCGTGGTATCCTTTTTCATTCCCGTTACGAACAGGAAGACAAGAACTCGTATGTCCCTGTTCAGGGGCACGTTGACGTGTGCTTATCCGTCAAGAGACTTGTTCATCCTCCAAAAAACGACCCATTTGACGGAGCCAAGAGAGACACGACAACGTGGGGGAAGGCATTATTTGCGCCTGAGTGATGCATTGCCCTCTACCCCTCTCTGCACCGGTACCTCCGACAAGCTCGTTTTCAAAGCGGTACCCCTTGGGTGAGCTTAGCCTCGGGAGGCCCGAGGTCGGAGCGGTTTTGGCGGCAAGGTCGGAGTCTTGGTGTGGGGTCTGGATGGTACAATGCATTCAAGGGTACGGACCAAAACTGCGTGAATTCAGGCCCAGCGTAGGGAGACGGCGGTTGGTGGGGTTAGGGTTGGTCATGGGTGGTCTTGGGGGTTGTTAGGGGGGCTCCAGTCTATCCGACAGTTTGGGAGGGCCTCTTGAAGCTCCTTGATGCCTTGGGATGTGACGTGCGTGCCATCTAGATACAGCACCTTTAGCTTTGTCAGCGCACTAAGACATTCGAGTCCAGCGTCCGTGACATGCGTGCCAGAGAGGTCCAGACATACTAGGTTTGTCAGTCCCTTGAGATGATCCAGTCCAGCATCCGTGACATGCGTGTCGGGAAGCCCCAGCGATCTCAATCGTGTCAACGGCTTAACGTTTTCCAGCCCTGTATCCCTGAGTTGCGTACCTGAAAACCACAGTCTTTCGAGTCCTGTCAGACCCTTGAGATGATGCAATCCACCATCCGTGACTTGCGTGTCGTTGAGCCACAAGTTCGTGAGTGTCAGTCCGCTGAGATGTTCGAGTCCGGCGTCCGTGATTTGCGTGCTGGAAACATCCAGCGATCTGAGTCTTCCCAGACCGCTGAGATGTTCGAGTCCGGCGTCCGTGATTTCAGTGCCGTAAACGTCCAACCGTTCGAGTTTCGTCAGTGCCTTGATATGCTCTAATAGAACGGCATCGTCAATTTCCATACGACGGCTACGGTGGAGATACCTTACGTGAACGACATTCGCAAAGAAGTCTTCAGCAGCCAGCCCCCTCACCCATGCTGTACCGGGCGGTTCCTGCCGGGCCAATTCATAATCGTAGAACAAGTATCCCCCCGCCTTCCTTATCGCCTCCACAGCCTTCCTCTGCCTCTCAGCTTCCCGCATCTTCACGGTAAGCCAACAGCACGGTATGGCAACCGCAACAACCAGCAATCCAAGTGACCGGAGACTGAATTGAAACCGCCACCGAAACAGCAAGCTCACGACCAACCAAAGCACCATCACGACAACAAGCAAGCACACGGCTGCTACGGCGATCAGCACCGTCCAGCCCTTCTTCTCATTGAAAGCAAACCACTGGAACCGCTCGGACAGGAACAGGAAACCCTGGACGATCAGGAGGACAATGATTAGCCGATCCGGCGAGAGGTGATCCCATCGGCGTTTAGTGGGGTTGGTCACGGGTTCTTGATTTGTTGGAGGTTGGGCGTTGAAGCCAAATTGCGGCCAGACCACCGATGGTTGCGAGGATCAGCGTCCAGAGGCAATGGCCGATGTCTCCAAAGTAACACATTTTGTACCATGGATGATCTTTCAGAGAAGCGTCAAATGGATCGGGGGGCGACACAGGTTCTCTGAGATCCACATGGAGTACCGCCGCACACCTCTCGACGATTGGATCAGTAAGCAACAGGGGCCGCAGATCCCGAAATGTGCTATTGAAAGTCAGCAAGAAATACAGCCACCCCGCCATCGCAAAACCCAAGGGGAACGTCCTACCTGAGCGGTTCACAACGGCCAGTAGTGTGGCAATGAACACCACGACGACAGTAAGCGTAATGGTGACCCGCCGCCAAGAATCAGTCGGGTTTCCCAGAGCAGCAGAGAACAAGGCCAGCACCAACACAACCATCAACAGCGTCCGCATCGAATAACGAAACATGGTGGGCCTCCGATGTTGATGTATTGTCCTAGCGTATCCCCATCCACCCCAACGGCAAGCTCAACAACACGACCACCGCAATTAGCGTCCGCAGGCTGAAACGAAATCTCCGGCGTTTGGGAGTGGGGCTAGGGTTGGTCAAGGTTGGTTTTGGGGGTTGTTGTTAGGGGGCTTTCCCGTGGGCTCTGCTGCAATCTGCCTGAGTTGAGAAAGTTTGGCTTTGAGGGGCACAGTCTTCGAAGTCTGCCCAATGTCACGAGCGGTAGATTTTTTGCGATCAATCCGTTCCATGAACTGGTTCGTGTTGCTTGTGATGACGTAGCCGGTGTCTGTCGTGCGCAAATAGCAGATGTACTCCTGGCCAGCCCGAATCCCATAGCTGTCGAAACCTGCGGTCCTGCCGTGTATGATGTGGCCTTCAATGAATGATACAGATCGACATGTGAATGTAAGTGATGGGGGACATTTGCCCTTTATTTGCTCCGATGGCTTCACCTGAATCGTAACCCTCTGAGTCTTGAATGAACTCCCTGACGTTCGGCTGATCTCATGAAGTTGAATCTTGGTCACCGTGCCGACGAACACCAAGTCGGAACGTGATACTTTGAACTTCAAAGAGAAGGGGAATTCTGAGCCGTGGCAGAGGGAGCAGCACAGGCACAGTAACAAGGCGGGATACATCTTCATTGAATGCACTCCTACGATCAGCCGATCCGGCGAGAGGTGATACCAACGGCGTTTGGGTCTGGACTCGGGCACGGTTAGTCTTCCTCTCTCAACTTCCATCCAAACCACCCCAACCCCACACCCAACAACACGATCACCGCCATAAGCGTCCGCAGGCTGAAACGAAATCGTCGGCGTTTGGTGGTGGGGTTAGGGTTGGTCAAGGTTGGTCTTGGGGGTTGGTGGGGGGTTCTTCAATGCCTTATTTCACAATTCGGGACGGCCTTTCGAAGTTCCTCGATGCCTTCGCTTGTGACTTGCGTACCAACAAGGTCAAGGAATTCGAGATTTGTCAGCCCCTTGAGATTGTCCAGACCACGATCTGTGATTTGCGTGCCGCACAGATGCAGGGATTCGAGGTTTGTCAATCCCTTAACGTGCTCTAGAACCACATCGCAATCTTCTGTGCGTTCATCAAGCGATACGACAACGACATCTGCAAAGAAACCTTCACCAAGCAGCTTCCTCGGCCCTGCCCGCCGTTTCCGCTCCCATATGGGCGTTCCAGACTCGTCAAACTCGTAATCGTACATGACCAATCCCCCCGCCTTCCTTATCGCCTCCACAGCCCTTCGCTGCCTCTCAGCCTCTCTCAACTTCCATCCAAACCACCCAAACCCCACCCCCAACAACACCATCACCGCCATCAGCGTGCGCAGGCTGAAACGAAATCGTCGGCGTTTGGGAGTGGGGTTAGTCATTGGTTCTCAATTCGTTGGACGTTGGGTGGTCTCCTCTTCCCAGGCTATTTCACAGTTTGGAAGGGCTTTGCGAAGTTGTTCGATGCCTTCATGTGTGACCCTTGTTTCAGAAAGGACCAGCTTTTTGAGGTTTGTCAGTCCTTTCAGATGCTCCAAACCAACATCGGTGAGTTGCGTGCTATAAAGATTCAGCATTTCAAGGTTAGCCAATTCTCTGACATGTTCGATACCAGCATCCGTGATTTGCGTCCTGCACAGGTTCAGACAGGTGAGGTTGGTCATGTCACTGAGATGCATTAGCCCAATATTCGACACACCCGTATATTTGAGTTCCAGTGTTCGTAAGTCCGGCATGCCAATGAGAAGCTGCAAGTCTTGATCCCCAAAGTTGAAGGTATTGGGTTCTTGCCACGGGTTGAAACAGATGACAACCACGTTCGCAAAGAAATCCTCACCAACCAGTCCCCTAAGCCATGCTGGGCCGGGCGGCTCCTGCACCCGCCAGAATTTGCCAGATTCGTCCAACTCGTATATGAACTGGGCAGATTCGTCCAAGTCGTAATCGTATCCAATGCATGCCCCCGCCTTGTCAATCGCCTCCACCGCCCTTCGCTGCTTCTCAGCCTCTCGCATCTTAACGGTAAGCCAACAACACGGAATCGCAACGGCAACGACCAGCACCACAAGTGACCGGAGACTGAATTGAAACCACCAGCGAAAGAGAAGACTGACGACCAACCATAGCAGCATCACGGCCACGACCAAGCACACGGCTGCCACGGCGATCAGCACCGTCCAGCCCTTCTTCTCATTGAAGGCAAACCACTGGAACCACTCGGACAGGAATAGGAAACCCTCGACGGCAAGTAGACCCACGATCAGCCGATCTGGCGTGATGTGGTACCATCGGCGTTTGGGTCTGGACTCGGGCACGGTTAGTCTTCCTCTCTCAGCTTCCATCCAAACCACCCCAACCCCACACCCAACAACACGATCACCGCCATCAGCGTCCGCAGGCTGAAACGAAATTTTCGGCGTTTGGTGGGGTTAGTTTTGGTCAAGGTTGGTCTTGGGGGTGGTGACAGGTTGCTCGATTTTTCGCTGGACGAACGAAAAGAGGGACGCACTAACCTCCGGTGGCAACAGCCCCCACAGGTCTACATTTCGGCCCTCGTCCCAGTATATTGCGCAACTCGGGAGAGCCTGCCGAAGCTCCTTGATGCCTTCCTCCGTGACATGTGTACGTTGGAGGCCCAGTCGCTTGAGTTTTGTCAGCCCTTTGAGATGCTCCAAACCAGCATCCGTGAGTTGCGTGTTATAGAAACCCAGGCTACTGAGGTCTGTCAGTGCCTTGAGATGTTTCACCCCGTCGTCTGTCACTTGCGTCTCGTTCACATTCAGCATGCGGAGTTTTGTCAGTACCTTGAGTTGTTGTAGCTCGGCATCCGTAACGTGCGTGCAGGAAGCCAATACGAAAATGACATCCGCAAAGAAATCTTTACCTAGCAGCTTCCTCAGCCAAGCTGGACCGGGCGGCTCCTGCCGCCGCATGAATTTGCCAGATCCGTCGAATTGGCAATCGTATCGAATCCATGCCCCCGCCTTGTCAATCGCCTCCACAGCCCTCCTCTGCCTCTCAGCCTGTCGCATCTTCACGGTGAGCCAACAGCAAGGAACAGCGACGGCCACGATCAGCACCGCAAGTGACCGGAGGCTGAATTGAAACCGCCACCGGAAGAGAAGACTAGCGGCGAGCCAAACCAACATCACGACAACAACCAAGCACACGGCTGCCATGGCAATCAGCACCGTCCAGCCCTTCTTCTCATTGAAGGCAAACCAACGGAACCACTCGGACAGGAGTAGGAAACCTTCAACGGCAAGCAGACCCATGATGAGCCGATCCGGCGTGATGTGGTACCATCGGCGTTTGGGTCTGGATTCGGGCATGGCAAGCGATCCCCGGACATCATCATACCATTTTTCGCCCCTTCGACGAAAGAAAATATCCCGACAAATCACCCGAGTATTGGCCCAGCTTCGCCAAGGTGGTACGGTAAATGGCTTGGAGGGGATCTAGCGATGAACACCCGCCGCTTACGACTGGTTCGGCCAAGATGGACGCTCGGGACGATGTTGCTTGTCGTCGGATGGTCCGCCTCTCAACCTCTCTGAATTTCCATCCAAACCACCCCAAGCCAACGCTCAACAACACCACCAACGCCATTAGCGTCCGCAGGCTGAAACGAAATCGGCGGCGGGCGGTGGGGTTAGGGTTGGTCAAGGTTGGTCTTGGGGCGTCTTGTAGGACTGGGGTCAAGTTCCTCGCCATGCTCTTCTACATACTTCAGAACCGCCAACTCGATACGCTCAAATACATCAGTTAGCGCCTTTTTAGGCTCTGCCGGATAATAATCGGGCGGTTTTGCGTCACACCTATGGTCGATGAGTAGATCGTACTTGCTGTTGCACAGTGACGTGAACCCGAACCCGCCCACATATGTCCGGCGAAAACGCATGACCCCGAAGAACACCTTTCTGCCATCTGGCCTTGTGTGAACGGCGGATCCCATCTCCCAACTTGGTCTCTTGGAATCCCCTACGGCTTCCTTGTTTGCCGCTTCCTCAAGGTGTCTTTCTGCTTCCTTTTGATGCCCTTTGAACAATACGTTTCCCTCAATCAACACAATACGGTAGGAGTGGTGAGTGTGCCTATCGTTGCTGTACGCCCACACCCATTCGCCGTAATCGTCCCCTTTCTTGGGTTTCGTGACTTCGCATTGCAGCGTAACTGCTGGCTTGTCAAACTCCAGCCAGCCGACAAGTTCGCTGGACGAAACAGGAATCTCGTCAGCGAAACAGGATTCTCCAATCAGGCACAGAAGTAGAAGAAGACGTTTCATGTCAGATGACCTCTTTTCGCCGCAAGCTGAATGCCAGACCACCCCGCCCGTACAACCCCATCTTACCACGTTCCGCCCCTTCGATGAAAGAAAATATCCCGACAAATCGCCCGAGTATTGGCCCAGCTTCGCCAAACTGGTACGGTAAATGGCGTGGGAGGGGATCGAACATGAACACCCGCCGCTTGCGACTGGCACGGCCAAAATGGACGCTCGGGACGATGCTGCTCGTCGTCGGATGGTCTGCTGTTGTGGTCTGGTTGAATGTGAGGCCACGCACCTGCACGTTGGCAGAATGCCCCATGATGGTGCGATCTACCAGAGAACCGGTGCCGATATATTACGTTGAGCACGGCTATCCGTGGATATGTGTATCTGGAAACTGGCTCATCATGCGGCCAGACTTGATGCCTCTCCACCCACGATCTGAGCATCAAATCCATCATCCGTCCCTAGCGCCAACATAGCCATCGGCCTCCTTGCCGTTGCCGTTCTGACCTTTGCAACAAAGTATCTGGTGAGAGCCACCGTAGCCGGTTTGAGAGCGTTTGTAGGCAAGCCACCACCGGACAATGGGAAAGGCCCGAGTGAGAGCCTCTGAAGGCAACTAGAAGATGTCTGAGAGGGATCGAACATGAAGACCCGCCGCTTACGACTGGTTCGGCCACGATGGACGCTGGGCACGATGCTGCTTGTCGTCGGATGGTCTGCGGTTGTGGTCTGGTTGAATGTCAGGCCGAGGGTTGTGAGCGAACTCACTTTGTTTCTTGCACACCAAGAAGCACCCCTGTGCGTTGTCGGGTACGGCCGTCCGTGGCGGTACGCCAGCACATTTTGCGACGGCGAGGTGCGGCAGCTTCCTCCATTCCGCCGAGAGTACGTGCGACACTATCGGCCCCTAGCAGCCAACATAGCCATCGGCCTCGTTGCCGTTGCCGTCCTAACATTTGCATCAAAGTATCTGGTGAGAGCCATCGTAGCCGGTGTAAGAGCGATTCAAGGCAAGCCACCACCGGGGCAGAAGAAAGGCCCTGAGAGGGCAAGTTAGAAGATGTCTAAGCGACCACAGTTTAGCTTGAAAGCCATACTGGTCATCATAGCGGTGCTGGCGGTTCCGTTGGCGATGATGGTTAGTGGCCAACACCATGTATCTCATTTCGGCTACTACACTTTATTTGTAGTCGGTGGGAGCAGTCTCGGCTACTTGCTGGGTGGGTGGAAATACGCTTTCAAGGGCATGGCGGTAGGAGCACTGGCTTATACGGCTACCCTGATCGCCTCTCGACTAGGATAGACGCACCACCCGACAAAAAGGCCCTTAGAAGCCCCGTGCGGGCTTCTAAGGGCCTTTCCAGTCCCGTCCCCATCAACCCTGCAACGCTTCCATGATGTCCAGCAACTCTCGGGTCTTGTCGAGGCCGTGCTGATCGACCACGCCCTTGAGAGCCTTGACGGCATCTTGGGTAGACCCTCCCTTAGCGGCAGCTTTGGGCTTGGCTGTGGCCTTAGCTTTGGGCTTGGCTTTCTTCTTAGCCTTCGTTGCCGACTTCACGTTGTAGAAGTCACCTTTGGTTACCGCGTCCTGAATCGCGGCCTCTGGGACGTGCCTCTGTAGTAGCGGCGGCGAACCGTGTTGCCGTAGAAGTGACCTGGCCGATACGGCCGGTCGAGGATGTGCATGGATTTGATGGTTTGCCGGTGTGCGCGGCGCGTGTTGGCGTTGTTCGACCGGCTAGTTTCCTGCGCGTCGGCTGCCGTCGACATCCACAACGCACCTGCCAGAGCAATGATGAGTGTCCAGGTATTCATGGTCAGTTCGTCTAGTTGATGCTGGAGGACCTACTGCGCAACTATAGGTCGGTGCTACTAGATGGCAAATTCGAACATGAAGAAAATGCCAAGCCCTGGACGAGAGTGCCGCGCCTATTTGGGGGCAGGCGGAAGCTGTTCCAGCTTCTTACGGGCTTCTGCGTTTTCCGGGTCGATGCCCAGCACCTGGCGATACATGTACGCGGCCTCTTCGAGATCGCCATCGGCCTCGGCCACGAATCCCAGCCCCAGATAGGCCCGCACGTAATCCGGGTCCAACAGTAAGACGGCCGAGAATTCCTGGGCGGCCAGATCGAGCTTCTTTGTCTCGATGAAGAGGAATCCGAGTTCGCAGCGTGCGTCCGCGTCTGCGGGATCTATGTCCAGCGCTTGTTCGAAATGATCTACGGCGACGTCCAGTTGATCGCGCTGGATTGCGATTAGCCCGAGATTCTTATGAGCATCCGCAAGCTCCGAGTCAAGGCGAAGCGATTCCTGGTACTCGTCCTGGGCTCCGTCGAAGTCCTTCAGCACGAACAGAGCATTGGCCAGACGGAAGTGCGAGGCGGCTTTGTCGGGCGCGAGTCGCACAGCCCGCCCAAGATAGTTCTTGGCCGCCTCGGCTTCGCCTTTCTCCAGAAGCAGGCTTCCAAGCTGCAGGATCGCCGCCAAGTAGTCGGGGTCGATGCTGAGCGCCAACTCGTACTCGGCCACGGCGATGTCCAAATGGCCGCTCCGCCACCGCGCGTCGCCGGCCAGGTAATGGGCTTCGGAATCGTCGGGCAGTCCTCCCACGGCTTGAACAGCCAGGTTGGCTGACTGTTCGAATTTCCCGGCCCAGCGAAGTACCTTGGCCAGGTTTCGTAGAGCGTTAGCATGAGCCCGATGATCCAAACGGCGTTTGACACGGGCCGTGACTTCGTCGATCGTCTCCTCGGCCAACATAGGGCCTCGTTTGACAACGCCCATTGCCTGCATCTCGTCCAACAACGTCAAGGCCAACAGACGATGCCCTTCGACCGTCGGATGCACGTGATCCAGAAACGACTCGTCGCCAGGAATTCCATCCTGGGCGTCTTGTTCCATCATGCCCATGAAATCAATCACCGGTACATCGTCCACTTCGGCGACGTCAAGGACGATGCTGCGCATCGGGGTCAGCGCCCGCAACGGACAAACGTCCTCGTCGCGTGCTCGCATGAACGCCCGCTTCGCTTCCTTGTAGCGATCGAGACGCAGAAGGACTCGCCCGCGAAGGAAATGCAGCCGGGCGTGACGGTCGTCGATCTCGGCGGCCTTATCTAGCGCTTTCAACGCCTCGTCGAGTTCTTCCTTTTCGAACGCTTCGCCCGCCATGTGCAAATGGCCGAGCCAGAGGTTTTCATTCACCGTATCCAAGTCCGCCCGGTGCTCGTTCTTGAACGGAAGGGAATCGCGCAGGTTCGAAGCCGGTGTGACAAAAATCACCTTGGCACCCGCGGAGCGCGCGATGGCCACCATGCGTTCCAAGCTGTAACGGTAATGCAGCAGCACTCGATTCCTCAATTCGTCGTCGCGCGTGTACGACTCGGGACCGACCGTGTGATCCAGAATGGCATCCACCTCGGCGGGAAGCAGATCGCGACCTTCGGTTCCAATCTCGGGCATCCTGTCGTCTCCGCGGACCAATCGTTGAATCACCGAAAAGGTTCGCGTACCCAAGAGACGCGAATGCAGATTGCGAAGCGTCGGCGGTGTATCCAACATCGCTTGGTACGTGCGCCGTTCGAGAAACTCGTTATGTCCAGAGTAGACAATGAATAGATCGGGCTCGTACTGAATCAACTCCTCCATCAGCATCGCCACGCGGTAGCTGGCGTAGCTGATTCCGCCCGCGTTGATGACTTCCCATTCACGCGAACCGTCCGCCGCCGCCGAAAACTCCTCCAGCCACGTGGCGAAAGAGGCGTTGTGGTCGTACGGCCGGCCGTAGGTCGTCGAACCGCCCATGCAGAAGACTCGATATACTCCCGGGCGTTTTTCTTTCGGGAAGCTCTGTACATTGAATAGGGACAGTCGATTCTCGGCCGTTACCATGTGAATCGTGCCATCGTCGGCGGGATGCTCGACAAACAGCGGCACGCCTGACGCGAAGCCCACGTAAGGGTCTTCCTCGTACAAGATGGGCGTAACGCCGACCGCCACAAGCACCAATTCCAATAGGACGAAGAAGACCGCCATGATGACCGCGGAAAACAGTAGCTTCTTCCACAGGCGCATGCGTGATCGCCCGGAACGCAATTTCGATTTAGTATCGCGATTGGTAGCCAAGGTAACTGTCACCTAACGCGGCCAAGCCGCATCCGTGTAGGGCCAAGTCTTCGCGGCCCACCGGGATCTGGGTACTGAGTACTGAGTACTGAGTACTGAGTGCCGAGTACCGAGCGGTGGGCCCGGAAGACTTGGCCCACTCTACTTTAATCTTCCGAAAACCATGGCCGCAAGCCTGTATTGATCGCTTCGTTGCAGTTACACTCACAACAGACGATTCCGGAGCCCCGCGCGGTCCGCCCCCACGTTTCGGGCGGGCAACATCCACCGACGCCGCCCCATGCGAACACCTGCACCCTTTACGCTACCCGCCATAAGGAGTCTCACCGTGACCGACCGCAAGTCCAACCGCCGCGATTTCTTGAAAACTTCTGCCAGCATCGCCGCAACTTCCGGCGTCGTGCCCTATCTCTGGACCAGTTCGTACGCCCGCGCTCAAGAGACAAACGACCGCCCCAACCTCGCCTCGATCGGCTTGGGCGGCATGGGCAGCCACGACGGTCGCAGCGCATCGCGGTTTGCCGATGTGGTGGCTTGTTGTGACGTCGACCAGCAACGAGCCGAGAAATTCGCGTCCGGTTTTGACAAGAAGCCGGACATCTACGGCGACTATCGCGAAGTGCTAGGTCGCCAGGACGTGGACGTGGTCACGATCGGCACGCCCGATCACTGGCACACGAAAATCGTTATCGACGCGCTGAAGGCCGGCAAGGACGTCCAATGCCAGAAGCCGCTGACACTGACTATCGACGAGGGGAAGGTGATCTGCAAGGTCGTCAAGGAAACCGGCAAGATCTTGCACATCGGCACGCAACAGCGCAGTGAAAACCGGTCCATGTTCCTGAAAGCCATAGCGCTGGCCCAAAGCGGCCGGTTGGGTAAACGGCTGACGGCCACGTGCTCGATTGGCGGCGGTCCAACGGGCGGGCCCTTCGAGAACACCGATCCGCCGGCGCACCTCGACTGGAACTACTGGCTCGGGCAAACGCCGAAGGTTCCTTACTGCCCGCAACGCTGCCATGGTAACTTCCGTTGGTGGCTGGAATACTCGGGCGGCAAGATGACCGACTGGGGCGCCCATCATATCGACATCGCCCAGTGGGGCCTGGGTTATACGAATTCCGGCCCTGTCGAGGCCGAAGGCACTGGCGTATTCCCCAACCATCCGGCCGACTTGGATCCGGTGGCTTTCTTCAAAGGCGAGCAGAAGATCCCCAACGGCTACAACACGGCCACGACGTTCAAGATTACATTGACCTACGAAAACGGCAACCAGATGATCGTCCAGCACGGGCCGGACAATGGCATCTGGTTCGAGGGCGAAAAGGGCCGTATCTTCGTCAACCGCGGCCGCTTGACCGGCGAGCCGGTCGAAAAACTGACCGAGGCCGAAAACGAGTGGCTCGACCGGGAGGTGATCAAGCTGTACAACGGCAAGGAGCCGGGAGACCACATGCGGCATTTCTTCGAATGTCTCAAGGAACGCTCGTTCACCGTCTCCGATCCCTTCACGCACCATCGCACGATGACCGCATGCCATCTTTGCAACATCGCGTTGCTGCTGAAGCGAAAACTGCGTTGGGACCCGGTGAAGGAGGATTTCATCGGCGACGAACAGGCCAGCGCGCTACGAAGTCGCCAGCAGCGAAAACCGTACACGATCGAAGCTTAACGCTGGCCCGGGCCCAGCTCTGTCGGTCTCTTCGACAGGCGTGTCGAAACAAACGCCAACAAGGCTCCCGTTTGCTCGGCGGCCTAGGCCGGAGACGAGTCGCTCTACATCTTTTCTTGTGAAGCCGTAAAAGCCCGTTTCCTCGAAGAATCAGCGATTCTCTCAGCGTTTCGGACACTTGAGGTAACGCCGAACCGTTCCTTCCGACGCAACATCCAGCGATTGGCACGATCGTTGCTGGATTCGGAAATACACGACGATCACGGTCTGCGCATTCGGATGAACATTCGCGAATAGGAGAGACAACATGCGTTCATGTGGACTCGTATTGGTGGCTGGGGCGGTGCTTCTGGCAGCGACGCATTCTCTTGCCTCGCCCCCGCCTTCCCGCTCCCAAGTCGACACCAATGTCTACGAGAAGACCGTAGGGGCGGCCGTAGAGTACCTGCGGTTGAAAGGCCAATCGGACGACGGTTCTTACAGCAGCTACGCCGGCACGGGAGTAACGTCGCTGGTGACCGCGGCTTTGCTGCGGCATGGCCGGACACCGCAAGACCCGCAGGTGGCGCGAAGCCTTGATTACCTCAGGCAGCTCGTTCAGCCAGACGGCGGGATCTATCAACCAGGGACGCTGTACCGCAACTACGAGACATGTCTGGCCATTCTCTGTTTCTCGGAGGCCAACGTCGACGGTCGCTGCGATCGGTTGATTGAGCGTGCCGACGCGTTCGTCAAGGGGCTTCAGTGGGATGAAGACGAAGGCAAAGACCCATCCGATCTGGCGTTTGGCGGCGGCGGATACGGCAAGCATAAGCGTCCGGACTTGTCGAATACCGGCTTTCTGATCGACGCGCTCCGGGCCGCCGGAAACGGCGCGGACAGCGACGCGGTTCAACGAGCGTTGATCTTCATCTCGCGGTGCCAGAACCTGGAGACCGAGCACAACACAACGCCCTTTGCCGTGAAAAACCCAGACGGTGGATTCTACTACACGCCGGCTGCAGGCGGATCGAGTCAGGCGGGTGAAACGGCCGACGGTGGTTTGCGCAGCTACGGCTCGATGACCTACGCCGGATTGAAGAGCATGCTGTACGCTGGCGTGGGGCCTGACGATCCTCGCGTGAAGGCTGCGATCGAGTGGATACGCAAGCACTACGATCTGAACACCAACCCGGGCATGAGCGACGCTGGACTGTACTACTACTACCACCTATTCGCCAAGGCCCTGGACGCGACCAGCCACGATGTGCTGTTCGACGAGCACGGGCGAGCGCACGACTGGCGAGCCGAACTGGTCGCGGAACTGTCCAAACGCCAACAGCCCGACGGCTCGTGGACGAACGAGAACGCTCGCTGGCTGGAGGGGGATCCGAATCTAGTCACGGGCTACGCGCTGCTGGCGCTCGCGTACTGCAAGCCACACGCACAAGAGTGAGCCAAGCGGCGCACCGGGAGAGCGGAGCACCACCCAGCCAGAGTTTGCGCACCGAGCTCGGTTCAGCAGGAGCTTCGCCCTCCCGTTTTCTGTGCCCCTCCGTGCTTACCGGCCAACGCGGAACTGTAAGAGAGGCAAGTGTGAGAGACCTTTGCCGATATCGGCGTGCATTTACGCTTATCGAGTTGCTGGTTGTCATCGCCATCACTGGGATGCTCGCGGCCCTACTGTTGCCGGCCGTTCAGATGGCGCGCGAAGCCGCCCGACGAACTCACTGCAAGAACAACCTGAAACAACTTGCGTTGGCCATCCACAACTACGAAGGCACGTACCGCGCTCTGCCCGCCAGCGCCGTTGTGAACTTGAACGTGACAGTGACCGGCAACAATGGTTCGTGGGGCGTTCACGGGAGGATTCTCCACTTCTTGGAGCAAGCCGATCTGTACCGTAGCGTCGACATCAACGTGGCCTGGGACTACCAGTCGGCCATCGACAAACTGCGCATTCCGGTCTATTCGTGCCCGAGCGATCCCGGGGCAAGCAACGTCCGAGATCCTGGTGGCGGCAAAGTTCACCTTCATCCGACCACCTATGGCTTCAATCTCGGCACCTGGTTCGTGTTCGATCCGGCAACGCGACGCGGGGGCGATGGTGCGTTCTATCCGAACAGTCACTTGAGGTTGGGCAGCTTTCTGGACGGGACCAGTAATACGCTACTCGCGGCGGAAGTGAAGGCATGGCAGAAATACATGCGAAACGGCGGTCCGTCCACGACTGCAATCCCAAACACGGCTACCGAAGCCGCGGCAATCGTTGCATCGGGGGCTCAATCGAAAAGCACGGGGCACACGGAATGGCCGGACGGACGCGTTCACCATACCGGCTTTACGGCCACGCTCACGCCGAACACCTTTGTACCCTTCACAACCGGCGGCCAGACGGTCGACGCCGACTACAACTCGTGGCAAGAAGGCCGCCACGGCTCGGCCGGACAGCCGTCTTACGCGATCGTGACGTCCCGCAGCTTTCATTCCGGCGTGGCACAGGCCGCCCTGGTTGACGGTTCGGTACGAACCATCGCCGAGTCGATCGAACTGGCCACGTGGCGAGCGTTGGCCACGCGGGCAGGCGGTGAAGTGGTCCCATCGAAATTCTGAGAGTCCGTGCTCTCCAACGGCCACCTCGGATGGCGTGCGGCCAGCACTGCCTGTGCCTCACCGCGCGAATCGGCGTTATTCGTCGAGGATTCCTTCGAGTATCCCCATATCCAGTTCCAGCGGGTCGTAACCTTCGATGCGAAACGGTGACGTGCGCCAGAAATCTGCCGTCATGTCGAAGTATGGTTCGGTGATGGCCCGTTTGATCGCGGCCTCGTCGCTGAGACTTGGATCGTAGGTGATGCGTACATCGGCCAAGTCTGGATCCGGCCACGCTTCCACTTTGAAATAGCCGGGAATCTGGTACATGTCGTCGCGCTCGAGGAAATAGAAGAACAGGTTCGCTCGTCCTCGACAAGTCAGGTCCTTGACCTGCAATTCAACGGTGGCCACGCCATCAGGCCGGTCGCCACGAGTCCTGACAAACGATGGCATGGGGAACAGATACGAAGCGGCGACGGCCGTCGTTGTACACAGCAGGAGGATCGCGACCAACGCGATCTGCGGCCACCTGCGATTCGTGCGACCTGGAGGGCCCCATACGAGCGAACTGCCTTGCTTGCGATTGGTCGGACAGCTTTCCACGCAGCTCAGGCATGAAATGCATCGAGCCGCCGTCACTTGTTCAACCTGGTGTACCGGGATGGCCACCGGGCAGTGCTTCGAGCACACACCGCAATCGGTGCAGCCCTCCGGGTCACGTTTCACTCGCATCAGTCCGAATCGCGAAAGGGGACTGAGTACCGCCGCCAGCGGGCAGAACCAACGGCAAAACGGCAAAGCGATGAACAGCGACACAACAACGATCACAGCCGAAATGGCGTATGCCCACCATGTGATGTCGGTACCGTGCCGGCTGATCAACGCGTAGCAGGGATCGTATCCGCGAAAGACTAGTTCGCCTGCACGCCACGTGGCGATCAACACCACGGCCAACACGGCGTATTTTCCAAGAGACAGGATGCGGTCGATCGTCCCGTGGACTTGCCCACACTTGATTCCCAGACGTTGGCCAAGCGCATGCAGCCAATCCGAGATCGTTCCGATGGGACACAGGTAGCCGCAGAACGCCCGGCGGACCAGGAGTGCCGTTGCTAGAACACCGCCAAGAATGAAGAAATTCGAAACGCCCAGCGAGCAGAGCATGTCACCGGACGTACAGTAGGTGTACAACGCCTCGACGCCGCCGAACGGGCACCAGCGTTCGCAGTTGGCGCCGACGGCGAAGACGGCCACGATCACCAGGACGATCGTGGCAAGCTGAACCACCCTCCGTGTTTTGATCACGCGGTCACTCCTACTGGCCGCCGGAATTGGCGCACCCGCCCCGCATCGGACAGCTTGCGCAACTGCTGCCGCTGCTGCACTCCGATTCGGTCACTTTGCTTTCGGTCGCCAACGCTTTCTGAAAGCTCGGGGACTTCACAATCGACGTGAACTCGGGGCACTTCGCCGCGTGTCTCTTGAAGAGATCAAGCCTGCTTGGAAGGGTCGCTTCGAAGGAATCTGTGAGCAGTGTGATGGACTCGTCCGCATTACCCAAGGCGGCTTGCATCCGAGCCAGATCGTACAGCGTGATCGGACCGGCCTTGTCAGAAGCCACCGTCGCTTCAGCGATGGTGCGTGCTTCGGCTGATTTCCCCTGTCGCACCAACGCGATGGCCAAGAGTGCGCGGGACGCAGTCGTCGACTTGTCGGTGAGGGCCGACAAGACCTTCTCAGCGTCTACGTTCAAGTCCAATGCAAGCTGTGTCTCGGCCAACTGCATCGCCGTGAAGCTCGTATTCGTCTTGGCATGGATCTGCTTGTCCAATTCCAGTGCCTGCTGGAGCAGTCCGTTGCCCGCATAGAAAGCTCTCAGACCTTTGGCCATTGGCAGCCATTGCTTCTGATCCTCGGTCTTCGCAAGGTTATGCTTGAGCAACACGGCGTTCCGCACAAGCATGAATTCTTTGAGGTAAGAATCGTTGTCCGGCGCCGCCCGAGCCGCATCAGCGTATTCCTTGAGCGCTCCACGAAGATCGCCTTCGGAAAGGCAGGTTCTTCCTCGCTCGAACGCTTCCTCCGGAGTCGCAGCCGAAGCTGCGGCAGATAGAGCAAACGGGGCCAGCATGATTGCGGTCAGCAGGACTGTTCTGGTCATAGGTGACTCCTTCAAATGCGTTCGAACACGGATTCTTGTTTGCGCAATGACGGCAGGGACCGACCGATCCAAGTGTCTTCTATCGGCCTATTCTAATCATTGCGACCACTCAGCTCACTTCAAAAACACATTTCAGCGAAAAGTAGATCCCGACCAGCACGAAAACGCTGCCGGTGACCATTCGAGCGCCCCATTCGACTTTGGACAGAATGTTGTAAGTCTTGCCGACCGACTGGGCGCTGTAGGCCAGGAGAAACGCAACCACAAGCACGGGCAGCGCCGTGCCAATGCCGTAAACCAGCGGCAAGACAATCGTGCCCCCCGCCAACGACGCCTCGGGCAGAACGATCCCGATTCTCTCCAACGTGGCAGTAATCGCTCCCGCCTCCGAGCCCATAATCAGCGCCAACAGGCCAAAGAACCAAACCGCCGAAGTCGGGCAAAACGAGACCGCGAAGAGCACGCCCAAGAGCAGCGCGCCCCAAATCCCCATCGCATCGACCCGTTTCTGCATTCCCTCACTCATCATCGTTCCGCCACTGGTTATCTTGATCAGGCCCACCAGCAACATGCCGAGCAGCAAGAAGATCGGTCCGAGCACCAGGTGCACGTATTTCTGTAGGAAGAGCGACACGGCGGGGATGGACAGTGCCGTTGTCGTCAGCAGCACGGCCAGGACCAGGTACAGCAGGCAGCGTCCCAATGTGTAGAGCAAACCGGCGTTGATCACCAAACGCGAGTTCTCGACCTTCCGCCCGATATAGGAAATGGCGGCGATGTTGGTCGCCAATGGGCACGGGCTGATGGAAGTCAGCACGCCCAGGTAAAGAGCCGCCGCGACATAAAGCAGATAGGCAAACACTGCTTCTCTCTCCTTCGCGATTGGTGTAGCGTCCTGCAGCATGTAGCGATGCTGGCTCGAACTCTTGATGGGGCGGTAGTTACTTCGGTTTGGCGGCCGAGGCCGTGACACTCGTTTGAACGTACTTCACGAACTTCTTCTTGTCGGCAACTTTCGTCCAAATGTCGGCCAAGTCCGCATATTTGACGACCTTGTTCTTCGAGATTTTCGCGACGATCAGTGCAGGACCACTGATGTTGTAGGCCTTTGCGAGCGCTGCGTTCTTGGAATTCTGAAAATCGACGTAGTAGAACGCCACCGTGCCGTCTTTTACCTGTTTGACGAACCCGGTCTTGACGGCTTCTTCCGAGTAGCTTCCCATCTTCTGACACGTCGGACAGCGTTGGGTGCGATGGAAGTAAATTGCGATGACGCGATCAGCGGGCGCGTCGGCGGCCAGGATAGCGCTGGGAACCATCGCGGCAATAAAAGCGGCGAATAAAACGCCCAGGACAATGGCTGTGTTACGTTTCATGTTAGTTGTCTCCTCTTCTAAATGATTGCGTTTTTGGTAGGTCCCGGCTGCCGGACGGGACCTAAACCGCATGGCGACGTTTCTTGCCAGTTCAAGGTCCCGTCCGGCAGACGGGACCTACCAGGCAGCGGCCAATGCCGCGTCGGAGAATCATTCCTCATTGCGGGACAGGAATGTCGGTCGGCACGGGAATATCAGCAGGCACTGAAACGTCGGTCGGGGTGGGCGGGTCATCGCTGGATGCCGGTTTCTCCGCTGCCTCGCCGTTCGGTTCTGTGGCCGGCGCTTCATCCGTCGCCTTGAGCATCTGACGAACTTCCCTATGGACGTACTCGGCGAAGGCGACTTCGTCATCGACCAGGGTCCAGATATCTTCCAGGCTCTTCGATGCTCCGACCTGTCCGTCCTTCATCTTGGCAAGCACCAGAGCCGGCCCCGCGATGTCGAACTGTTGAACCACCTGCGCAGACTCCGGCTTTTCATAGTCAACCGTCTGCCACGAGATTTCTCCGTTGTCCAACTCCGCAGCAAATTCCGAGTCGATCGCCTCGCGCGAAAACGATTCGATGGTACGGCACGTCGGGCATCGTTCGGTAGCGTGGAAGTAATACACGACCATGCCGTCGGCAACCGGTTCGCCACTCGGCTCACCGCCGGGAAGCGGAATCTCCGCCACATCCTGCGGCATCGCCGGCGTGGGTTGTGGCTCGCTAGCTTCCAGCATTTGACTGACTTCGTCCTTTATGAATTGGGCAAAAGCGGGTTTGTCTCCCACCAGCGCCCAAACCTTGTCGAGACGGGTCCAGTTGGCGATCTGTCCGTCCTTCATGGTGGCCAATACAATGACAGGCATTTGGACTTCAAACTTCTTGCCCAGGTCCGTACCTTCTGGTTCCTCGTAATTCAGCACCTTCCACGTCACCTTGCCGCTTTCCAACTGAGAATCGAATTCCGATTCGACCGTCTCGTGCGACTGTGACTCGATAGCGCGGCACGTGGGACAGCGCACATTGCCGTGGAAGTAATAAACGACAAGGCCATCCTCCAATGATTCGCCTTCGGTCGCACGGCCAGACGCAGCCGGGAACCCGCCTTGCTTGCGAAGCGACTGAAGTTCCTCTACGATCTTTGCAAGTTGCGGCTCCAGCCGGGACGCTGCCTGCAGGTCCAGCGCCCGGGCGATCAGCAGAACAAGCGTCGCCGAAAAAAACGAAATCAGGCAAACCGTTAACGCGTTCTTAAGGTCCATACTCGCGCTCCCTTTGTCGAACTCTCAGCGACTCGCGACACACACGGAAGATCCAATTCATTCTACGCGATTATCGCCGGTGGTGGCCACGGCGTTTTTTAGCGGGATAGGTCGTCGGAACGCTCCGATCAATCGCCCAGCCGGGCGAGGCCCTCAACGGCAACCTGTGCGACCCGTTCGTCCGTTACCGGCGTTTTTCCTTTCTCCATGCCCAAATCGGTGATTCGCAGATGTTCAAACTCCGTGAATCCCGCTTGTTCGAGCGTATTCCGCGCACAGTCCAATGGACAACCATCAATTGCCAAAACTTTCGCAGCGGCCTTGGTGGTTTCCATGATTCCGCTGACGCGGCCACCGATCCCAGCCAAACAGAACATTTTTCCCGCGCCTTGCGAATTGATCTTGCGAGCGGCAAGATCTGTGATGTGACCCACATCGGCCGCACCGGAACACGCGAAGACCAGCTTCGGTGCGACGTCGCAGGCGCAACTTGCCTGGTTGTTACTTTCAGACATAATGTTGTTCCTCTACCCAAGCTGGCTTCGTGACAAGCTCACGAAATCAGCTTACACCAGTGCCGAGAAGCACTGCAACCTCGGCAACGCGGCGTCCCAGGTTCATCGCGGTCGTCAAGCCGAATTCGTCCTGGCTGATATCGTCGTTGCCCATGTTCCATAGCGTGGCGCCAAAGTGCCCTGTCGGCCGGCCGTCGCCGACGACGACCATCTCGTGGCACATCAGCGCAGCCTGCACCGATTGGATCGTCAACTCCTGACCCCCGTTGCGAACGCCGCCGACGGCCAATGCCGCACCAACTCTGTTGGCCAAGGCGAACTTCCTCATCCGAAACACTCCGCAGCGGTCCAAGAACGCCTTGCACAACGAGGACATGTTGGCGAAATAGACCGGCGTACCAACAATGATGCCCGCAACCTTTGGATCGGACAGCTTTTCGGCTACTGTCGGAAAATCGTCTTTTTCGCCAGGAGCCAACGGAAGACCCGCTACCAAGTGGCCGGGGATGCTCAGGCCAGCGAGTTCAATTAGCTCCGTCTCGATGCGATCGGGGGCAACAGCCTCGGCGGCTTCGAGGCACGTCGACAAAGCTTGTGCCGTTGTCTTGCCTTTTCGTGGACTGCAAGACACGGCGACAATCTTGATGCCACCGCTCGGTTCGCCGGCTTTCGCATTCAATGCGGATACAGCAACCGCTGCCGCGGCTCCCGCCCCGGTCGTTCTCAGGAAGCTTCGACGAGTTTGATCAGCGTTCATGGTATTTCTCCCGCGTTCGAGTGATCCGACTTCAGACGATCATTCCCAACCTTCCGTCTCGTATTCAATGAAGCCCCGAAATCCATTCCGCGGGCCAACGTTTTTCAGAAGCCCGGCTTTTCAAAAAGCGGGGCTTCTTTGGTCGTGGCCGCGCCGCACTATGACAGTAACCCCTTGATCTCGTCGACCGAAGGCACTCTGCCGACGATTTTCACATCGCCGTCAACGACCAAAGCCGGCGTCATCATCACACCAAAACTAGTGATCTTGTTGATGTCGCTGATCTTCTCGACTGTGGCTTCGACTCCCGATTGTTGCACGGCGTCCTCGGCGTTTTGCTTGAGCTTCTCGCATTTGGGACAACCTGGACCTAGGATTTGTACCAGCTTCACTACACACCTCCTTACGCGGCCTTCGAGGCCGCATTCAAGTCCGTGACTTATACGAAGAACCAACCGAAAACCATTCCCGCGAATGTGCTCATAATCACGGTCAGGACGACGAACGTGAGCGTCTTCTTGAACCCGATCACGCTGTAGATCACTGCGATGCTCGGCAGCGACAAGGCGGGTCCTGCCAAAAGCAGCGCCAAGGCGGGGCCACGGCCCATGCCCAGTCCCATGAGAGCCTCCAGGATCGGAATCTCGGTCAGCGTGGCAAAGTACCACATCCCACCGATCATCGAAGCCACCAGGTTGGATTGGAAGCTGTCGCCGCCAACCCAACTGGCAACAATGTGCTCGGGAATCAGGGCCCCGACGAATCCGGTGACTAACACGCCGCCAAACAGAAGCGGAATGATCGACTTTGAGAAGGTCCACGTCTGGTCCATCCATTGCCCGAGTTCCTCCCGGTCGAACCAACTGAACGCCATGGCCAAGACCGCCAGGAAGAAAACGCCGGCGATGTACCACCGATGGTGAAATACCCAGGCAACCCACTCATAACCCTCGGCGGTATGGTCTTTCTCAGACGCAATGTCGCTGATGTTGAGCATGACCTTGGCGCCCTTCTTCTGATCGCCCAGGGGCTCCTCAAGCTGGACTCGATAGACCTCCGCCGTGCGAATCAGCACGGTCACGTGCATGTGCGTACCGTCGGTCTTTTCGATGATCGTTTGGCTGGGATTGGCCCAATCGCTGAAAACGAGGAACGCGATCATGCTGACAAAGAATAAGGCCGTCTGCCACAAGCTCCGCTTGGCCGGCGGCGGATCGGGCAACTGCATCACGGCAGCGGTCCGATCCTCTTCATCCTTCCGAAAAATGACAGCCATGATCAGGCCAATCACGACGGCGAATACTATCGACCCAATGATTCTGGCAATGCCCAAATCGAACCCCAACACACGGGCGGTTAGAAAGATGGCCATGACGTTGATCGCCGGCCCGGAGTAGAGGAAAGCCGAGGCGGGTCCCAGTCCAGCCCCCACGCGATAGATGCCCGCGAACATCGGCAACACACTGCACGAACAAACCGCGAGCACTGTGCCGGAAGTCGACGCCACACCATAGGCCTCGACCTTATTGGCCTTGGGTCCCAGGTGGCGGAGCACAGCCTCCTTGGAAAAGAACACCGCAATCGCTCCGGCGATGAACATGGCGGGGACCACACACGCCAGGGTATGATAACGCACATACCACTGGAGCATATAGAACGCCTCCATAATGGCCTTCTTGATTTCTGGGCTCGCGAAGTTGACGCAGTAGGCGAAAACAAAGACGCCCACCAGGGCGGCCAGAATGCCAAATTCCCGTTTGTTCATCGAGAGGTCCCCTTCTCGCAGCCACCGCTCCGCGTTGGCTTGCTTGGCTAAATATACAAATATGGGCAAAAAAGGAAAGGCCATGCTCTGGAGCATGGCCCTTTCTAGGCAAGCAGCTCTTGTTGGCTCTTAGCGTTGCACGCCATGACCGATTCGACACATTCAAAGAAATTCATGATGCACTGCACTTGCAGGCGGTAGTACACCGTAGTGCCGCGTTTTTCGTCCGAGACGATTCCCGCGTTCTTTAGCTGGCTCAAGTGGCGAGACACGGTGGACATGTCCGTCCCGATCATCTCCGTCAACTCGCACACGCACCGCTCGCCGTGCTGGGCTAGTTCGTCCACGATCAGCAACCTGGCCGGATGAGCCAGTGCCTTGATGATCTTTGCGCGGGCTTCGTATTTTGCGAGGCGTTTTTTGTCCATCCGTTATCCCTGTTGGTATTTGTCTCCCATCGGCTGTTTTATTCTTGCAATATTAGCCAAATACGCAATAAGAGGCAATAGCACCTTGAATATTTTACCCAACAACAGGCGGTCGATGCTTCCGGCGGTTCCACATTCGCCGTCTCCTTCGATTCGTTGGAGACCTTTTGCGAAGTTGCTACGAAGATGTGCCCAACGAATCTAGGGCTTCTCGGTATCCAGGTACCGTTGAATCCGATCGCGTATTTCGTCTCGAACGGTCCTGAAAGCAGCAATTACTGATTTGGTTCGTGCTGAAACCAACCCTTCGTACGCAGACAGAATTTGACGAGCATCAGCATGACGGGCACCTCGATCAACACACCTACGACCGTGGCCAATGCGGCGCCGGACGACAGGCCGAACAGCATCGTCGACGTTGCGATCGCCACCTCGAAGTGATTCGACGCCCCGATCATGGCACTGGGGGCCGCGTCCTCGTAGGAGAGCTTCAACACTCTCGACAGTGCATATCCCAATGCAAAGATGACGACCGTCTGGATGAACAGCGGAATGGCGATCCAGAGAATCGTCAGCGGTTTGGCTACGATCACGTCGCCCTTGAAGGAGAACAGGAGGACAAGCGTTATCAGCAGTGCAGTAATCGTCACCGGTGTGAGGAAATGGAGAAACCTCTCCTTGAACCACTGCTCGCCTTTCGTCGCGATCAACCACCTCCGAGACAGATATCCGGCAACAAGAGGCAACGCAACGTAAATCCCGATCGACAACAACAAAGCCAGCCACGGGACGGGCAATTCCCCGACATCCAGCAGATAGCGGCCGAGCACACCGTACAGTACCAGCATCGTCAGCGAATTGATGGCCACCATCACCAGCGTGTGGCCATCGTTGCCCCGCGCCAGATAACCCCAAACCAACACCATGGCCGTGCAAGGAGCGATCCCCAGAAGGATACAACCAGCCAGATAGCTGCGCCAGAGTGGGACTTCCAACACCTTGTCGCCATGTTCGTTCCGTACGACGCGCCCGGAACCGTACTCTTCGCCAACCTCCAGCTCCTCGCCAAGCGGCATTCTGACGTGATCGACCTCGTCCGGACCAATGAAGCCCAGAAAAAGCGTTCCCAGAAAAAACAATGCAATGCCGTACATGGTAAACGGCTTGATCGCCCAATTGATAAACAGAGTGAGGCCCACCGGCTGCATCGCCCTACCCGCCTTCAGCACTTCCGCAAAGTCGATCTTCACCATGATGGGATACATCATGAAGAACAAGCAAAGCGCAATGGGAATCGACACAACCGGTGCATCGTCAACATAGAGGGCCATCCCATCCAACGACCGCGCAACGCCAGGTGCCACCTTTCCGAGGACGATACCGCCTCCGATACAGAATGCGACCCAAATCGTAAGATATCGCTCGAAGAAACTGATGCCCTTACTAGGCTTGTTTGTGTTGGCGTCTGTATTCATCTTCATATCGGTTTCGTGAGAGGATTCGAGGAAGAAGCCTACAACTCCGCGACAAGCTCCTTCAGCTTCTCTAACGCCGGTCGTTTGACACAGTAGCAGACCCGTGGGCCGTCGATTTCTCCTTGGACCAGTCCTGCCTCCTTAAGGATCTTCAAATGCTGCGATACGGTGGATTGCGCGATCGGCAATGCGTCGACGAGATCGCCGCAAATACACACGTCGCGGCTCGCCAAGATACGAAAAATCCGTACGCGGACGGGATGCCCGAGAGCCTTCGCCAACGCGGCAAGTCGCTCGTCCTCCCGTCGCGTATCGGGCAGTTCCACTTGGACCGGCTGTCCCTTTGGAGTGCAGGGCTTGGTCGCCATGGTAATACCTTTATCGTAAATCGGCGATAAACGATAGCTACGGGTTCGTCTTTAGTCAAGGGGGTACGCTGCTTGAGCATGTGGCGTGTGTGCCGTCTCGGGGTGCTGCTATACTTGGGCTTGGGGGCAAGTGCGCTCGCCGGTGCTGTGGAGGAATTTGGGAATTGAACTGGCTGAATCTGCTTGGGATAGCCGTTGGTTTGGCGATGGACGCCTTTGCGGTGTCGGTCGCGGCTGGCTTAACGCTGGACTCCGTGACACCCCGTCATACTTTTCGTCTGGCCTTTCATTTCGGCCTTTTTCAGTGCGCGATGCCGATTCTTGGGTGGCTGGCGGGAAAGGAAGTGGCCACATACATCAGCGACTACGACCATTGGGTCGCATTTGCCCTGTTGGCGTTCGTCGGCGGAAAGATGTTGCTTGACGCGCGCGGCGACAGATCCAAGGTCAACAAGTCCGATCCGACCCGTGGTCTGATGCTTGTGACGCTGTCGGTGGCGACTAGCATTGATGCATTGGCCGTTGGGATGAGTATGGCCTTCATGCAAGTCTCTATGTGGATGCCGGCCGTTGTCATCGGGATCGTCGCGGCGGCGTTGAGCGGTGTGGGGATCACGTTCGGCAGTCGTTTCGGTTCACGGGTTGGGCGCTGGGCCGAAGCTCTTGGCGGTTGCGTTCTGTTGTTCATCGGCACGAGAATCCTCGTATCGCATGTCACTGCTTGATTCGGGCATGTGTTCGCAACCGTCCCGATCTCGCTTGGTCTTGCCTTTGCGGTGGCGGTGATCCCTACTCCTTGGGGCAGCATCCGCCGGACTTCCTCAGCTTGGCTGCACGGGCCGCGTCGGCTTTCAACTCGGGGACCTCATCGAAGCAGCAGGTCGCGCAATCCAGTAGCTTGCGGTGGAATTCGGATTTCGCGGGTGTCAGAGAATAGTGTATCCAGAGTCCGGATTTTCGCGCGACGACCAGCCCGGCCTTCCGTAGATGGCCAAGATGGCGTGACACGCGGGGCTGTGGCGCCTGCAAAACGGCGACAATGTCGTTGACACACGATTCGCCGCCCCGAAGAAGACTGAGAATCCTCAGCCTCGTTCGATCGCAGAATGCACGAAACATCAGATCAATGTCATCTGTTTCGTGCTCTTGCCTCTCCTGCTTCTTGGCGGTGCGTTTTGCAGCGGTCATGGGCGGCTGTTTCGTTGAATCTTGTCCGCGGCAACCAGACTTTGATTGCGATTTGGTAACGCAGGAATCGCGTTCTGTCAAGGTTGGCGTCGTTGTCATCTTCGTGCTCCGTTCCTGATGCGAGATCCGGCAAAGTAGGTCCCGCCTGCCGGGCGGGACCTGGAAGTGCGCAAGCTATCGACTGCGTTATTCCCGCTTCAGGTCCCGCTCGGCAAGCGGGACCTACCTCGCGTCAAGCGACGTGCAGTGTATGCTCGCCACGTTGGTCCTCCACGATCTTGCCTTCCGAGAGTTTTAGCTTGTGCTTCGCTCGCTCCGCGGCGCGAGGATCGTGTGTGACCATGGCGATAGTTCGCCCTTCGTCGTTAAACGCCTCGAAAAACCCGATCATCTGGTCTGCCGTTTCCGGGTCCAGGTTGCCCGTGGGTTCATCGGCCAGAATGACGGCAGGATCATTGGCCAACATCCGCGCTAGCGCGACTCGCTGCTGCTGACCCACGCTCAATTCCGCCGGCTTGTGGTCCAGTCGATCTCCCAGCCCGACGCGTTCCAGCAAGGCCGTTGCTCGCTCGTGCTGTTCCGCATCGTTGAGTCCCGACAGGTAAAGCGGTATCTGAACGTTTTCCAGAGCGGTCAGATAGGGGACCAGGTTGAAGGTCTGGAATACGAAACCGATGTTTCCCTTGCGCAACCGTGCGCGACCATTAGCGTTCAGGTCGTACAGGGACTGGTCCTTGAAAAGCACCTGGCCGGACGTCGGAGACAGCATGCCGCCGAGCATCAACAGCAGCGTGCTTTTGCCGCTGCCGCTGGGGCCAACGAACGATACGAAATCGCCTTCGGGGATATCCAGCGTCGCGCTATCTAATGCCATGACCGTTTGGCCACGGTGCTGATATGTCTTGGTGACGTCTTCCATTTTCAGCATGATCTATATCTCCTGGAGCGTGGCACAGGGATCGAGTCGGGCGGCGCGCCGAGCCGGGAAATAGCTCGCCAGCAAAGCAATACCGACCGAAATCACGATGGCCCACACGGCAAGGATGGGCATGGGAAGAACCGTTACGCCCGCCAGTCTGGGTCCGAGCGTTACTGCGAGGATGGTGCCGATAGCAAAACCGCCGACCCCACCTGCTAGTCCCAGCAGAAATGCCTTCACCAGGAAGAGACGCAGGATCAGGGAGGATTCGGCGCCCAAAGCCATTAACGTACCGACCTCGCGCCGTCGCTCGAACACGTTGGCGTACATGTAATTGGCAATGCCGGCACCGCCGACCACGACGATGATGACCACGAAAATGAGCGACAGGCGTTCCATCATGTGGTTGACCTTGGCCTGCGTTGCGACGACCTGGGCAACGGTCACCACTTTGGCATCCGGCAACAGCTTGTTGACGCCGTCGACTAGCCCGGCGGCGATTTCTTTGCAGCATCCCACGATCTCGATGCAACTCACGACCTGTTCCTTGCCCGACAGGTCTTGAACGGTGTGCAAGTGCGCGAAGATTCGCGAGTCGTCCACCGTCCCGGTTGGCGGCAAAACGGCGACCACCGAAAACTTGTCACCCAATAGACCAAGTGAATCGCCCTCCTTCACGCCAACAATCGCCGCGACATCGGCACCTACCAGCGTCTCGTGGCTGTCGAGCGTTTCGATCACTCGTTTGCGAACCAGCGTCTTCTTGTCCTCCGGCTTGGCCGCCGCTCCGGTGTCAATGGCCCCGCAGCCGATGGGCCGCGAGAAAATGCCCGCGCCAGCCCAGGCGGCCTTGGCCTGAAACTCGCTTTTGGGCAGAATCCCCGTCAACGTAAACTGGCGTTCCTGCAATTCGACCGGCACGCACAACTTTGGCGATAGGTTGTCCACACCCTGCAGCTTGGACATGGCCAGCCGTAATACATACTCCTCGGGAATCGTCTGCTCGTGCATGTCGGCCGAGTAGTAGTCTTGGAGTGTGACGGCCTTGGGCAAAACCAAGACGTTGGCTCCCAGACTGTCCAACTCGCGAGCCACAGCTTTCTCGGAATAGAAGGTGATATTCTTGATGGCAATCACGGTCGTGATGCCCAGCAAGATGCCCAGGAAGATTGTGAGCATCTGGCTCTTGCGCTCGAACAGTTCGCGCCAGACCAAGGTCCGTAGTTTCATCGCAGTCTCTCCTGGTTACTCTTGTCACTTCTGGGGACCACACTGGCCGCCTGGGCAACAGCCGCCAGGGCCGCAAGCCGACTGGGATGCCGTTACCTTGGCGACGATATCGTCCGTGTTGACCGGTCCCACGAATTTGGCCACGGGGCGTCCCGGCGGAGCCAGGAGAACGGTCACAGCATTCGCGGTTCGAGGATCAACTTCAAGCGATTGCAGAAACGACGCCTCGTTGGCATCGCTGGGATCGACCATAACGATTTCCGTGGCGCTGCCGAGTTGTGCTTTCGACTTGAACCCCATTACGCCTTGCATGGCCGCCTGACTGAACTGAGTCCCTTGGTTCTGCACGCACAGCAGCACGAGTTTCCGATCCTGGAGCGCCTTCAAACATTTCGCCGTGCCCGGGCTGACGAAAGCGTCGTGCAGAAGTTGCTCTTCCGTAAACCGGACGGGAAATCCCTTAGTCACGGCTCCGTTGGGAGCCAGAGCCAAGACCAGCGGCATGGGCGCGCGGCTGACGCCAAATCGGTCCACAATAGGCTTTTCTCGAGCGTCGTTCGTGTTAACGCTGATCGCGGTCGCCGACTCGGCTATCTTAGGCGCGGCCGACTTGAAGACCCCATACATCGTCTGCGTTTGCCGATCGTTTTCTTTCCAGAAGAACACAAACAGATATTTGCCATTTCGGGCAGCCGTGTTCAACGCCGACGTCGCCGGACTGGTCTTCGCCGCGACCCGATGCTCAGGACCTGTCTGGCCGATCAACGGACCCGTTCGACCAAGCCAAACGCTCGCCAGAACCAGCACCGCGACTGCAGCGCGCATCACATTCCCTCGCGAAATCATGGAAAACCTCCTGTCCGTAGAGAAACCAATCCGTGGTAACCAGCGGCGAGAAGTAGGTCAGGCTGTGCCTGACGGAAACCGCCCGTCGCGGCGTCGTTCCGCATTCTGTCAGGCACAGCCTGACCTACGATGACTCCCTGATGTCCATTTCGTTGGGCACAGTTTGACCCGCGATGGCTTCACGGCCCGCAGCCCCCTGGACCGCACCCCCCGGGACCGCAGGCTTGGGCCTTTGCCAGCATATCGACGAATGATTCCTTGGTCGTCGGCCCTTCGATCATGCCGATCGGCGCTCCCGGAGGAGCCATCAGTACCGTGATAGCCGTTTCGGTTTCCGCTGAGACGCCCAGGTCGGCGAGAAACTTCGCTTCGGCCGAGTCGGCAGGGTCCAGCACGACCACTTCCGTCGCTTCGGCGTACCTTTCATCCTGCTTAAAGTCACGGATCCCTTTCATGGCGTCTTCGTTCGATTTGGTGTCTGCATTGTAAAGGCAAAGCAACACAAGCTTGTTCTCCTGCAACGGCTTGATGCACTTGGCCGTACCGGGCGAGACGAAAGCCGTCATTAGATCCTCTTCCTCGAAGCTCGTTGGAAAGCCACCGGTGATCGCCCCATTCGGTGCCACTGCCAAAACCAGAGGCGTGGGCGCCCGTTCCAAGCCGTACTTTTCGACAATTTCCTTCTGCGATTCGTCTGTGATATTTACCGCCACCGAATCCGCTCGGTCTGCCACTTTCGCGACCGTCTGGTCAAACACACGCCTCATCGCGATGCTCTGGTCGTCATCACCTTTCCAGAAGAACGCGAGCAGATACTTCTCCGCGTCCGCCGCCTTACGGATCGCTTCCATCCCGTTGCCGGTGGCGACTAGACTCTCGACTTGCTCTTTCGTCGCGGCAGTCGCCGCGGTTTGCGACGATTCCGTTTTCACGGCGACAGCGGGAGTGGCGTTCTCTTCCGTCGACTGTGCTTGTCTGCCGCACCCCGTGGCGGCAATCGCCGACGCCAAGGTACAGAGGGCCGAAAGATGGAATGTTAAGTGCAGTCGGTTCATTGGTGTCTCCCTTTTTACCTGCGGAGCGGCACGCGACCGTCCAGACGCAGACGCGGTCATCCGCTCAGTCAATTCGTTGTAAGATGGGGATCAGGTGATTCAAAACAAGTACTCTCCATATATTCGCGCAGGTAAATATACCCTATATTCGGCTGCGGGTATATAGTGACTTCAGCCCGTGCCCAAGAATCTGCCAAACAAGGAGACCACGGTGAAACGAAGCCAGATTCATTGCGTGTTGTTCCATGCCTGCTTATGTCAGTATTTCGGAGCCGGCTACCAGACGCGGGCCGCGGAGGAGGGCCTCATCCGTCCGAATCTGCCGTACCAGGCAGATCGTCGTGATCCAATTCTGCACGATGTCGACTTCTCCGTCGTCGTGACGCCTCCTTATCACTGCAAACTTCTGCGAGTCTGGTTGCCCTTGCCACAGAATGACTTCGCGCAGGAAATAGCGGACAGCCGATTGACGACCTTTCCGGAGAAAGTCGAACCCAAGATCGGCACCGAGTCGACCTACGGAAACAAGTTTGCCTACTTCGAGTTTGCCAACCCGCAAGGGGCGCAGGTGATCCGCCATCGTTTCACGGCTCGCGTTTCGGAGCTACGTTGGAACCTCGAACCATCGAAAGTCACGTCGGTGGACCAATGGCCTGCCAGTTTCGATCCGTACCTCCGGCCGCAGCCCGTGAGCGACCAGGAAGCTTTCTCGAAAACGCTGGCCGAGATCGCGCCGAAGAGCGCCGACCCGGCCGGGGACTTCTTCGGAGCCATGTCGTGGATTGACCGGAATCTGACGTACGATCACGTGAACGCCTCGTTGCAGGCCGACGCCGACCATGCTTTCACCGAACGGCGTGGCCATTGCAGCGACTATCATGGCCTGTGCGCCACAATGGGGCGGGCACTCGGACACCCGACTCGCGTCACCTACGGACTGGCGCTAGTCCCCAAGAATTCGCCTTCGCACTGCAAAATGGAGGCTTTCCTGCCGCCTTGCGGTTGGGTCAGCTTTGACGTGTCCGAAACGCAAAAGCTGATCAAAAAAATTCACGAGAACGGTGAACCGAGCGACGGCGAAAAGAACATATTGGTGCAAGCCGCCCGCCGGAGACTCAAACGCGGCTTCAGAGAAAACAGTTGGCTGTTACTGACGAAGGGGACGGATTATGACTTGGCCCCCAAATCGTCACAACGGGTCCGCGTGGTGCGGACGATTTATGCGGAGGCCGACGGCGAGCCCTTGCCCGAACCGGATCCGGCCAACATCCACGAACGCAAATTCGCGTGGATGACCGTTCACAAGTACACGTCCGACAAGCCATTCCGACTGCCCTTCAAAGACTTCACAACGTTGGAGCATTCGGGAGAACGTTAACGGCCTTCCAACGCGTGTGCAATCCAAGGAGTTTCACTGGGCTGCCACCTCGTCCGTCTCCGGCTGTTGGTCAGGACGCAAAAACGGCCGGCGTCCTGGTTTACTCCCAAAGACCCGCATGTCGTAGATAGCCAGGGCGTGCAGAGCGTGACCTCTGGCGCCGAATCCCCAATCGTACGAGCGGTTGTTGTCCAGCAGCCGCGTCAAGTAGTCTACCGACTTGACGACACGAGGGTCGCGAAGCTCCTCATCGGGCAAAGACAAGGCGAGCCATTCCAGCGTGTGTCCGGTGGTATTCAGACGGTGTTCGATTCCGCCGCGGTTGCCGCGTCGCCGAAACCAATTGGTGCTGAAACTGCCATCCGGATTCTGCAGCTTGAAAGTGTATTCGTGGTAGTCGTCCACGTATTTCTTGGCGCGCCGCCACTCGCCCTCGAACGGTTCGCCTCGCTTCTCGCGCTCGCGGACCGCGTAGCTGAAGCCCATCATGCGGTGCGTTCCGCCGCACGTGCCTCCGATCACGGGCTGCGCAAGCTCCTCCCGGATCAGTCGGGGAATGTCCCAGTCCTGCCCGTGCTGATTCTTCCAGCTCGCGTCCGAGTCCAAGTAGTGCACCAGAGCCAGTAGCTTGAAACTCAGTTCGGTCTCAGGCATGCAGGTCTGTTTTTCGTACTCCACCAGGTCGGCGACGGTGAATTCATGGCCGTTGGCTTTCATCGTGTAGTCGGCGGGGACTCTCGATAGGGCCAGCAGGGACAAGAATTGCCCGTCATGTCCCTGAACGCCGTACCCCACACGCGGTTCGAGCTTGCCGTCTTCCGCGCCAAACAGCCGATACCCGCCGCACAGCCGATTCCAGCACAGCCAGCCAATGGCGTTGACTTTCCGCCCACGGGACTCCACGTCGGTATCAACGCCAAAAGCGATCAGTGTGTGCATGATCTCCCACGGGGTACGGTAAGCCGCGTTTTCGTAACGGCGGTAGTAATAGGCCAGACACTCACGCACTCGATCGCGCAATCCCAATAGTTCCGGTGACAATTCAGGCTTCGTCTTGCTTGGCTGGGCAACTGGTTCCGTAACCCCATCTTCAGGCTCGGCCGCGGCGCACCATGAGACTTGTCCGCCAGCCAGAATGAAATTGCTAACAAGTAGAAGAAGGAATGACACGGTTCGAAGCATCATGGTTCTACACCTTCAGTCTTGAAATGTTGCCCGGGCAAGACGCGGAACGAAGCGCCGTTCGCACTGGACTACAGGCGAACAAGCAGCCACGGCAAGTACACAATGAAGCTCACTACACACCACACAACCACAAATATGACGGCAAATAGGAGCGCCCCGCCTGCTGGTGTTTGCAGCGGATGCGTTTTTTTCTTGGCCCGTTTGTTCAGCGTTTCAGTGATCCGCACTGTAAGAAACCGACTGATGACGATGGCTACGACAATCGAACCCAGCGACACCAGCAGATTCAACGGCGAGTTCACATCGTTCATCGATTCGACCCTAAGGTCTATTCGCCGATCACTCGTGCTGCAGTCTGCTCGTCTTCGCGTCGCGTATCGGGCAGTTCCACTTGGACGGGCTGTCCTTTCGGGGTGCAAGGCTTGGTTGCCGTGGGTAGCTCCAATCGTTAATCGACGATAGACGATAACTATAGCGGCGACGGCAGTCTGCGTCAATGGTTCGGGCGTATGCTCTATTCGCCCAAGGAGTACCGGCTGAGGCCTTTCCGGCTTTCGTATCTGCTGAAGGCGGATTCAGGCGAAGTGATAATCCGCAGCACCGGTACCGATGTGTTTCGCGTTGATCCATTGACCGCGGCAAACAACAGGCCCAAGAAGTCGTGGTCAAGCAGCCACCTGGCGCATCCCGTGGCCATGGCCTTGGACAACAACGCGGTGGTCGTCGCATTGCGCTGACGGAAGATTTCTGTGCTTTGCGGCGGCCGATCTCAGGAGCCCGTCTCGCCGTGTCACGCTGAACTCGATTTATGCATCGACTGGCGTTACCTTCACGCGGCCTCCCGTGAAATCCGGGATCTCCACCCGCGCATTCCCTTGGTGGATCGACTTGGCCGACAGCGGCACGATGCAACTCCATGCAGCGGCGTCGTACGCGTCGATCGGCGAGGCGGTATTGTTGCGAACAGCGTCAAGAAACTCCTTCATGACAAAGAAATCGACACCGCCGTGACCGCTGTCTTTGGCTTGTTGCTCCCACTGTTTCCATAGGGGATGATCGAATTCTTCGGCATATTGCTCCAACGTCTGCCACTTGTACGCCTTACTCCTCGACTCGGTCCAAACGTCGCCCGTCAGCGATCGGTACGATCCGGTCTCGCCTTGGATCGTGTGATAGGTGGTCGTCCGGTGAGGCCGGCTTGACAGGGTGTCGCAACGCAAGTCGATCATGGCGCCCGAGGCGGTTTGGATCAACGTCGTTATCGAATCGCCTTTCGAGAACGGCGTCTTTGCTTGCGGGCTGTCGGTTCCGAACCGCCTGACGGCATCTCGACGCGCGCCGACCGGTGGGGTCGTCATCGCCACCAGCGACGCGAAGCGATCGGTCTTGTTAATGCCCATCCATTGCGCCACCGGGCCGATCGCATGCGTGGGATACCAGTTGCCGACGTGGTCCCGGACGAGCCTCCCTCGCCAACTCAATGAACCATCGCCCTCGAAGTTCAGAAACCGGCAGTCGTGGACGTAGCCGCACTCGCCGTACGTCAGACGGCCAAACAGCCCTGCCCGGATCATGTTCCAGACGGTCATGAGGTTGCGGAAGTAACACGCATTTTCCGCCAGCATGTACAGTTGACCTGTTTCTTCTGCGGCCCGTACCAATCCCCAGCACTCGTCCATGGTCACCGCCGCCGCGACTTCGCTCAACGCCGCCTTCCCAGCTCGCATCGCATCAATGGACATCACCGCGTGATCCTGCATCGGCGTAGCGATGACCACTGCATCCAGGTCTTTCCTTTCCAGCATTCGCCGGTAGTCCAGCGGGCCCTTTTCGCCGTATCCCGGCGGTTTCGCCTGGCCGGCCGCGACCACCATTTCCCGTCCCCGTTCGAGGTGCCCCGCCTTGATGTCGCACAAAGCTGTCACTCGCACGTCGGGCATCTTCAAAACGCCCCGCAGTAGCCCCGCGCCGCGGCGGCCGATCCCAATGACGCCGCATTGAATCTGGCTGTTCGTATCGGCCTTGGCGCCCGTGGCCGTCAAGGCGGCCGTCGCTCCGCCAACTGCACCGAAGAATTGGCGGCGATCGAGTTCTTGGTTCATGGTTTGACCTTTCGTTTTGTGGAGCTTAGTCCGGGCGACCGAGTCGTCGGCCATCGTCCGCGGGTAGCGGGATTTGCAGGAATTCCGAGATCCTTCCCTTCGCGTCGGAAGTCTTGCGACTTCCGCTACAAATGTGAGGACTCGGTCTGGCTGGTGTTGTCCGCTTGGAAAGTCGGCTATCGTGGTGCTTATTGTATCCGATGGTCCGCGATCCAGAAGCCTTTCGGCGTACATAAGATAAGGGTGTCGTCCATGCGACCTTCTATCCGACTGTTGAGTGACGACTTCGTCCGGCAGATCGTCGCCGAGGCTATCGACATCCTTTGTACCCTAGGCGTCGGAGTCGACCACCCGCAGACGCTCTCGGTGCTGTCGGACCACGGCGCCAAGGTCGACATCGAGCGGCGTCACGCCGCGTTCACCGAAGACATCATCCACGAAGCGATTGAATCAGCGCCCTCTTCCATCCGGTTGTACGACGTGGAAGGCAACCAGACCCACAACTTCTCCGGGCACGCGGTGTACTTCACGCCGGGCTCTTCTGCACTGTACGTGTTGGATCATCTGAACAAGAAGATGCGTGCGCCTACCACGCGGGACTATATCGAATATACAAAGGTGGTCAGCCAACTCGGGCATATTACCTCGCAGAGTACGGCCATGATCCCGTCGGATGTCCCAGCCGAAATCTCGGACAGTTACCGTTTATTCTTGAGCCTCCTCTATTGCGAGAAACCGGTGGTGACGGGGGCGTTTTCCGTTGAGTCCTTCGGTGTAATGAAGGACCTGCAGATGGCGATTCGAGGGACGGCGGAATCGCTTCGAGACAGACCGCTGGCCGTCTTCTCCTGCTGCCCCACGTCGCCGCTTCACTGGAACGAGGTCACTTGCCAGAACTTGGTCGACTACGCGCATTATTCGATCCCGGTGGAGATCGTCGCCATGCCCCTTTCCGGACTCGTTGCGCCAGTGACGCTAACAGGCACACTCATCCAGCACACGGCAGAAACGCTAAGCGGTGTGGTCATCAGCCAATTGGTCAACCCCGGAACACCGGTTCTCTACGGCGGCTCGCCAGCCATCTTTGACGTCCGCTTTGAAACGACGCCCATGGGCGCCATCGAGACGATGATGATCGCCTGTGCCTACAACGAGATCGGAAAGCACTTGGGATTGCCGACACAGGCCTACATCTCCATGAGCGACGCCAAGCAGGTCGATGCCCAGGCGGGGCTGGAGACGGGAATGGGCGCGGTCCTGGGTGCGTTGTCCGGAATCAACAGCATTTCGGGACCTGGGATGATCGACTTTGAAAACTGCCAGAGCCTGGAAAAACTGGTCCTGGACAACGAAGTATGTGGGATGGCGCTCAGGCTGGTCGAAGGCATCGAACCGAAGGAAGATTTTCCTGCACGCGGGATACTTCAAGAACTTTTCGAACAGCGTCATCTGCTTATCTCGGATCACACACGACGTTACATGAACGAGGAGATCTTCTTCCCGGGACCCGTGATCGACCGCGCCAGCAAAACGCGATGGGAGCAGGAGGGCGAGTTGACGCTGGAAGAGCGGGCGCATCGTCAGGTGAAGCAATTGCTGGAATCCTATGAGCCTCCAACGCTTGACGAACAGACCCGGAACGACTTGACTGAACGCATGGAACATGAGGCACGCCGTTACGGTCAACAACGTCTGCCGACCGAACACTAGTCGAGGAGAGAGTCAATGCTTGTGAGATGGACAATTCTACAATCGGCCGCGGCGTTACTATGGTTCGTTCTTGCGACCGGCACAATCGCCCAGGAAACCCGTCGTAGCGATCTTGGACGGACCGAGAAGCTGAGGATCCTGGTCGACAAAGTCATGCAACCGGAGGAAGGCTGGGTCACCAAGGAATGGATCGTCCGCGAAACGGCGCAAGCCGGGTTCAACGTTTTTTCGCCGCGGCGCGGACACGACCGGCCGGACGAGGTGCGGCAGGTTAACGAGTGGTGCGAAAAGTACGGCATTTTCCACCTGCCGTGGATGCGGGGCACACTGGGGGCGCCCCGCGGGCCTGCGGCCGACGGCAAACGCGTGCTGTGGGCCAACGGCAGCGAACAGCCGCTGTGGAGTGCGTGCTCGGACGAGTTCTGGGAATGGACCACCAAGTATATCGTCGAGTACGCCAAGATGAGTGCCCAATCGGACCATCTGATCGGCGTCTTTCTCGATTACGAAAACTACTGGCCCGGCGGGTATGGCAACTTGTACGAGATCACCTACGAAGATGCGATCCTGGAACCGTTCCTTAAGGCGAAAGGAGTGGATCGTCCGAAGCTCGAACCGGGCACGCGAAAGTCGTGGCTCGAACAACAGGGGCTGCACGAGGCGTTCGTCGAGTTTCAGGTGGACGACTGGCGCCAGCGGTGCCGGAAGCTGCGCGAGGAAGTGGACAAGCACGACCCGGCGTTCCAGTTCTGCATCTATCCCGCACCGGGAACGCCGTTCATGGTGCGTGCCTGTTACCCAGAATGGTCCACGGACGAAGCGCCGATCATCCTGGCCGACCCGTGGGTCTACGGGCGGCCGTCGCGATTCTTGCCGCAAAGCGAGGCACTCGAATCGAACCGGCAAAAGCTGCTCGATGGCATGAAGATTCCGCAGCAAGCGAAGATCCCCTTCATCTACTCGGGCGGCATCGACCCTGTCGTACGAGGCGCGGATCCGGAGTTCTGCGGAAAGAACGCGGTGATGATTTCGGACGTCACGGCCGGATACTGGGTCTTCTACGAGGGAATCAAGTACGACAAAGAGCACCCGGACTACTTTCGATGGTTCAAATGGGCCAACGATCAAATCGACGCGGATCGGCTTCAGGCTTGGCACGAACCGCGCGAGACGCCGGAACAGTGGACGCTGGACGTGTTCAACAAGGCCGACGGCGGAATCAAACTCGTCGCCCCTGAGGTGACAGGCGAAATGATGAAGTTCGGCAGAGTGACTCTGCGAGGGGACAATCTGATGTTGGTGGCGGCCAGGCAAGGTCAGCCGGTGGAGATCGTGTTGCGCAATCGGCCCGTGGGGAAGTACAAGTCCATGTTGGTCTGGGACTTGAGAAACACCAAGATGGAGAAGATCGCCAACGGCACGATTCCGCACAACGAGGAGGGGACCGTTCGATTCACGCCGGACGCTGACGGTATCTATCTGCTGGGGGCTTCATCGGGTAGTTGTGCCTACTCGGTCATCGCCGCCAACGTACCGATCGGAATTCTCACGACGGACGGAGCGTCACTGATCTACGTAGCGGGGCGGATGTACTTCCACGTGCCAAAGGATGCGGCCGAGTTCCGCATCACCGCCACCGGCTGGGGCGCCGAAACGGTGCGGGTAAACGTGTTCAACCCGGAGGGGGAACAGGTCGCCACAGGCCAGACCACGTTGGGCAAGACAAGTGTCGAGATCAAGGTACCGACGGGGGCCCATGCC
>JADHUC010000084.1 GCA_016784735.1 Pirellulaceae bacterium | reverse complement strand
GAAGGAAGCACGCTTGGCGAACGTGCGGATCCACCGGGACTACGACGCAGAGATTCCCCGAGTGAGCATCGAGGAAGTACAACTGGAGGAAATCCTCATCAACCTGATCACCAACTCGCTGCAGGCCATGACGGAACGCGGGCATGGAAACATTTGGATCACGGCGTCGCCGGAGGACGGCCGGGTGATTCTCTCCGTCCGCGACGACGGACCCGGGATCGACGAAGCAGTGAAGGATTGCCTTTTCGATCCGTTCGTCAGCACGAAACCTCAAGGCCACGGGACCGGACTCGGGCTCTCCATCTGCTACGGAATCATCAAACGATACGACGGGGAGATCCGAGTGGAGTCGCAACCCGGAGAAGGTGCCACTTTTCGTGTCGTGCTTCGAATACACCAGAAGTCACCAAACACCGAACCGGTCTAGTCGCGAGATCTCTGGAGCGGGTCATGCGTTCTGTTCGTAGGCTTGCCACTGATGTGGCGATGTCAGCTATCCCCGTCCTTGCGGTTTCTGGAGAAACATAAGAGAATGCCGATCAATCGTTGATTGGCACCTAGCCACTATCTTACCATCTAACTGGCAGAGCTTTGGAGAAATCAACATGGCGAAAGCGAAGAAAAAAGCGGCGAAACCAAAAAAGAAGGCCACCAAATCACGTAAGAAAGTCCAGCAGGATCTGGTCGCAAATATGAAAGCCTGGCGGAAGGTCGAAATCGCGTCGATCGCATCGACCGGGCGCGTGATGGAACAAACAGAGAATCCCATCGTCCGACTGGTCATGGAGATCATTCAGCGCGATTCGCATATGCACTACCGCGTGCAGGGATGGATTGCCGACACTTTGGAGGGTAAGTCGGTCAGTCTGACGCCGGATGAAGTGGGCGCTGTATGGGGGATGATCGAGGATCATATCAAGCTGGAGAAGAAAACCCTCGAACTGGCCGACGAAGCACTCAAGGCGATTGGCGGCGCCAAGGGGATGCTGATTCAGTCCTATCTTCTGGAGTATCTGATGGAGGACGAGAAGAAGCACAACCTTCTGCTGGAGCGTCTTGCTGCCGTCCAGAAGGGCATGTACCCCTACGGGTAAACGCCCAACCGAGACTGTCTTGCGGAAAACTCACCAAGACATCATATTGTGGTGAGTCATTTCCGCATTCTGGCCGCGCGACGCGCGCCCCAGGCAAGCGGACAGACGATTCTGCCAGTAGCTGAATTCGCGAGAATTCAGAGCGAACGGAGTGTTCGCACGTTCAGCTACGTTGTTTGGTAGCTTTCTGTCCGCTTGTCCCACCTGTGGCGACTTGTCGATCGGCTCCGCCGCAAAACGCCAATCTGGAAAACGCCATGACAGAATGTGAGTGCTTGGAGGATGTGTTGTCGTCCTTTGAAGGACGGCGAGACGAGTTGATTCCAATTCTTCAACGCGTTCAAGAGAAGGCCGGATTCCTGCCAGAGAACGCGATGTTCAGGATCGCCCGGTTCGCACGCGTACCGGAAAGCGCCGTGTATGCCGTCGCGACTTTCTATGCCCAGTTCCGGTTCACTCCCATCGGCAGGAACCACATCATGGTTTGCCGCGGAACCGCATGCCACGTGCGCGGGGCGACTCGGATCCTGGAAGCCCTTGAGAACCAACTGGGAATCAAGGAGGGAGAGACCACCGAAGATCTCGAGTACACGCTGGAGACAGTCGCGTGTATCGGGGCCTGTGGATTGTCTCCTTGCATCATGGCGAACAAAAAAGTGGAAGCTAAGTTGACGCCCAAGAAAGTAGCCAAACTGTTCCGAAAGACGGGCAATGGAAAGGCTGACAAAGATGACGGTGAATCTTGACCAACTGCGGCAGCAAGCAACCGAACAGTGGGACGCGCTGCAGTCGAGCCCCAAGCCGCGAATCCTCGTGGGCACGGCAACCTGCGGTCGCTCGGCCGGAGCTATGGAGGCTCGCGAAGCCTTCGAACAGAAACTGCAGGAGCACGACCTGGACTGCGATATCATCGAGGTGGGCTGCATCGGCCTGTGCTATGCCGAACCGATCGTCTGCGTGATCAAGCCGTCGCAGCCGGGCGTCTTCTACCGCGAGGTCACGCCTAAACGGGCGGCGGAAATCGTCGATGCCTACCTCATGGGTGACGACCCACTGGCGGACTACGCACTCGGCACGTTCGGCGAAGGGAACGTCGACGGAATCCAGCCGCTGTTTGAGACCCCGGTTTTCAAGCCTCAAGTCCGGCGAACGTTGAAGAACTGCGGCTTCATCGACCCATCGAGCATCGATCACTATCTGGCCAATGGCGGCTACGCTGGACTGACCAAAGCGTTGGCGATGGGCCCCGAACAGGTAATCGAGGAAGTGAAGAACTCGGGCCTGCGAGGTCGCGGCGGCGCGGGGTTCCCGACTTGGAGAAAATGGCAATTTTGTCGTGATGCCCCGGGCGATCAGAAATATCTGATCTCGAACGCCGATGAAGGCGATCCCGGCGCGTTCATGAATCGATCGCTTCTGGAAGGCGATCCGCACGCGCTACTGGAAGGAATGCTGATCGCCGGATATGCCATCGGGGCCAGTCGGGCCTACATTTATTGCCGAGCCGAATATCCGCTGGCGTTGGAGCGTTTGGATCTGGGGCTGAAGCAAGCAAAAGAGTACGGTTTGCTGGGTGAGAACATCCGGGGCTCCGGATTCGATTTCCACATCAAGGTGAAGGAAGGTGCGGGAGCGTTTGTCTGCGGCGAAGAGACCGCGCTGATCGCGTCGGTCGAAGGAGAACGCGGGATGCCTCGCCCTCGTCCGCCGTTTCCCGCCGTCTCCGGACTCTGGCAGAAGCCGACCATTATCAACAACGTCGAGAGCTTGGCGTGTGTTGCCACGATTCTCCAAAACGGGGCCGACTGGTTTGCGGAGTATGGAACAGAAAAGAGCAAAGGTACCAAGACTTTCGCCCTGGTCGGGCAGGTTGAGCGTACGGGGTTGGTCGAAGTCCCGATGGGGACCACGTTGCGCGAAATGATCTTTGACATCGGCGGCGGTGTGCTCGATGGCAAACCGTTCAAGGGCGTGCAGACGGGCGGGCCGTCGGGCGGATGTATTCCGGCCGATCTTCTGGATACGGGCGTCGACTACGACTCGCTCGGAGCGGCCGGTTCGATCATGGGTTCCGGCGGCATGGTCGTCATGGACGAGAACACCTGCATGGTTGATTTCGCGAGGTACTTCCTCGACTTCGCCCAGAAAGAATCGTGCGGCGAGTGCGTACCCTGCCGCTTGGGGACCAATCAGTTGCTGACGATTCTGGAGGATATCACGCAGGGGCGGGGAAAGCCGGGCGATATCGACCTGCTGGTGGAATTGGCCGAAGGCGTGAAGAAGGGATCGCTTTGCGGCTTGGGCCAGACGGCCCCGAACCCCGTCTTGACGACGATCCGCTACTTCCGCGACGAATACGAGGCCCACATCAACGAGCAGCGTTGCCCGGCCAAACAGTGCCGCGGCATGTTCCAGTACGATATCGACCCCGAAATATGCAACGGCTGCCGATTGTGCGCCAAGAAGTGCCCCGTCGACGCGATCACGGGCGACAAGAAGAAGCCGCAGGTGATCGACCAGGTACTGTGCACTTATTGCGGAACATGCTTTGACGTGTGCCCGTTTGCATCGGTAGTCAAGGTAGAGAGGGAAGAGGAGACCGCGGCGGTAGACGAGATGGTGCCGACGGGGTAGTCGCGGTTGCCACCGATGCTTTCACCGTGCGTGGGCAAGATGCCAGCATTAGAGGTTTGAACCTCATTCAGCAAGAAAAGGGAATCCGATCGTGGAGAAACTCACGCTAACGATTGACGGACAGAAGACAACCGCAGAACCGGGCATGACCATCCTGGAAGCGGCGGCGGCGGCGGGTATCTACATCCCGCATCTGTGCCATCACCCGGATTTGAAGCCCGCCGGTGTCTGTCGGGTGTGCATGGTCGAAGTCGAAGGTCGGCAGGCGTTATCTTGTCTCGCGCCCGCCGAGGACGGCATGGTCGTGCGGACCGTAAGCGAAACGATCGACCAGGTCCGCCGAATCGCCGTGGAATTGCTGCTGGTGAACCACGACGGCGACTGCCTAAGCTGTGCGCAAAACAACAACTGTCAGCTTCAACGCGTCGCCAACTATGTCGGGATTGACGAGGATCGGCTCGCCCGGCTCAGACGACGCGAGAAGGCTCTGCCAGTCGATAGCTCGAATCCGTTTTTCGACCTGGATCACGGTAAGTGCATACTTTGCGGCATCTGCGTTCGCACGTGCGACGAGATCGTTGGAGTGAATGCGTTGGACTACGGTTTCCGTGGCGTCAACACGCTGATCAGCACCTTCGGAAACAAGGGGATGAAGGATTCGCGGTGCGTGTCCTGCGGCGAGTGTGTCGTCAGGTGCCCCGTGGGAGCGCTGGTGCCCAAGGTGTTCCAGACGCCGTCACGCGAGGTCAAGACGGTTTGTCCCTATTGCGGCGTTGGCTGCAGCATCTACCTGGGCGTTCGCGGCGATCGGCTCGTCAGCTCGCGCGGTGCCACCGAAAGCCCGGTGAACCACGGTCGTCTCTGCGTCAAAGGCCGCTTTGGCTACGAGTTCGTCAATCATCCCGATCGCTTGACGACGCCGCTGATCAAGAAGAACGGCGAATTCGTCGAAGCATCGTGGGACGAGGCGTTGGACCTGGTCGCGAACGAGTTCTCGAAACGCAAGGGCGACCAGTTCGCCTCGACCGCCTCGGCCAAGTGTACGAACGAAGACAATTACGTGGTCCAGAAGTTCGCTCGGGCAGTGATGGGTTCAAACAGTATCGATCACTGTGCCCGGTTGTGACATAGCCCAACTGTGGCCGGTCTGGTCACATCATTCGGCAGCGGCGCCATGACCAACAGCATCGAAGAGCTTCGCCATGCGGGATGCATCTTCGCCATCGGCACCAACACCACGGTGGCGCACCCCGTGCTGTCGTTGAACATCAAGGAAGCGGCCAAACGCGGCGCCACGCTAATTGTCGCCAACCCGAAAGAAATCGAATTGACGGAGCATGCGGCCATCTTCTTGCGACACAAGCCGGGAACGGACGTCGTGTTGCTGATGGGCATGATGCGTGTGATCGTCGACGAAGGGCTGCACGACGAGCAGTTCATCGCCGACCGTTGCGAGAATTTTGAGGAGTTCCGCGAATCGCTGGCAAACTTCGATCTGGATTTCGTCGAACAGACGACGGGTGTGCCGAAAGAGAAGATCATTGACGCGGCTCGAGCCTACGCGACCAAGAAGCCATCGTCGATTTGCTACGCGATGGGCATTACGCAGCATTCGCACGGCACGGACAACGTGATGGCGACGGCTAACTTGGCCATGTTGACCGGCAACATCGGCAAGCCGTCCACGGGTGTGAACCCGCTTCGAGGCCAAAACAACGTACAAGGCGCCTGCGACATGGGCGCCCTGCCAAACGTCTATCCCGGCTACCAGAAAGTCGTAGACCCGGACGTGAAGAAGAAATTCGAAGCGGCCTGGGATTGCGAGCTAAACGGTTCGCTCGGAGTACCCCTGACGGAAGTCTTCCATGCCATTAGCGATGGCAAGGTCACGGCGTTCTACATGGTCGGCGAGAATCCCATCTTGGCCGATGCCGATGCCAACCACGTCGAGGAAGCCTTGAAGCAGATCGAATTCCTCGTTTGCCAGGACATCTTTCTTACTGAAACGGCGAAGTTCGCGCACGTCGTCCTACCCGCCGCGAGCTTCGCCGAAAAGGATGGCACGAACACGAACACCGAACGACGCGTCCAACGCGTACGCCCGGCTATCGAACCAGTCGGCGATTCCAAACCCGATTGGTGGATCGCGTGCGAAATCGCCAAGCGAATGGGCGCGAAGGGGTTTGACTTCACCGACCCCAGGGAAATCATGGGGGAAATCGCGTCGCTGACACCCAGCTATGGCGGCATGTCCTACGATCGTTTGGAGAATGGCGGGTTGCAGTGGCCATGTCCAAACGCGGATCACCCTGGGACGCCCTTCCTGCATTCCGAGAAGTTCGCCCGAGGCAAAGGCCATTTCGTGCCTCTGGAGTACAAACCGTCTGCCGAGCTTCCAGACGACAAGTACCCGCTCACGCTCACGACGGATCGGAGTCTCTACCACTTCCACACGAGCACGATGAGCCGGCGCGTGGAAGGACTGGACGCGTTGGACAGCGAAGAACTGTTGCGAATCCATCCGGACGACGCCGCGAATCTGGAAATCGCCGATGGGGACCTGCTACGCGTCTCGTCGCGCCGTGGCAAGATCAAAGTCCGAGCGAGCATCACCGATACGTGTCCGCCGGGCGTCGTGTCGCTAACCTTCCACTTCGCCGAGGCTCCAACGAACGTCCTGACCAACGCAGCCCTCGACCCCGTGTCCAAGATCCCCGAGACAAAGGTATGCGCCGTGCGAATCGAGAAGGTGGCGGAAGGGGAAGCAGTCGACGCGGCTTGCTAGCCGTGTTTCACTTGACGGCTTCGAAGATTCACAATCGTGCTTGGGGCCTGTACAATAGCGGGTGTCAGCTCTCCGCCTTTCAGATCAGAGGTCGGAGCCATGCCGATTCACGATTGGACCCGAGTAGGCGCGGGGATCTTCCACGATTTCCACCACGAGTGGGTTTCCGCACTCAAACGTGCTTTGAACACTGGGCTGCTGCCTGGAGACTACTATGCTTTGGCCGAGCGGGCCGTCCTTGGCTTCGGGCCCGTCTTCTTGACCGACCGTTTCACCGCAACCACTGAGATCGAGCGGTACGCGGACAAACGCAGTCGAATCGTCATCCGCCACGCGAGCAGCGATCGAGTTGCGGCGATACTCGAAATCGTCTCGCCCGCCAATAAGACAACCCAGAACGCCTTGCGATCGTTTGTCGCAAAAGCGTTGGAACTACTGGACGCGGGTGTCCATCTGCTCGTTGTCGACCTATTCCCACCAGGTCCGCGCGATCCCCAGGGTGTCCACGGTGCCATCTGGTCGGAGATCACGGAGGGCGGCTTCGAGCTTCCGCGGGAGGAACCGTTGACGCTGGTTGCGTATCCCGCCGGCGAAGTCAAGAAGGCTTATGTTGAGCCGGTCGCGACTGGTGGCACGTTGCCGGACATGCCACTGTTCCTGGCTCCGGATCACTATATCCTCGTCCCTTTGGAAGCGTCCTATCAGGACGCCTTCGAGGCTGTGCCGAAGCGTTGGCAGGAGGAACTGGGACCATAGTCGGGCAGATCAAACGCGCCCATACCCTAACCAGTCCGGTAGATTTTCCTCGCACCAACGCCGGTAGTCGGCCGTCGTGTCGAACGCTCGGAACGGTTCATCGTCAAGCACCGGCTTGTATGTGCGAATGAATGCGTAGCGAAAACGGGTTTCCAGACTGCGGCGTGCGGCGGCTTCGAAATCCTCCAGCCAATCGGGAGGAATGTCCGCGTCGGCGGGCGCCGTTTTGATCGAATTCGATGGGTATTCGGCCATACGGGAATTATATCACAGAATGCCGGTTTGCGTCACACCACATTTCGTGTGCAAGCTACTCTCAAGTGCTTAATCAGGACTCACGACAGCGTCTCGGCAAACGGCAAATGCGGGTCGCTTGACCCTGTTCATTACCGTGGTACAATCGGCAGCAAATGGCACGGTGGTGCCATTTGCAATCAGCGGTGTTGAACCTCTTTGGGAACACGCACTCTCATGAATCGCCGTCACGGTTTCACCTTGATCGAATTGCTGGTGGTCATTGCGATCATTGGAGTTCTTGTCGCTCTTATCCTTCCAGCCGTACAGCAAGCTCGCGAAACGGCCCGCCGCACCAAATGCCTGAACAACCTGAAACAGATGGGGGCGGCACTGCACAGTTACCATAGCAGTCACAGGACTTTCCCTTCCGGCTTCATCTCGACATTGGCTGATCCCAACTGGCGTTACCAGACGGGCAACACTCGCAGTTTCCCGGATGAACGAGGACCCGGGTGGAGTTTCTTCGCCCTGTTGCTGCCCTACCTCGAACAGGAAAACCTGCACGACCGCATCAACTTCAATCTGCCGATCACTGCGGCGGAGAACGCCGAAGCCCGTCGGACGTCCGTTGAACTCTTTCTCTGTCCCAGCGACACCAGTGGACGGCTGATCCAAGTGACCACTTGCGGAAGCCCACCGATGAAGACCAATTCTCCGACCATGCTTACCGATGCCGCCGTTTGCAGCTATGTGGGTTCCCTCGGAGGTGGGAACAGCGTCGATCCGAACTATGGGGCATACGAGCGGCAGCCGTTTAACGGTGTGTTTCATCGAAACAGCCGCATTCGGTCGTCAGACATTACCGATGGCTTGTCACACACCATCGGTATCGGAGAACGGATGAGCCGGATCGCGGAAAGCACGTGGGTTGGCGTCGTTCCTCGGCAGAACGTCGTTTACAATCAGTCGAGCGCCCCCCATCCTCAGTATAACCCTCCAGCCGATCCACCCTGTTATAAATGGCGTCCGCCGATTACAGCAATCCTCGTACATGCACGCTCAGGAGTGCCCAACGGTCCGACCAGCAGCCCATCATCCTTTCACGGTCCGCATCCGGCCGGCTGCAACTTTCTGCTGATGGACGCTTCGACTCGAGTCATTACTGACGATATCGGTTTGCCGATGTTTCGTGCGCTGTGTACGCGAAACGGAGGGGAAATCACCACCATCAATTGACCGTTAATAGACTCGACTACTACTGCTTTGTCACAGCTTAGTTCTCGGGTGGCCGGGGTCGAACGAAGTGAGCCCCCGGAACTGGCCAACTGGGGGTTCGCTGCGCTCAACCCCAGCCACCCCAATCCAAATTCTTAGCTGTGACAAAGCACTATCCTTTACAGTGCGGTTAGCAGCCCAGTTCCACCCACCGAGCGACCAAACCGTCTGGAAGCGGTATCGGCGAGGCAATGAGGACTGTCGCATCGGAGAGTTCCGCGAGTGCTTCCCGGACACAGCCGGCACCAGATTCGTCGAGGTCGGCCAACGGTTCGTCCAGAAGCAGCAGTTTCGGACGTAACACGCACGCGCGGGCCAGGGCGACCCGGCGGCCCTCCCCGCCGGAGAGGCTGTCCACACGGCGGTCAGCAAGATCAGCGATGCCCAGTCGCGCCAACCAGTCGAGGGCGATCCGCCGACGCGCTGAACGCTTTACCGATCGGGCCGCCAGACCGTAGGCCACGTTGTGCAGGACCGTGCCGCGCAACAGGTACGGCGTCTGATGGACGAACACTCGGTCGCATGGCGGAATGTCGATCCGGCAGGTGCCGGTGAAGTCCCGTTCGAGTCCGCCTAGCACGCGAAGCAGCGTCGATTTTCCGCTGCCATTCGCACCGCCGATGCCGAGTCGTTCACCGGGAAACACGGTGAAGTCAGCCAAACGGCAGATAACGTGGTTGCCTTTGGAGACGGAGAGATTGCCAGCGCTGATGACGGGATCGGTCGTCGTGCCTGAAGTCACGAAATCGGAGATCACGTCATTGTCTCCCGATCCGCACGGCTGAGCGAAGCGACGGCCACGGTCACAAGCAACGCGATCAGCAGCAGAATGAGGCTCATTGCGACGCCGCGGGCAAATTCGCCGCGAGCCGTTTCGAGGGCCGTCGCCGTCGTCAGTGTGCGTGTCCGGCCGCAGATGTTCCCGCCGACCATCATGGCGATACCCAACTCCGTGAAGCAGCGGGCAAATGCTGTCAGTACCGCCAAGGCGATCGCCAGCCGAGTTTCGCGCAGATAAGTGATTGCTCGCTGGACCGGTCCTGCTCCCAGTGTGCGGGCGGTTTCTGAGACACGTGGGTCGAGCCGCCGGATGGCTCCGTGTGTCCAAGTCGTCACGATCGGCAGGGCAAGGAAGAATTCACCGATCACGATCGCCCACGTCGTGTAAAGCAGCTCGAAGCCGCCCAATGGCCCTCGCCGTGACAGCACCGCATAGCACAAAAGCCCGATTAGGACAGTCGGCATCGCCATCCCAACGCGGAACAGCACTACCAGCAGCGACCGACCGGGAATTGCCTTGCGAGCCAGCAGCAGGCCAGTTCCGATGCCCGCGAATGACGCCGCAGACACCGCCAGCGCCGAGACCCACACACTCCGGATCGCCGCGTCCATTACTGAAGCGTCACGGTGCCAAAGGAGCGTCAGCGCGTCAAGGATTCCCTCACGAATCACTCGGACGATTCCTTCTCTAACCGATCCTCGTAAAACAGCACCTGCCCGTTGATCCGATACTCGGCGATCAACTGCTGTCCCTGCGCGGAAATCAGGAAATCAACGAACGCCCCGGCGAGCTTCGAATTGATCGACGGATGCTTGTCCGGGTTGACGACCATCACGGAGTAAGGATTGCGAAGCCCGGCCGCTTCCGTTACCAGCGGAACAAGGCGGAACTTGCCGCTCTGTTTCAGCCACGTGCCTTCATCGGTCAACACGTAGGCGTTCATCTCATCAGCCATGACGAGCGACGGTCCCATACCCTGACCGCTCTCGACGTAGCCTTCCCACTCCGGCTGACCCCCAGCCGTCTTCCACAACGAGCGTTCACGTTTGTGGGTCCCGCTGTCGTCACCGCGTGACACGAAACGATGTTCTCCTGCGGCGATCTTCTTTAAGGCCGCCGCCGCATCGCGTCCGCGCGCCCTGGCCGGGTCATCGGCTGGCCCGGCGATGAGGAAAAAATTGTGCATCACCGGTTCATGGCGAATCCCATGCCCAGCGTTCATGAATGCCTCCTCGGCAGATCGGGCATGGACGAGCACGGCGTCTACGTCGCCGGACTCGCCCAGCTTCAAAGCCGCTCCCGTCCCGACCGCGATCACGTCCACGCGGCACGCACTGGCCTTCTCAAACACGGGCACGAGCGCATCGAGCAGTCCCGAATCGCGTGTGCTGGTCGTCGTCGCCAAGCGCAGCACCGAAGGACCCGACGAATTACTCTCGCGGTCGGTCTTCGCGCTGACGTCACTGGGTTCTTTCGGCGACACGCGATGAGTCGGCTCACCGCATCCCGCAAGCAGGAACAGGGCAACCAACAGGTGTGCACCACATGCAAAGCGCATCAACATCCGAAAGGGACTCCACATGATGCCACTTCTGATAGGTTTCATTCGCCCGTAAACCTGTAAGCCAAAACGCCAATACTGAACTGCCACTATAGCGATCATTTATGGAGACCGCTAGCGGATGGCACGGCGATGCGATTTGAGGCTATTCCGCTACCGCCGCGCTGCATCCCACCTATTACGTTATGCGACGAATTAGACCCCAGCCCAGGCAAGGCCAACGCAACTGCACGCCGCTTCAGAACGGCCGCCCGCACAGGCGTGATACCAGGCGTTCGGAAAGCACCACGGTGTCCTCGGCGCAGAAGTAGTCTTCCATGTTGCTGGGCAGTAGGATCGTGGCCGACGGCGGGAACTCCTCGTCGGCTGCGTACCAGACCAGACGCATAGTCAAACGGGCGAACACGTCGAAATCGAACGCCACGTCGCCGCCCAGGGCCGCGTGTCCGCCAATCGCAGCGGCCGCATCGCGCAGTCCGCTCTCGGTCCGGCCAACGGTCCCGCACAACCGACCGACCGTGCGCCCTTCGTAGACCTTGTTGTAGGACCGCGCCGTTTGCAGGTCTGCGAATGTGATGTCGGGGGCCAGGCGATCCGGACGCCCGCTGATCGCCAGGTAGTGCAACACGAGGATTCGCCAATGCGGGCCGATTTCCACGCCGTCCGTCGTGGCCACTTTTTGTGTCGACAGATTCACATCTAACGTGTCGTTCAAAACCGGGACTCGCAGCACGTCCCCCGACCGCTCGACGCCCAGCCACGTCAACTGCTCGTCGTGCTGACTAGCCAGAGCTTCAAACCCGAGTTCCGTAGCTCGATCGAGGTTCTTCTGTCGCGGCGGAACGCCGAAACCCGCCGTGCCTTCGCCTGTGCTGTTCATGTTCTGTCCCGTATTGCGTTTAGCACGTGGGGCACGTTTCCAACGTGCCTGTTTGGTTGCTGGCACGTTGGAAACGTGCCCCACGATGGCTCTAGTCGTTTCCCGCGTCCACGGCCCGGCACCAACTGCGGGCCCTTTGTTTTGCCGTGTCGGTGATTAGCTGATTCTGGATTACGGTTTCCAGCTTGCCGTGTTCGTCGGGCGAGTAGTCCGTTGTGAGGCGGGCCAGCCGATCGGCGTCGCACACGATGGTGAATTCGATCGAGTCATGCTCTTTGCCCGTTTGGCGGCACCCAATGATCTCGCACACGCCTTTGATCGTCTGTTCATCAGCCCCAACTTCCTGGAGCATCAGCTTCACTTTCTGTAGGTTCAGCTCATCCACAACGCCCGGTTCGGCTCCGGACGGAGCGGCGACTTCCAGCAGCAGCGACGCCGCAAGTGCGATGCGCGGGGCGCCACCTTCTTTGGCGACCAGTTCCTTGGCGTGATGGAATGCCTTCAGAGCCGAGATCATCCGCGTCGGGGCATCCTTGAGCGCCACGCCAATTTGTTGAATTAGTCGACCGGCCAATGCTCCCTCGGTCGATTTTGGTGCCGAGTCGCCTTCCGGTACGAACCCCAAACACTGCTCGGCCAGCGAGCACCATGTTGCGCAGCCGAAGTCGATTCCCGGATTTCGGAACCGGTGACCGCACTTTGTACAGCGTCCCGATGTTTCATCCTTGAAGAACTCCACCGCCGCTCCACACTCTGGGCACGGCACATCGAAAACCGACTCTTCGGTCCAAAATCTACGGTCTTGACCAGGACATCTCATTTCGCACCTTCGGAACTTGTCGAGGGCGGCCCCATTGGTGGAACGGCAATCTGCTCGCGCATCTCGGCAGCGATGAAAACGGAACCGGTCACACAGATCAAGTCATCGGGCGTGGCCAGGGCACGAACCTCGTTCCAGGCTTCGAACGGTCCAGGGCACACCCGGCAGCACTTGTCGGTAAGTTCGCGTGCCGTGGTCGCAAGTCGTTGTGCAGGGACGGCACGCGGGTTGTCAAGGTATTGTGTGAATACTACCTCGTCGAACCGTCCGAGCAAGTGGCGTAACATGGCGCGAATGTCCTTCCCCTGGCTGGCTGAGAAGACCAGCAGGCGTCGCCCCACCGTAAAGCTCTCGTCGAGCACGGCGACCAGCGCCTCGACCGAGGAGGAGTTATGGGCCGAATCCAGCACGATCGTCGGCTGCCGGGCCACCAGTTCGACGCGGGCGGGCCAGTCGACGCCGGCCAGTCCGTCGCGAATCGCGTTTTCCGGTATCTTCCATCCCGCCTTTGTCAGTTCGCCCAACACCGCCAACCCCACGGCCGCGTTGGCTGCCTGGTGACGCCCCAACAACCGAAGTGAGAGTCCTTGGAGATTCAGTTGAGGATAGGCGGCGGCCGACGAGAAATCGAGTTCTCCCGGCGACGAAGCCCGCTCCAAATGGCGCGGCGGCCGGTAGTCGAAGGTGAAATCGACGTCCAACTCCAACAACGGCGAACCTCGTTCGTGGCAAATCTGGCGGATCACTTCCCGCGGTTCGGTGTCTGTCACGCCGCTGACAACGGGCACGCCGGGTTTGACGATCCCAGCCTTCTCTCTGGCAATGGACGCCAGCGTGTTGCCCAACTGTCTGGTGTGGTCAAAGCCGATACTGGTAATCGCGCACACGCGTGGGCTGCACACGTTGGTCGCATCAAGCCGACCGCCCAATCCGACCTCCAGAATTACCGTATCAACGCCGCATTGGGCGAAGTGCACCAACGCCATGGCCGCGATGATCTCGAAATACGTGGGGCCGTAATCGTTCTCGCACGCCGGGTCGGCTGCGCGATCCATCGCTTCAACAGCGGGTCGGACGCGATCCACCAATTCGACCAATTCGTCCGGCGAACACGGCTGGCCGTCGATGGCGATTCGCTCCTCGACACGATCCAGATGGGGCGAGGTGAAAATCCCCGTGCGGTATCCCGCCGCTGACAAAACGGCACCGATGATGGCTGCCGTCGAGCCTTTCCCCTTGGTTCCCGCGATATGGACGATGGGCAGCCCCAAATGCGGGTTGTCGAGCCGCGCCAGCAGCTCTTTCATCCGCTCCAGTTTGAGATCCCGTTCGCGGTAGGGCACCGCGCGGTCCCGTTCGTAGTTGATCCGGCCATTCAGAAATCCGAGCGCGGATTCCAGGTCGCGATGGTTTTGATCCATACTTGCTAAGCACGTAGACATAGGACGAAGGCCCCCAGCCGGCCTGCGCCCAATCGCTTCGCCGGACTATCACCGTTTTATAGTGAAGCCGAATGGGAGGATCAACTGCAAACACCCCCCCGACACTGCTTGACGAAATCATCCGGGACCCGTAAGCTATCCGTTTGTGACAGAGTCTAGTTTCTGTAGTTCTGTTGCATTTGAGCCCTTCAACTGCGCGGTTGGGCCAGTCCCAAGTTGGCACCGCGGCGCATTACGTCATAGACGACCACGATAACACACCTTTTGAGTGGGGCAGGATGCCCGTTCCTTCCTGACACAGTCATTTCGGCTGGGCTCCTTGCGAGCAGGAGAACAGAGGTGTGAGCCGTGGCGAGGGCTTTGACGCAACCGGCCCGATCCAATCCGGATGAAGATCGCAATCGTTGGTAAAGGCGGTGTAGGCAAGACTACGTTGTCTGCAGCTATCGCCAGGCGGTTCGCCGACCTGGGACGTTCTGTCGTGGCCGTCGATGCAGATCCCGACGGCAATCTCGCCTTGGCTCTTGGCGTTCCACAGGACCAAATCCCCGAACCCATCGCTGATATGCGCGATTTGGTTCTGGAGCGGACCGAGGCCAAGGATGAAGGCGCCGGTCTCATGTTCAAGTTGAATCCCCGCGTAGACGATTTGCCGGATCGTTTCTCGGTGGATGTTGCTGGCGTGAGGCTTTTGGTTCTGGGTACGGTCGAAATGGGTGGCAAGGGATGCATGTGCCCGGAGGGCGCAGTGTTGAAAGCGCTCATGCAACACCTATTCCTGCGAGTTCCCGACGACGTAATTCTGGATATGGAGGCAGGTTTGGAGCATATGGGCCGGGCCTCGGCCACCGGCGTGGACGCCATGATTACCGTTGTGGAACCGGGAATGCGCAGCGTCCAGACGGCAAATCGGATACAGCAACTGGCTCGCGACATCGGTATCCAACGCACGTTCGTCGTGGCCAACAAGATCCGCGAAGAACACCAGTGCGATGTACTCCGGCAGGCTCTCGGCGACCAAACCGTTATTGGCACGCTTCCATACTGCACAGAGTTGGTGAGCGCAGATTTGGAGGGACGCCCCGTCGACCCGAAGGATCCGCATCTGGCCGAGGCAATTGGCCAAATCGGTGACGTACTTCAAAAAGTAGTGGGAGATTCACAGGCAGCGGGAAAATAATTACCTGTGGACAGGTCGCCCCGCGCCCTGTCGCAGGTCACTCGATAACCAGACCTTTTTAGGAGAAGCCAATGGCTGAAGAAAAAAAACGTCCTGAAGAGAAAGTACGTTCAGTCGATCCAGCCTCGCTGGCGATGCTCGAGATTGCCAGCAATACAGGCGTCGAAACCGTCTGGGACCGCCTCGACGCCCAGAAGGCACAGTGCAAATTCGGCAAACAAGGAATCTGTTGCCGACACTGCTTCATGGGTCCTTGTCGGGTGAACCCAGGTGGCAAGGGCGCTCAAACGGGCGTCTGCGGTGCCACGGCCGAGACCATTGTTGCCCGCGGTCTCTTGAGACACATTGCTGCCGGCACCGCGGCACACTCGGACCACGGACGCGAAATCGTTCGGACGTTACGGCTCGCCGCCAAAGGAGATTCGGACGCCTACAAGATCCGCGGTCCCCGCAAACTGCGCAAGCTGGCCAAGGAGTACGACATCGAAATCGGCGACCGGAGCGACGGCGAAATCGCTGGGGAACTGGCCGACTTTCTTTCGAAGCAGTTCGGCCAACAGGACGGTCTGCTCGCCAATGTCGATCGCGCGCCGGAACAACAACAGAAGTTCTGGGCTGCCGCCGAAGCCACCCCACGCGGCGTCGACCGCGAGGTCGTCACCGGTATGCACATGACGCACATGGGTGTCGACGCGGATGCGGACCACATCATCATGGCCTGCGCTCGGACCGCTTTGGCCGATGGTTGGGGTGGATCGATGATCGCCACGGATGTTTCCGACATACTCTTCGGCGAACCGAATCCGTTGCGTGCGCGAGTCAATTTGGGCGTACTCGAGGAAGAGCAGATCAACATCCTCGTACACGGCCACGAACCAACGCTTTCCGACGTTATTGTGGCCGCGTCGCGGGACCCCGAGTTGCTGGCCGAGGCCGAAGCCAAGGGGGCCAAAGGTATCAATCTGGCCGGAATTTGCTGCACTGCCAACGAGATTCTCATGCGTCACGGCGTTCCCGTGGCTGGCAACTTCCTCCAGCAAGAACTCGCCCTCATGACGGGCGTGATCGACGTGATGCTGGTCGACGTCCAGTGCGTGTTCCCGGCAACGACTGAATATCAGAAGTGCTTCCACACCAAAGTCGTCTCGACCAGCCCCAAGGCCAAGGTCCCCGGTGCCACTCACATCGACTTCCACGAAGAAGAGGCGATGGAGACGGCCAAGAAGATTATCCGGGTGGCCATCGACAACTTCGGCAATCGCGACCCGGAAAAAGTGAACATCCCGGACGTGAAAGAGGATGTGATCGCCGGCTTCACCACCGACGTGATCTCCGATATTCTCGGCGGAAAATACCGTCCGAGCTACCGGCCGTTGAACGACGGCATTCAGGCGGGGCGTTTGCGAGGTGTGGCCGGAGTGGTCGGCTGCAACAACCCCAAGTTCCCGCAGGACGAAAGCCACCTGGAGTTGGTCAAGGAACTGCTCCGGAACGACGTGCTAGTGGTTCAAACCGGCTGCAGCGCCATTGCCTGCGGCAAGGCAGGGCTCCTGACGCCCGAGGCCGCATTCCAGCACGCCGGCAAAGGTATCCAGGACATATGCAAGGCAGTTGGTATCCCGCCCGTTCTCCATTCCGGCAGTTGCGTGGACAACACCCGCATCCTCACGGCTTGCACCGAAATGGTCAACGAGGGAGGAATCGGCGATTCGCTCGACAAACTGCCCGTAGCTGGCGCCGCGCCCGAGTGGATGAGCGAGAAGGCTATCGCCATCGGAATGTACTTCGTGGCCAGCGGGATTTCGGTCGTCATTGGCCAGTCGTTGCCGGTCGAAGGGAGCGAGTACGTAACCGACTTCTTGACGGACAAACTCGAAGATCACTTCGGCGCCACTTGGTCCTTCGAGCCCGATCCAATCAAGGCCGCCCATATAATGATCGACCGCATCGACCAGAAGCGAGCCGATTTGGGACTGCCGGGGCCGATGTACGACGTACCCTATGAGCCCAATGCGGTTGATACCGCGCCGACCGCCCACGTAGCGGCCGCCGGAGAAGGTTTGGCAGCCGTAGGTTCCTGTCCTGGGGCGACGCGAATCGAAGACTGAGCGGCGGTCGGGCTCTGACCTTCCGCTCTGCCTACGGAGAAAATAAGACGACTCGCAAGAAGTACCGTATTGAGACTTTGTAGCGAAAGCCGTAAGACTTTCGGGTCCCGAACTCTTGCGAGTTAGACCATTGAGGTTTTATTATCTGGTACTGGCCTAGACAGAAACTGGTACAACAACCGTCAGCCGCCGTTTCGAATGACGGCCGCGCGGGCTGACGTCAGCAGTATGACATTCGGGAGGCATCGATGTCTAAAGAAGTTTTCACGCAAGTTATCCGCGGTGCACATCAATGGGTCAGCCAAGCCGAGGAGGGACTCGAAAAAGCGCTGGCTGAACACGGTCCGGACACAGCAATAGGTTGGGGGCCGCTGACGGCCTACAACCTGCCCATGTCCTATTCGCTGATGGGGCTCGAGGTCAAAACGCTCGGCGAGCTAAAGCCGCAGGTCGAACATGCCCGAGAACTGCTCAGGCCGATTCCCAGCAATGACTTGTGGCTGCCCTATCTTGGCGACGGGCTAGACGCGGGGGCGGCGGCCATGCTTGCCCAGGAAGCGTTGGTGGCGTTGCGAACGTGCAACGGGTATCAGCATCCGCCTGGCTACCAGGGCTTTATCTCTGACACGATCATGCGCGAGCTGGGTATCCAACTCGTCGATGGCCGCATGCCCGGGTTTGCCGCGATTCTTGGACCGGCTCCCAGCACCGAAATCGCAGTGAAGATCATTCGCGATTTGCAGGAGAGAAGCATTCTTGCGTTCCTCTGCGCCAACCGCGACGGCAAGACAATGCGCGAACAGTTGGTCGAAGGCGGCGTCTTCAAGGAGGACGCGTCCATGGAAGAATGCTGGGATCTGTACGTCGTGCCTGTCGGGCCGGACACGCTTGACGGCATTTATGTGCTGAACTGGTCTATCCGCAGTGCACTTACCTTTGGTGGACACAAGCGTGGCGAAGCGCGAGAGTGTCTTGATTACACCAAACGCCGGATCAACGCTTTCGGTATCACCTTTGGCGAGATCACGGATGACTGGTATGCCACCGGCGCCGGTGCGATTTTGCTGGGCTATCCCGTTATTTCCGATTCGACGACGACGCCCGAGGTCCGACCCACCGGCGTGACGATCCGAGAAGCGATTGTGGTGGAAACCGATTACGACAAGCTCGTGCCCACCTGTGTCGATACGCGGGCGGTGAAGGTCAAAATCGAGAAGATCGACATTCCGGTCGGCTATGCGGCGGCCTTCGAGGGCGAACGTGTCCGCAAAGACGATATGCACGTGCAGTTCGGCTTCAAGTACTCGGACTCCGTTGAACTTGCCCTGATGGTCGACTCGGCGGACATTCAGGACGGTGACGTCGAGGTCTCCGGTCCGGACATCGACTCGGTCGAAGCCGGCGGGGCCATGCCGCTAGCGATCGAAATACTGATCGCCGGCCGAAAGATGCAACGAGACTTCGAAGGCATCATGGAACGGCAGGTCCACCGTTGGACCAGCAACACGATGGGGTTCATGCACACGGGCCAGCGCGACCAGATTTGGTGCCGTGTCAGCAAGAAAGCGTTCGCCGCCGGCTTCAGGCTGAAGCACCTCGGTACGATCCTGCACGCCAAGCTACATGAAGAATACGGCGGGATCGTTGACAAGGTCGCCGTGAGGATCACCACGGAACCGGACAAGGTCAAAGCCCTCATCGAAACGGCCCAAGAAGCATTCGAGTTCCGCGACGACCGCATCGCCGGGATGACCGACGAGTCGGTGGACCTGTTCTATAGTTGCACGGTCTGCCAGAGTTACGCTCCCGACCACGTGTGTGTGATTACACCGCAGCGTTTGGGATTATGCGGCGCGTACAACTGGTTGGACGGCCGGGCGAACTACGAAATCAACCCCGCCGGCCCCAACCAGCCCATCTCGAAAGGCCGGACGTTGGATCTGGACAGGGGCGAATGGGAGGGCGTTAACAAGTTCGTTTACGAAAACTCGAACCGCAAAGTCGAACGGTTCTGCGCATACAGCCTGCTGGAATCACCCATGACCAGTTGTGGCTGCTTCGAGTGCATCATCGCCATTCTGCCACTGGCAAACGGAGTGATGGTGGTGAACCGCGAATTCCTGAACACCACGCCTTCGGGAATGAGCTTCGGTGAGTTGGCATCAGTCACCGGCGGTGGCGCCCAGACACCGGGTTTTCTGGGCGTAGGCCGGTTGTACTTGTCCAGCCCGAAATTCTTGTCTGCCGACGGAGGCGTCAAACGGCTCGTGTGGATGCCCAAGGAATTGAAGGAGGGCATTCGCGAACGATTCCAAAAAGAAGCGGAACGGATCGGTATGCCGGATCTGTGGGACAAGATCGCCACCGAAGAAGACGCGATGAGCGAAGAAGAAGTGGCGGAGTATCTGGCCAAAGTAGGCCATCCCGCAGTCGAACTCGATCCGTTGATGTAAATAGTGCAACAGCGCTAAGTCGGAGTTAGGCCCGTAGCTGAATTCGCAAGAATTCAGACGATTCTGGCGATCCCCGACCTCTGAATTCTTGCGAATTCAGCTACATAGCGCTGTTGGTGATAACGTAGGACAGCAGCCGTCGAACCCTGAACACCGGGAGGAGTAGCCATGGCTCTAACAGGGCTGGAAATCTACAAGCAATTGCCCAAGACCAACTGCAAGGACTGTGGGTTTCCCACTTGTTTGGCATTTGCCATGAAAATGGCCGCCAAGCAAGTTTCCTTGGACAAGTGTCCGCACGTGACCGACGAGGCCAAAGCGGCCCTGGAATCGGCTTCACGTCCGCCGATCCAATTGGTAACCATCGGCACCGAGGACAACGAACTGAAGATCGGCAACGAAACGCAACTCTTCCGGCACGAAGAGCGATTTCACCGGCCCGCGGGCGTGGCCGTCCGTATCTCTGACACGTTGGACGAAGCTGCCCTGGCCGAACGGGCCGAGAAGATCGGCTGCCTGGCTTTCGAGCGTGTAGGCACGACGATCAAAGTGAACTTGGTGGCGGTGGACAACGAGTCGGGCGACGCGGCTCAGTTCGCTAAGGCTGCTGAGGTGGCCGCGGAGAAGTCGGGCCTCGCGTGCGTGTTGATCTCGGCCAAGGCGGATAATCTGAAAGCCGCCGCCGGCGCGTTGTCCGGCAAACGTCCGTTGTTGTACATCTCTGATCCGGCCCAGGCCGAGGCGGCGGCCGCGGTGGCCAAGGACGAGGGTTGCCCGCTGGCCGTGCGGGGCGACGATCTGGATGCGCTCGCGGAACTGACGCCTAAGATCGCGGCTGCCGGTGTTGAGGAGATCGTCTTGGATCCCGGTACTCGCGGGCTCAAGCCGACGCTGGAAGCCCTCACCAAGATTCGCCGGCTGTCCCTGAAGAGTTTTCGCCCCTTGGGCTATCCCGCGATTGCTTTCGCCACGGATCCCGATCCGACGATGCAAGTGATCGAGGCGAGCACGTACATCGCCAAGTACGGTGGCGTGGTCGTTACCGATGCAGCCGACGCGTGGCAAATGCTTCCCATCCTGACCACGCGGCAAGACATCTACATTGATCCTCAGAAGCCCGTGGCCGTGGAACCGAAGTTGTACGAAGTGGGTGAAGTGGGTGCCGAATCGCCGGTGCTGGTAACGACCAACTTCTCGCTCAGCTACTACTCGGTCGAGGGCGAAGTCGAAGCCAGCCGCGTGCCGGCCTACATCATCTCGGTCGACACCGAGGGGACGTCGGTACTCACAGCCTGGGCCTCGGATAAGTTCAATGCCGAGACGATCACAGCGGCCATGAAGAATGCGGGACTCGACGAAAAGGCCCCGCATAAGAAGCTGGTCATCCCCGGTCTCGTGGCCGTGCTCTCCGCAGGCATCGAAGACGAGTCTGGATGGTCTGTGCTGATCGGTCCCAAGGAAGCCTCCGGCCTGCCGAGCTACCTGAAGAACCAGTGGAAACCGTAGGTCAATCGTGGCAAGCTTCCGCATCCGTTTCTATCCCGATGATTGCGAGACAGTCGTCGACGAAGGGAAGACGCTGTTGGAAGCTGCGCGCGAAGCGAACGTCTATGTGGGGGCCATCTGCGGCGGCGAAGGCAGTTGCGGCAAATGCCGGGTGATCGTCCGCCAGGGCGACGTGGAGGGAGAATCCACCGAGTTTCTCACACGAGGTGAAATACGCCGCGGCTATGTGCTGGCTTGCCAAGTGCGTCCCCGCAGCGATTTGGAGGTCGAAGTCCCTCCCGAGTCGCGACTGGTGGGCTACGAAGGAATCGGCACCGACAGCGAGCGGTTTCGCGACTTCACCCACCGCGGCGCCGAACGCCCCGCCGAAAGCTTGGCCCCGGTGATCGAGAAGCTGTACCTTTGCCTGCCCGAGCCGACGCTGGATAACCCGACGGCGGATCAGGAACGATTGCTGGAGGCTGTGTCCAAGAAGCGACCGGGACCGTTGCAGATCGGCCTGAAGATCACTCGCGAGCTGCCCCGACGGCTGCGAAACCTCGAACGCAAGAAATCGTCGTGGAACTGGACGTGGAACGGCTGCGCCACGGCCATCGTGGCTCCGAGAACGGAGGTCAACGAAATCCTGGACGTCGAGTCGGGCGATACGTCGGACCGTAGTTTCGGATTGGCTCTGGACATCGGCACGACCACTCTGGTAGCGCATCTGGTCGACCTGAACACGGGAACCACGCGTGAAGCAGCGGCCAAGTACAATTCCCAGATCCGCTACGGAGCGGACGTCATCAGCCGTATCAACTCGGCGCGACAGGGCGACGGCGAAGGCTTGATGCACCGAGCCATCATCCAGGATTTGGATACGCTGATCGGCGATTTGGTCCAGCGAGCCCACGTCGGACGAAAGGACATTTACTGCGTGGTTGCCGCCGGCAACACCGCTATGCTGCATTTTCTGCTGGGCTTGGAGGCGGACCTGATCCGACTCACGCCTTTTGTTCCCTCGGCCGCCAGCCCGCCGCCGGTTCGGGCAGGCGAGGTGAGCATTGGCATTCACCCTCGCGGAATTCTCTATTCGATGCCGATGGTGGGCAGTTTCGTCGGTGGCGACGTCACGGCGGGCATCCTGTCCTCCGGGATGCACCGCAACGACGAGATTTCGCTGTTGCTGGATATTGGCACCAATGGCGAAGTCGTTTTGGGCAACAAGGAATTCCTTGTCTCCTGCTCGGCTTCGGCAGGCCCAGCTTTTGAGGGCGGTTCGGTTTCCTGTGGAATGCGAGCTACTTCCGGCGCCATTGACAGCGTGCGAATAGACCCGGACGACCTTTCCGTCTCGGCCACGACCATCGACGGAGGCGCTCCGCTGGGCTTGTGCGGGACGGGGTTGCTGGAAGCGCTTTCCGAGATGTTCCTGGCCGGTATTCTGGACCGCAGCGGCCGCTTCCAAGTTGACCTCGCACCGGACAGGTTTCGAGTCTCGGCCGACGATGGCCGCCCCGAGTTCATTCTGGTGCCGAATCAAGAATCCGGGAATGACCGGGATGTAGCGATCGGCGAATCCGATGTGGAGAATCTGATCCGAACGAAGGGCTCCATTTACGCGGCGGTGGATTCGCTGACCTGTTCCGTGGGAATCTCGTTTGACGACATCCAGAAGATCTACATTGCCGGCGCGTTCGGCAATCGCTTGGACGTAGGCAGTTGCATCAACATCGGCCTGCTTCCCGACCTTCCGCCGAAACGCATCGAGTTCATCGGCAACAGCTCGCTTGCTGGAGCCAAAGCGGTCATGCTCAGCCGCCGGATGCTCGAAGAGGTCCACGAGATCCGGGACCAAATCAGCTACCAGGAATTGATGGTCGATCCGGGCTACATGGAGAAGTTCACGTCGGCCTGTTTTCTCCCGCACACCGACCTGTCACGTTTCCCGTCAGTCGTTCAGCATCTGAAGGGCAAATGACCAATGACCAAATCCCAATGACCAATGCCGCGAAGATCTGACACCTGACACCCGTATCCCAACCCCCGAGGACATTACCTTGAAACTCTCGATCGCCATCGCCGGCAAAGGAGGAACCGGCAAAACAACGTTTTCCGCGTTGTTGGTGCGTGCCCTGCGGGAAAAGGGTATTCGCCCCATCCTGGCCGTGGATGCCGATCCCAATTCGACGCTTGCCGATGCGTTGGGCGTGGACGAAGGCAGGCCGCTTGCGGAAATCCGCGAACAGGGCTCGAGTCCGGAGGGATCGCCAGCCAGCGGCGTGGGCCGCGCGCGGGCCATCGAAGACGAAATCCATCGCGCCATTACGGAAGCCGACGGCTTTGATCTTGTGACCATGGGCCGCGGCGAGGGTCCTCGCTGCTATTGCTACGTGAACAACCTGCTCCGACTGTCGCTGGATACGTTGGGAAAGAGTTACGATGCGATGGTTTTGGACAACGAAGCCGGCATGGAACATCTTTCGCGCCGGACGACCAACGACGTGGACTTCTTGATCGCCGTATCCAACCCCACGCTGCCGTCGCTTCGCGCGGTGAAACGAATCATGCAGCTTTCCCGTGAGCTGCCGATCAACATCAAGCACCGCATGGTACTGGTCAATCGCGTTGCGTCAGATAGTCCTCTGGAAGTCGTTGAAAGCCAACTGGGACCGGTCGAGGCCGAACGCCTACCCGATGTGCCAGATGACGAGATCGTCGAGCGTGCCGGAGCCGTCGGGCAGGACGTCTTCGCCCTGGACGATCAAAATCCCGCATTGTTGGCCGTTCGAGCCATTGTCGATAAACTGTGCGTTGCGGAGACATAAGCGAAAAGGGGTCGGGAGTCGTTTTCCGAAACGACTCCCGACCCCTTTTCGCGAAAGACGGAGACTCAGTCCAACGAGAGGAGATAACAGATGACAGTTCCTGATGCAAAAGAGAAATGGTCGGGGCAAATCACCACCATCACGATCGGGGCGACCGAAGCCGACGGCGGCACGCGTGGCAGCACGGTCACGGTCGGTGGGCAAGCGGGCATTCCGTTTATGAGCTTCGACGGCGAAGAACCGAATGGCACGGCTATCGCGCTGGATGTGCTGGACATCGAACCGCAAGACTGGCCCGCGCCGTTGGCCGAGGTTTACGGCGATGTCTGGTCGGACCCGGCCGCTTGGGCCAAGCGGGTGAAGGAACTTGGCGCCGATATGGTCAACCTTCGGCTCCTGGGAACTCATCCCGACGAAGGCGACCGATCGCCCGAAGAGGCCGCGGCGACGGTCAAGGCGGTTCTCGAAGCGGTCGACCTGCCCCTGATCGTCTGGGGCTGCGAAGTGGCCGCCAAAGACCAGAAGGTAATGCCCAAGGTGGCCGAAGCGGCGCAGGGCGAAAAGTGCCTTTTGGGTTCGGTGACCGAGGACGAGTATCGCACGTTGACGGCTGCCGCCCAGGCTTACGGGCACAAGCTGATCGCCATGTCGCCGTGCGATATCAACAAAGCCAAGCAAATCAACATCCTCGTCACGGACATGGGCTTCCCGCTCGAAGACATCGTCATCTATCCCAGCACGGCATCGCTGGGGTATGGCATGGAGTATATCTACTCGATCCTCGAGCGGGGTCGCTTGGCCGGGCTATCGGGCGACAAGCTGATGGGCCAGCCGGTACTGCTGGACGTTGGTTACGAGGCGTGGCGAGCCAAGGAAGCTCGCGCGGGCGACGACATGGCCGAGGTATGGGGAGCAGCCGCCCAACGCGGACCCACGTGGGAAGCAGTGACCGCGACCGACTTGCTGCAAGGGGGAAGCGACCTGCTGGTCATGCGCCATCCCAAAGCGATGGAAGCGGTCCGCAATGCATCCAAACAACTGGTCGGTGCCTAGGTTCTCTTGTTGACGTGGGGCACGTTTCCAACGTGCCATAGCTCACCAACTTCGAGACATTGGCACGTTAGAAACGTGCCCCACATTGACACAGATACGATTGATACTCGGCAGATAGAACAGTTTGATGAGGTGGGCCTACGTTCCTCGGCCTACCCTACCTTGTTACTGAACAACGTTTGATTCACATGCTCCGGGTGGCCGTCGCGGTTGCCCCCAGCGGGAATTCCTATTGGGAAGGGAGAGCCTAGATGATTATTTTCAGTGAGCGCGTCAACGGGATGTACCGGGACGTCCGCAAAGCGATCAACGAGAAGGATAAGACGATTGTCCAGGAACTTACCAAAGAGCAGGTCGCCGGTGGTGCGGACGTGATGGACGTCAATCTCGGGCCCACCAAGGGCGACCCGGTCGAGAACTTCGTCTGGCTGTCTCAAGCCGTGGCCGAAGTCACGGACAAACCGATTTCGCTGGACAGTGCCAAGCCGAAACTGCTGGCCGAAGTGGTGCCCAAGGTGCACGCGGCCCTGCCGGACACCAAGCTGATAATCAACTCCTCGACCGCAGACCCGGGCTGCATGGGTACGCTGCTCCCGGTAGCGGCGGAGGCCGGCGCAGGTATCATCGGTCTGACCATGGACAAGGAAGGCGTGCCCGGCAACGTCGACAAACGAGTTGAGTGCGGGGGCACGTTCCTGGTGACGGCTATGGAAAACGGTCTAACGCCCGACGACATTTACCTCGACCCCATCATCCTGCCCGTCAACGTGGCGCAGAAACAGCCCTGGAACGTGATGGAGGCGATTCGACAACTGTCGGTGTTTAGCGACCCGCCCCCACATTTCATGTTGGGGCTGTCGAACGTGAGCCAGCAATGTCTGATGCGGAATCTGATCAACCGCACGTATCTGGTGATGGCCATTACGGCCGGCCTGGACTCCGCGATTATGGACGCAGCCGACACGGAACTCGTCGAAGCGGCAATCACCGCCGAAGTCCTCTTGGACAAGAACCTCTACAGCGACGACTACATCAAAGCCTGGAAAATGCAGAAAGGCATTTAGGCGCGCCGTGCAAGGATGATCGTAGGGTGGGCCAAGTCTTCGCGGGCCCACCGGGCTGAGTACCGAGTACTTAGTACTTAGTACCGAGTACAGAGCGGTGGGCCCGCGAGGACTTGGCCCACCCTACTTCGTTCAATCCGGAAGTTTCCACAGCCGGATGTTGCCACCCGTGGCTCCGGTGACCAGGCCGCGGGGATCGGGTAGAAATGCGACGTGCAGGATGGTCTCCTCCGAGAAAGCGGCTTCGGCGCGAAGCGTGTCCAACTGCCGCATCGTGGAAAGATCCCACACGTAGACTTGCTCGCGTTTGCCGCCTGAGGCGAAACGACGTCCGTCCGGCGAGAAAACGACGGTGCGAACCGATGGTACGTCAAAGGCGTGCGCGGTCGTGCCATTTTTCAAGTCGGTGATCAGTATCTGATCGAAAGTGGCCGACGCAACCAGGCCCCCGTCCGGCGACAGATCGATGTCGGTCACCGCGTCTTTGTGCACGGTCAGCTCCAACAGTTTCGCTCCCGCAGCAAGGTCCCACAGGCGAACCGTGCCGTGCGAGTCGCCCGTGACCAGCAGGCGGCCGTCGTTGGACACGTCCAGCACGCTGGGAAAATCGCCATGGCCGAATTGGGCGACCGGCTGATTGAACAGCACGTTCCAGACCAGGATGTTCGGTGGACGGGAGCGGATGGCCCAAACTAAACTCTGACCGTCGGGTGCAATGGCCAAGGCGCTAGGCGAACGGGCAGATGTCGGAATGCTGCCGGCCATCTTGCCGGACGACGTGGACCAGAGTCGGAGTTCGGCGTTGTCGAAGTTGCTGGCGACCAGCCGATCGTCCGGCGTGAACGCTACGCCGTTCAAGTTGGCGGTTTCTGTCTTGATGGTCCGGACAATTCGTCCCGTGAGCAGGCTCCATACGCGCACCGTGCGATCTTCGGCAGCCGAGGCCAGCAGGGTGCCGGTGCGAGAAACGGCCAACGCGGTGATGTTCTTCGTGTGCCCCTCGAAGGTCCGCAACTCGCCGCTCGGACCGTCAAGCCATGGCAGGCGGAATACGAACGGTGGCAACTCGTCGCCGGTGGACAAGGCGCTCGCTAGGATTGCAAGTTGTTCGTCGACGTGTTGCCCACGCGGGCCCTCGATCCGGGGACGTACGTCGCGATACCAGTGCTGCGCACGTGACCAAGCACCGCGCTGGTCGTCGCCATCCGCCTGCGAGCCCCATTCGTACCAAGCGTCCGCCAAAACCACTAGTTCGTCATCGCTGGATTCGTCTGCGGTCTCCTGGCCGGCGATGCCGACTAAGTCCGGATCGCGTCCCCGGAACAGGTGAGGTAATCCATCGTCCCATTCTTCTTTGCGAAAGCAAAGATATCTTCCCAGCGTCAAGTTGGCATCGGGATCATCGGGCGTGGCGGCAAGTTGCTGGCGTGCTTCCTCGGCATCCTGCTGCTGCTTCTTGCGAGCGGCCAATTGCGTCTCGTGGTTGTGGATTTCCTTCTGCAGTTCGGCGTCACGTACTCGGCGAGCAAAATTCAGCCCCATTTCAAACATGTCCTCTGCCACCACGAAACGTTCCGCACTCGAAGCTTGATCGCCGCAGTCAACAGCAAGGCGGGCCAGCGACTGTCGCTGAGGGTCGGTCTTGGCCGACGTGACCAGTCGCTTGACGACATCGGCCTTGCGCGAAAGCATATCCGCATCGAAACGACGTTCCATCTCCGACAACGCAACCTTCGGCAGTTGGCTGTCGCCGGCATCGGCAGCCAGGCAGACGGCTTCGTCCAATAGAACGAATCGCAGCGCGTGGTCCGCTTCCTCGCGAGCGTAACCGAGCAACTTCTCGGCCAGCGCCTGCTTGTCGGCCGGCGTCGTCGCCTGCTGGAAGCCATCGCCTTCCGCATCCATCAACTGCTCTCTCGCGAGTTCCTTGGCTTCAGTATTCGGTTCCGGAGACTTGGGTAACGGTTTCGGCGACGTCGCGAGGCCGACAACGGACACTGCTGTTGCGAGAGGTGCCGCCTGGGCGACTGTTTTCTCCGTTGCTTCCACGCTCGGCGGTGGAGATTCGATCGTGGTTTGATCGTCCACGGTGGCCCGGACGTTGACCGTTTCGGCGACATGCTCGATCGCATTAGGGGGTTCGGAGGGCGTGCCCGAGGCGGCGGCGCCTCTTGAGTCGGCTGGATCGGGCGATTCAGCGCCTTCGTCTTCTGTGTCTGTCGACATCCCCGTCACCGGCGGTGCGGTCGGAGTCCCGTCAAGTCGGGTATCATCACTATTCGGATCCGCTGCTTGACTCTGGTCCGCAGCCGGCTGTTCGGTGCCATCGGCCGACGACGCGGGCTCGGCGGACGGCGTCTCAGCAACCAGCGTTTCGGGCGAAGGCTCGCCGGCATTCCGTCGGGCCGCGTATCCCCAAAATGCGAGAACGAGCAGCAGCGTGAGGACACTGACCGCAGTCACTCCGGCAATCACGCCGGGGTAGAGCCAGCGCGGCTCGCCTTGGTCCGCGGCCGACAGTTGATTCCGTAGCGAAGCGTCGTAGCCATCTTTCTGAGAAGGGTCTAGCAGGCACGCTTTCGCCATGGCGATTTGGTTCAGCAACGTCTGGGCATGGTCACCGCGGCTGCCGCCGCAAAATGTCTCGACAAAAAGACGCTGCCGCTTGGCCGCGTTCTCGATCACCGCAGGATCTGTCTCAAACGCTTCAAGTCCCAGCAAGCGGTAATGATGGGGCGGTTGATGCTCGGGCCGAATGCCAAGCCATTCATAAGACGGATCGAACTCAGCTCGCATCGCTCCCTCCCCGAAAGCGCGTCTTCGCTTCCTTGTCCCCATCCTGATTATGAGGGTTAAGGGCAGTTCGGTCCACAGTTTCTGGTCTTGAGGGAGCCCTGTCGCTCAACCACCGGCGGGGCGTGGTTGGGCGAATTTGATCTTCTCGACGAGCTTGACGATGTTCCCATCGTCATCGACGAAACCCGATACGGCGGTAACGGCCCTGATGACGCCGTCATATTTCAGGTTGTAGTCGCAATCCAGCTCGACTTCCGCCGTCTCTTGAACACTGCCGGGGCCGCGTTCGTCTCCAATGATGCTGATGATGTAGTTATGCAAGCTGTCGAAATTCACGCCGAAGTTATTGTCGTTCAATGAGATCTGTGCCAAATCCCCACTGGAGCTGGCTTTCAAGCGGACCTTCATCGGCGGCAGCTTGTCTTCGTCCGGTAAGCCTTCTGACGGCGCCGCCAGGGGCATCTTGATATTGAAATCGCCCTCCAGCGAGACGATTTTGAAGGTCATGATGAAGAAAACGAGGAGCTGAAACACGATGTCAATCATCGGTGTCATCGGCACCTCGACCCTTTCTTCCTCCATTCCAGAGACGTTGCGGACTTTCATGACTGCTATCTTCAGGTTTCGGGTTTCAGGTGTCAGAAAGCACGGTCAGTTGCCTACGTTCTCTTTAGCACGCAAGGCGAATTTCTCGAAATTGGTCTGTTGACACACCCGGATCAGATCTTGCACCTTTCCGGTCTGTGCCTCCCGATGGCCACGAATGATGATCGTGGCGTCCGACAACGGCTTACCACGGATTCTCAGAACATCCGCTTCGGCCGACAAGTACGGTGCCAGACCTTCGATGGTTATTTCCTGGCCGCCAATGATCACCGATCCTTCTTTGGTCAGGTGCAGCGTGATGGGGAAGTCGAGCGGCGCCTCGGGCGGCTTGGCCAATTCGCTGTCCGGCAGCAGGATCCGCTCGTTCTGCTCGCTTTGCGAGAAATTGATCAGCACCATAAAAAAGGCGATCAACTGGAAAGTCATGTCGATCATCGGCGTCATATCGCCTTCCTGGATTCCGGACGGTGCCTTCTTGATCCTCATTTCGTTTTCGCTCCACAACGATCGGGGACCGGACCTACTTCTGCGCGCCCACGTTCTCGAAACGGCTCATGAGGCTTTCGCTCAGAATGCCGACTTCCAAAACCAGTCGGGACACACGGTTCTTCAGGATGTTAAAGGCCGCGATGGCCGGAATGGCGATCGCCAAGCCGAGCAAGGTCGTAAACAACGCGGTCGAAATACCTTGTGCCAATTCGGACGGCTTCGGCGCGGAGGGACTCGTCGCGATCACCTGGAACGACGCAATCATACCGTGAACCGTGCCAAACAGACCGACCATCGGGCTGATCGTGCCGATCAGTGCCATATAGCTCAGCCGGTGTTCCAGTTTCATGTTCTCTTCTTCACCCACTTCCTGCATGGCTTCGATCGCCTGCGAGTAGCCGGCCGACAGTTTGGCCAGCCCAGCCGAGAGAACCTGCCCCAGGAACGATTCGTCGGCCTTCGCCAGTTCGTATGCCTCCTGGTATCGTTTCTCGTTCAGGTGACCCTCGAAGGTCTCCACCAAGAGCATGGGACACACGTTGTCGCGGCGGGCGACCAGCACGTTCATGACGAACAGGGCGACCAGCGTGAAGGAAAGTCCCAGGAAAATCAAGCTGTAGCCTATCCCCAACGCGTCGTAGACCCACTTCAAGATGCTCTGTTCCTCCGGCGTTTCGTCGCCCGTATCCGTGGGGGCTGCCGCCGCGGGTTCGGCAGCCGCCGCGTCCCCCTCGAAGATGTCTTCGCCGCCTTCTTCCGCCGCAACTGCGGTGCTGGACGGCGCCAGGGAGGTTAGCGAAAACGCCCCCACAGCCAGCACGAACACCGCCAATAAACAAAAAACACCTGCCAAGGGACCGTTCAGTACACGTCGCCGCATTGTTCCCTCCAAGAATCCGTGATTCTGCTTGAACGAGCTTGGAATTCTTCTCTCACCAAGTTCCATATTCTAATCCCATCCGAGGACGGGTAAAGCACCGCTATCACTGAGCCGCCCAGCGACTGCCCGCGTATTGGCTTGTCAGCAGGCCACGAGCCCGTACGGCCCGATCCGATTTACCCACATCTCCCCAAAGTTTACTGAGATGAAACAACGCCTCGGCGTGGGTTTCCGGGTCTCTGTAGAACAGCACATCCGTGTGAAGAAATGCCAGCAGCGCCTCTTTGGTCTTGCCGGTCTTCATGTAACACGCCCCCAAAGCGTTGTAGGCTCGACCGAACAGCGTCGCGTCCGCTGGATCGTTCTTGGCGATTAAATCCTCGACGATCTGGATGCCTTCGTCGTGCTTGCCGGTCGCAGCCAGGCAGACCGCCTTGCCAACGGTGGCGTGCATTTTCTGCTCCAATGCCTCCGGCGTGGTCAAGCCGGACGTCAGCACCTGCTCGAAGCCCGGCAGCGCCTCGGCGTATTTTCCCTCTGCCGACATCGAACGGGCCTGCAGCACGTAGGCCCGCAGTTCGTATTCCTTCCAGGGTGCTCTCGCGAGTCCGCCGTAGAACCTTGCGGCGCCGGCATAATCCGCCCGGGCGAAGGCAAGGTCGCCAAGCAGTTCAGCGGCTTCGAAGAAATGAAACGAGTTGGGGTTGGCAGAGACGAAAGCATACAACTGGTCCTGTGCCGCCTTCTTGTCTCCGCCGGACGACATGGCGTGTTTCGCCCCAGAGTACGCCCTGTAGTAGACAACATCCTGTTTGATGACGTCGTTCGTGATTTCCGCCTCGTTTACCTTGCCCAACTCCTCGATGGCATCCCCGAACTGGCCAGCCAAAGCGCGCTGTCGCGCAGTGGTCAATTCCGACGGCTCATCACCGAACGTGACTTTCAGAATGTCTTTGACTTCGATATTCCGAGCGATGCCCGTGGTCTGGATCGTTACCTGTTGGGGGCTGACGGCGCTGATCAAGCCTCGCGTGGGCGTGCCGGTCTTCTTGCTGAACACCGCATCGTCCTGCGCCAAGCAAACCGCCGACCAAAGAACACTCGTAGTCAGCAAGAGAGTAGCCAAGAGCTTGTTCATGAAAACGCACTCCTTCGTCTTTCAAGTTACATCAGTTATCAACGATTTCGACGTCATTTCGCGCAGATTGCAGGACGGCTACCCGGAGCCGTCCTGACGGGCCGGGGCCCCGTCCTACTTCGTTGCCCGCTATTCGGTCACGACCTCTGTTGGCTCCGGGGCCCTGTCCTTCGGCAAGCCGACCGCTTTTTCCCTGAGGGCCCGTTGGACTTTCTTCATCAATTCGTCGTAGCGCGGCCTCCACGCCTCCCATTCAGCCCCTTTTCCATACAATTGCTGCGTTTGCAGAATGGCTCTCTTTGCCTTATTCACTAGCTCCGTCTTCTCGTCCGTCGACTTCGCGGCACCGGACATTTTCAGGCGGCACACGGCCAAGTTGTAGCGAGCTTCGTGAAACACGTTACGATATTCAGGATACTTTGCCGTGATCTGAAACAATCGTCCCCAGCCCCAAATGATGTTCTTGCCTGTTTGCGGGTCCGGTTCGGCACCGGCGAGCGCCTTCAGGTACAGCGCTTCCTTGCCGGGAAAGGCGGCCCACTCCTGGTACAACAGGGCTGCCTCGACCTGGACATCAAGCGTCATGTTTTTTTCCGTGAGGATCTGTTTGTACAAATCTCGCGAATCGACGAACTTCCCTAGCTTCAGCTTCGTCCGAGCCAGACGCAAGCGGATCTGCGTTTGCATATCCGGATTGTCGAACTTGACCTTTTTCAGGATCTCCTCGTACGTGTCGGCCGCCTCCTGATAGTATCCCTTTGCCTCGGCGGGCAACTGCGTACCCGTGTCAAATCCCTTCCCAAGGCTGTAAAACGTCGCCGCGACCCAGTTCAGCACACTTAGTTCAGTGGACCCGGTACGCAAGCGTTTCAGGAAGGTTTCGAAACCCTTCGAGAGCGGCTTCTTGGCTTCGGGCGAGGCCAACTTGATTTGCTCCTCCAAATCACGGGCCAAGCCGACGTACATGTCAATCAGTTTGTCTTGCTCGATGGCCGCTTTCATGGCGTCCATCACGCCGGTGGCCTTCTTGATCACAGCGTCGCTATCGGCAGCCCCGGCCAACGAGGAGATGTAGGCACGGAGGGCCGTCTTGTAGACCTCTGCGTTGAAGTTCTCACGAGTCGTCGCCGCATGGCCTGCCTCGACCAGCGTTAGCGGTCCGATGGTCTTGTCTTCCAGTAGAGCTATTGCTTTGTCGACCTGTTCGGTGTCGACGTAGATCTGGGCGAGCGAAAGTGCGGCCGTCACTACGGGCTCCGTGACTCCGCCGGCTTGTTGCATACGGGCGACTCCAGCGGCCAGGATCGTTTGCGCCCGGCCCTTCAACTGGTCCAGCGTCGCCTTTTTCGCCGGGATATCGGTCCCTTCCGGAGTAGGCTCATCGCCCGCCTCCCACTTGCGAATCTCCTGCATCCCTTTCAGGTAGGCACTCCACATCGCCTGGCCCGTTTTGATTTCGGCATCGCCGCGTTTGGCCGAATCTTCCGGTATGTCGTTCAAGTATTTCTCGGCCATGGCCAGGTCGCCGGCCTGGATCATAAAAGGAATCAGCGTATTAAGCGCCTCGACAGCCTCCGGCTGATCGGACCATTTCTGCGTGATGTAGTTCGCGATGCCGACGATGTGGTTCTTCTCGAATTCCTTGTCTTCCGATTCACTGTCCGTATAGAGCTTCAAGTACGCGGCCATGGCGATCTTGGCACTCTGCCGGGCACCGGCGCTGTCCGGATACCGGCGAGCCACGAACTCGCCGACAAGGCCCGCATCGTAGTACTCCTTCGTGCTGTAATGGAGGAAACAGAGGAAGTATCGAACGACGTTCACGTCGCGGACGTCTGTATCGCGGTCGACGAGGCCCAGAGCCATGCGGTAGAAGCGTTTGGCATCTGCGGCTGCCGTCGTGGCCGCCGTCCCCGCGTCCTTCAATTGTTGCTGTAACTGAGCTTTGACCGCTTCGTCCTTCTCTTTGGTGATCCGCTGTGGTACCGTCTTCAGAACGATGCCAGCCGTTTGCATGGCATCCAGTGCGCTTCGACCGGCCTGCATGGCTTCGGCGAACGTCTTTGGATCGGCGCCTTCGGTTGGGTCCGACACATCGACGCCGATTTTCGCAAGCAGGTCCGTAGCCCGCTTCTTCAGATCGGACGATACGCCCTTCACTCTGGTTATGACCTGGGCGTTCTTGCGGGCGTCGGTTGTAAGGCGTTTGGCCTGAGCGTCTTTGGGGTCCTTGGCCTTGAGTTGTTGCGCCAGTTCCGCCTGCACCCGGGCCAACCCGAGCCTCAATTCCAGCCACTCGTCCGTCTCTTTCTCAACCGGCCGCACCTTGGCGACCCAAGGGTCCAGTTTCTGGACAGCGACGGCGTACAGCGGAGGATCGCTGTTTTCCCAGCAAACGAGGGCCAGCAGCAACGTCTTTGTCTTCAGCGGGCGAAACGCATCCTCATCATCGGGCTGGTCCAGCAAATCCTCGAAAAAGCTCAGGGCATCCTTGTACTTGCCCATCTTCTGGTTGCAGCGCCCTCGGTACATCACCGCGTATTGCCCGGCCACCCACTTGCGATAGTTCTCCGTGATATCGGCATAATTCTGAGCCGCTTCTGTCAAAAGCGCGTTGTACGGTTCCGAGCCTTTCGCCGCGGTCTCCGCCGACTCCTCCTTGATCGCAGCGGCCAGCAGGAGCGATTGGAGGTAATCCGCTCGCAACTGGTCCCGGATAGCCAACTTCTCCTTCTCCGTGTCCGGAATCACTTTCCCTAGTCTGTTCAGCTTCTCCTTCAAATCCACTTGTGCCTTCACAAACACCTTGTGGGCTTCGTCGTAAAGCGTTGCCGCTTCGGCCAGCGTTGCAGCTTTGTCTTCGTTCGGTTTCTTCGACACCTCGACTTTGATACGTGCCCGTTCCACCAGCAAATTGCCCAATTGGTTGTTTGCCGCCGATGCCAACTGATGATCCGGATGCATGCCGATGAATTTGCGCAAGGCATCACGGGCCTCGTCGAGTTGCTTCTCCCGGATGGCGAGGTCTCGTTGGGCCCTCGACGCTTCGATCAGCGTGGTCCCAAGTTCATACGACAGGATCTCCTTCATCTCGACGGGCGCAAGGCGGCTGGTCTTCATGCTCTCGAGGTACTCGACCGCCATGTCGTAATAGCCGCGTTCGCGCAAGCCCTGAAGGAACTCTCGGGCCGGTTCTTTGGCTTGTGCTGGGGCAGAGAAGACGCTGGCAAACGAGAGGATCGCGCATCCCAGCAAACAGGTCTTCACGGAGACGAGCTTCTTCATGGTCTATTTCCTCGCTTCACATCCCTTCAAGCGGTGTCCCGAAGCCGAAGAATATCGGTGCGGCGGAGCACGCAAAACCGACGAGCACTCTAGTTTACAGGTTATCTTGTGGATCGACTCGCCGCAAGTCACCGCGGATAGTAGACGTTGGGCGTAACCCATTGGCGATCTCTTGCGCGAAGTGTGCGGGCATTGCTTTGTCAAAGTCTGTTCTTAGCGTAGCTACCGTGATCCTTGTTCCCATCGAAGACTAGTCCCTAGATTCCCGCCAACGCCCCCGAATTATTCCCCTTGCACCGGCCCGTGCAAGGCTGGCACGACGCTCGGTCGAAATGCGGCTGGCACGCTCGACCAGCGACACGAATCGCTGAAAATCGGCACGTTCGGCCAGTTGACGGTTGACGCGTCGGGTCGCCGTCAGGACCTCGTCCAGGCTTCTCGGCTTGGGACGAAAGAGATACACGTTCTGCGACGGCACAGAAAAGTTGAACGATTGGCGAAGGATCTCGCCCATCTCCGCGGCAATCGCCGCCGCCTGTAGGCAGATCGGTGCCCCATCGAACGAAGTGGCAAATTGAATGCGGCTGATTCGCTGCTCTGGGGCTGATCGAGATTGCCCACTTTCCGGTTCCGTCCACTGGAGCCGGACGGTGGCCACGTCATTCTCGTCGTTCGGATAGAGCCAAACTTCAAATAGCGCCGTCGCTTCCTGGCCGACCCGCAAATCCGATTCAACCGATGCCGGCAGCAATCCCCCCAAGTCGGTCGCTTCGTGGCCGATCAACCGGTACGCGGCGACCGCTTTCGGATTGAATTGCACATGTAGTCTCGCCTCGCTCGCGACTAGCGATGAATCGCCCGTAAGCGTCTCCACCAGGGACCAGCAGACCTGATCCGCCGTCCGAACCGAGCGTACCAATCCATCGCTGGGGGCGGTCAGACTCACGAGCGCACCAGCGGGCTCCCTCTCGCTGCTCAGATCGAACACGTCGAAGCGGAAGTTCGCTAGAGCGGTTTCACGCAGCATTCCTTCGATCGCCCGCGATTCATCCCTACTCAACGCGGAAACGCTGTCCGTGATCAGCACCAATCGACGCGCCGGCTGTGATTCGGATGAGTTCCCGAACGCTGCAGAAAGGGCCAATTGGAGCGCGCTGCCAAGGTTCGCACCTCCACGGGCTCGCAGGTGTTCCAAGAGGCCAACGATTTCTTCGGCATCATCGGGCCCTGCTTCGTCGACTACGTGGAATACTTCATCGTTGAAGACGATCAGCGAAAAACGGTCGTCCGGTCCCAAGTGTTTTACAAATCCTTCCAGACCACGCCGAGCTGCATCCAACTTCCCTTCCCAATTCATACTGTTGGAAGTGTCCAGCACAACGATCAGGTCGGTGGCCGGGAGCGTGCGTTTGTCGGGCACGCCCGCCTTGACGCCAATCTGCACCAAGCCCGCAGCACCGGGGCTGAATACGGAAGCCCCCGCTGCCGTTCGGATGGCCAGGCTCCCAGGCTTGGCCGGAGCGTACTGGTAGTCCATTGCCGCCACGAAGTGTTCTGCGTGGACCTGCTCGGGATGGGGCAGCCGGCCTTCGGCGATCAGCCGTCGCGCGAGATCCAGGCTGGACGTATCCGTTGCGAGCGGAGCGTTGATGGAACGAGACGAACCGTCCGATGCCACTAAAACCGGGGGATTAATGCCGCGACTGTAGAGAAACTCCCGGTCAAAGCCGCGCGCCAGTGGTGCCTTGATCCCACGCGCCATCGGCACTGTGGTCGTCCTCAAATCGGGCAGCACTTCGGTCTCATGGTACGAATATCCCAGAACTCCCCACCGCAGGAGCAGCCAATTGTCCGTTGGCCTCCAAACCGTGCCAATTTCCTGGAACAGTTCGCCGGCAGGGCCGGGATCCAAGGATTGGATTGTTTGAATCAGAACGAATTCTGGCTCCCTTGATATCGAACCATCCGGCGTCACTGCCAAGTGATCAACCCCCGGAGTCGGGACAATCGTGACGGTGTTGTCCGTTGGGCTGATGATTTCCAGTGGCCCCTCATCGATGAATACCACCGAAATCGGATCGCGTGGAGTGGGGCGAAATATCGAGAGAAGTCCGCCGAGAGCGGAGAAGTAGCCTGCGCCAAGGGCAATCAACATCGAGGCGGCCAAAGCAAGCCTGCCGACAGCCGAGCGGCGTCGGCGCATCGGGATGACCCGTGCTCGTGCGACCACCTGTGGCCGAGGCGGCACGTCACGAAGCTGGCGATCGGTTTCCTCGTCTGCCACGACGCGTCTGATTCGCTCGACCAGCCCCCTCGGCGTTGGCACGCTTCGCAGGCGGTGGTCCAACTCCTCGTCGGTCAAGACCGTGATTCCGCGCAGACGCCTCAACAAGTCGCCCGGAATCGGTACGGCCTGCAACCGTGTGTCGAGTTTCTGTTCGGATTCGCGTTCGGGCATTGTTAGGCGGGTAGGATTCCGGGCATGGCAGGAAACCCGGCTTCTTTGAAAAGCCGCGCTTCTGCCTGGCCCTCGTGATCACGTTCTCACATACGCTCCCAAATAGTCTCGCAATCGAGTACGTGCCCGGCTGACGCGGGATAGCACGGTTCCCAAGGGAATCCCGAGCAAATCGGCGGCCTCTTGGTGGGTCAACTCGCCGACCACCACCAGCAACAGCGTCTCCCGCAGGTCTTCCTGCAAGAGATCCAGTGCGGCTTGCACCTCGTCCGTGAACTCGTCGAAGAACGGGTCGTCGCCTGCGACACTGATCTCCGGAGAGGCATCCCCGGACATCGGACTCGGCGGAGGCCGCTTGCGCCATCGGTCAATCACCCGGCGGCGCAAAATCGACACCAACCAAGCGCGGCCTCCCCGGCTCGGATCATACCGGGATCGACTTTTCCACACCGAGCGGTAGGTCTCTTGGACCATATCCTCCGCTTCGTGCTGGTCGCCGATCATCCGGTAGGCCATCCGGTACAGGACGGGACCGTGGTCCTCGACCAAACGGTTAAAGTCCGCCTGCGTTAGCGCCAAGGCCACCCTTTCTCCGCGGTTCTGGGTGTCTGACAGTGGTCAAATCGCCTGCCAGGCATTCGATCATTCGCATTCGGGGCGGCCCATTATTCCCCTGACAGGGCCAAGAAGGGCCGGGGCACCGTAACTCGTTGGTACGGCGGAACATAGGACCAAAACGCGAAAGAACGGACGAGCAGGCGTAACGACGAGGAAATCACTCTGTATGTATCCTAACCCACACACAGCAAGGAATTCAAGCAAACTCACGAAATAGGTCGAATGCGAAACAACGAAAAGAGTATTACCCGATCCTGGTAGGTCCCGGCTGCCGGACGGGACCTCGAAACAGATGGCAGCGTGCTCTGTCGCTGCAAGGTCCCGTCCGGC
>JADHUC010000083.1 GCA_016784735.1 Pirellulaceae bacterium | reverse complement strand
CTTCGAACAAGACCTTGGAAAGCTGCTTAGGCGAGTCGATATTGAACCGGCCGCCTGCCAATTCATGGATCTCTTGCTCCAACGAAGCTATCCGCTCGCCGAATCGCTGCCCCAACTCACCGAGCCTGGCCACATCGACCTTGATCCCGTTGAATTCCATCTCGGCCAACACTTCGATCAGCGGCATCTCCAGGCCGCGGTACAAGTCCGTCAGGCCCTCGTCCTGCAAACGGCCCTGAAGGATGCCCGCCAATCGCAACGGCACCTCGGCATCCTCGGCCGCGTACGGCGTTACCTGCGCCACCGGTACTTGATCCATTCGCTTCTGCTTCTTGCCCGTGCCGATCAACTCACTGATCTTGATAGTCGTGTGATCCAGATACCGCGCGGCAAGATCGTCCAAGCTGTGGTTCCGTTCCCCCGGAACGATCAAGTAATCGGCAACCATCGTATCGAACGCGATACCTCGCAAAGCAATGCCGGCCGAACGCAGAACGACCATGTCGTATTTCAGGTTCTGGCCGACCTTCTGGATGTCGGGGTTTTCCAGCACCGGTCGTAATGCATCGCGAACGGTAGCGGGATCCAGTTGCGGATCGCCCTCCGGAGCCCGCACGGGGATGTAACAGGCATCCCCTTCCTGCCAGGCAAACGAATAGCCGACGATCTCGGCAGATCGAGGCCGTGTCGACGTGGTTTCGGTATCGATGGATATTTGGCTTTGCTGTGACAGTTGCTGCACCAATTCGTCCAGCTCTGCCAACGTAGCCACCGTTCGGTACTCGGCCTGCGCCGTCGCCGGCTCTGCTTGCGTCGTCAGCCCAGCCAATCGCTCGGCAAGTCGGCGGAAGCCGAACTCCTGGCACAGCGACTGTACCGCCGACTGGTCGATTTCCGCCACACGTCCCTCGTTCCAGTCGATTGCCACCGGCACGTCGTCGACTAGCCGTACCAAGTCGCGACTGAGCATCGCCGACTCGCGGCCGTTCATCAAGTTCTCACGTCGCTTCTTGCCCGAGACCTCTTCAGCATGCTCCAGGACACGGTCCAGTGTGTCGTACTTCTGTAGCAGTTCGGCGGCGATCTTCGGTCCGATCAACGGCACGCCGGGAACATTGTCGACCTTGTCGCCAACCAACGACTGGAAATCAACAACTTGATCCGGGCGAACTCCCCAGACTTCCATCAATGCCGATGCGTCGAAGATGCTGTCCTTGCGGATATTGTAGATCTTTACGCGGTCCGTAATCAGTTGCCGGCAGTCCTTGTCGCTGGTGACCACGTAGCACTGCATACCCTCATGCTCGGCCTTTCGCGCCACGGTGGCCAACACGTCATCCGCTTCGTAGCCGGGACACTCCAGGCATGGAATGCCCATCGCTTCGAGCACGCGTCGGATATTGGGAATCTGTGGTTGGAGATCCTCGGGCATTTCCGACCGGTCTGCCTTGTACTCCGCATACCGCTCGTCGCGGAACGTGTCCCCCGGCAGATCGAAGGCGCACAACAGATAGTCCGGACTCTTCTTCTCCAACAAATCGACCATGTCCCGGATAAAACCATGCACGGCACCGACCGGTTGCCCCGCGGGGCCGGTCATTTCGGGCAAGGCATGGAAAACCTGGAAAATCAGAGCGTACGCATCCACGACGTACACCGTTTCGTCGGCGGACGGCGCCGACGCCTGCGCAGGCTGCTCGTCCGGCACAGTCGCCGCATCCCCATCCGGACATTCGGCGATCTCGTCGTCGAATCCAATCAACGTGCGCTGACGAGGCTGCTTGGACATGACGTGAGAACAATCTATTAGAGAAAACCGTTGGGACGGAGGGTTAGAGGAGGAATGCGAGAGGCGTGTCCCGAAGCACCAACCGCAATCGTACGGATGCCCTTACCGATGTCAAGTTGTCAAGCTCGACGTTTGGCTTCTGGCGGCATCTAGCTTCCGAGCGGATTGGCTGATAGTATAAATCCATTCTTATCAGAGTGCACGAACCACTTGCATATTCCGCGTCCGCAGACGTGGCGGTGGAAAACTGACGCGTTGGTCTAATGAAGTGATCCAAACAAGTCAAGCCGACACAACTGCCCCACCAACAATAGCTCGAAGCGCAAGCGAGGGAAGCTATGAGATGCGCGCCGGCTCGCGCGGCGGACTTGACGTGGGCGGCGAACTCCGCCCGCCTCAAGACTGGGAGGGCGAAGCTCCCGCTGAGCCACGGCTTCTCCAGGACTCCGCAACTCGGCGGAAGCCTCGTCCTCCCGCTTTTCGACCGAGCCCTGCGTTTTCCTTTCTTCGTCCTGGATTGATACGCGCGGTACTAGCGATTGCGCTCGCAGCAGCAGGTTGCCAACCTCCCATTTCTGCACCGGTCGACCAAACGACGAGTCCGGACAATTCGCCCACGTTGGCGACGAACACTACGACGGTCCCGTCCGTACCGGATAGTGAAGGACCACCGGTCGTGGTGGGCGAATCGGAAGCAGGGCGTGATCAAATGGCTCTGGTCACGTTCGATGATTTGGAATTGAAGATGGAGAAGGATTCCGTTTTCGATCGGTCGCTGCTGACCGACCGGGTGAAGGAGTTGATGGGACGCAAAGTCCGCATCCGCGGCTTCATCTATCCGTCCATAATGCAGCAGAGTGGCATCACCGAGTTCCCGCTGGTGAAAAACACTCAATGCAAGTTCGGCCCCGGTGGCATTGCTCATCACCTGATCGTGGTCAAGATGCAGGAGGGGGCGAGCGCAGAGTTTACGGTCCGGCCAATAGCCGTCGAAGGCCTGCTGTCCCTTCGTCCCCTGAAAGGGTACGACGACAACACGTGGGCGATCTATCACATTGTTGGCGAGAAGGTCGAGTGAGTGTATTGGCCACATTTGGAGCTAAGGCCGTCTCCTTCGTTCCTTCGACGAACGTGTGGCAGACATTGACAAGAACAGCATCCATCTTACAGTAAGGACCATGAGCAAGGTCACGTCGAAAATGCAGGTTGCGATCCCGAAGAGACTTGCGGATCGTCTTGGAATTCGCCCTGGGGATGAAGTGGATTGGGCTGAGGACGGAAAGGGGATCCGTCTTTGGCTGGTCGGCTCGAAAGGCGAATCCAAGGAGACGGTGGCGACGCGTCTGGAATGGTTCGATCAGGCGACGAATCGCCAAGAAAGACGACAGGTTACACGAACGACGATAGAGAACGTCAAAGATCGTAGTTGGACGCGAGAGGATTTGTACGATCGTCACCGCTCTGGCTGACACCAACGTTCTTGTCTATCGCTTCGATCCGTTTCGCGAAGACCGATAGTTGTCCTCCATTGGAATGGAGGAAGTGGGTTCATCAAGAGAAATACAAATACGGAGTATGTACCGATGCAAAAACAGTTAGCCCTCATTGGAATGCTGCTGACTGGGGCGATTCTCTCCTTTGGCTGCGGACCAACAGAAGAACCAGTGGATCCACAAGTTCTTGCCCAGCGGGTGAAGTTTGTGCTGGCAGAAGAACCGCACGGGGCCATGAGCGTCGTGGCAGCCAAGGCGGCTGTCGATAAGGGCGAGCCAGTGGTGTTGGTCGGCCGAATCAGTGCCGGCGAGCACGAGCCGTGGGAAGAGGGGCGCGCGGCATTCTACGTCACCGACGCGTTTTCCCCTGAGGCCGCAATACACGAGCATGATGGCGACGACGAGCACGATGACAACGCCGAGCACGGTGACGATGCCGGGCACGATGACGCCGCCGGGCATGATGACGACGCCGGGCATGATGACGACGCCGGGCACGATGACGACGCCGGGCACGATGACGACGCCGGGCACGATGACGAAGCCGGGCACGATGACGAAGCCGGGCACGATGACGATGCCGGGCATGACGAGGGAACCCACGATGAGCACGTCGTCGAAGCTGACAAGGATGCTCACGAGCCGGGACATGAAGACGAGGGCCATGACCACGCAAGCCACAGTGCTGGCGGTCACGACCACAGCAACTGCCCGTTCTGCAATCGTGGCAAGGACTCGACGAACTCGCTGGCGGTTGTCGAGTTCGTGGATGATCAGGGGCAGAGGCTGCCCATCGACGCCCGCAAGTTGCTAGGCGTCAAGGAGAATCAGTTGGTGGTCGTCCGCGGCCGACCCAAGATTGATGAGTTCGGAGGCTTGGTGGTATCGGCCGACGGCATCTACTTGCGAGACTGAAACAGGCGGCTGGCTTCTGCTACATCGTACCAGGTCGAACATCAATCGTTTAACCCCGAGCCGGAGGCGACGGTCGTGACGTACCGAACCGCCCGGAACATCCGTCGCCTCCGGAGCCCGCTGAAATGCTAGCGGAAACCAAAGTGGGGTAAGCTTCCAGCTTGCCAACCTTGTGCATTGTTGATTCCCACGTTTTCCTTGCCTACGTATTTGGCAAGCTGGAAGCTTACCCCACGACTTATTCAGCAGTCGCCTTCGGCTCAGGGTTAAACGAGCGAACGTGCCATTCCTCACTGGTAGCAATATAGCCTACTTCCCGAGCTCGTCGGCAAGTCCTCCCGCATCGTAGATCTTGCGAAGGGATTCCAGGACCACGCTGGAATGGACCGAGACGGCGCGGGCTACTTTGTCTGAGTAGAAATAGCGGCTGGTTAGCGATTGGATGTTGCCATCGAAAATCACGCCGACCAACTCGGCCTTGCGATTGATCACGGGGCTGCCCGAGTTGCCGCCGATGATGTCGGCCGTGCAAACGAAGTTGAAAGGCGTCCCGGAATCCAACTGGTCCTTTCGGGCATGCCACTTCGCGGGCAACTCCCACGGCTCCTTCGCACCGTGGTTCTTCTCGTGTTCAAAGGCGCCTGCGATAGTGGTCCAAGGCGGTATCGCTTGGCCGCCTTCGACGTAGCCTCTCACGGGGCCGAAAGCCAGGCGCAGCGTGAAGGTGGCATCGGGATAGGTCTCGGTGCCCTTGACGGCGTAAACAGCCGTGGTGATTTGTGAATACGCCTGACGTTCCAATTCGTCTAACTCATCGTTGATCTTCCTCGCTCGGCGCGCCTCGGGTTCCATCAGTTTGGCCAACCGGATCATCGGATCGGTCGATGCGTCGATAGCTGCTTGGCCGCCTTTGGCGAGCTTGCGGCGGAATTCGACATCCGTCACCCCCGTACCGCCAACCAATTCGGCTGCTCGCGCCTGCGGGCTATTGCCGTCGAGCACTTTTTGAACTAACGGATGGTCGCCGCCGCGCCGTTCGACGAGCAAGGCCAACGAATCGGCGAACTTCAAACGTTCCAGATCGGCATGGATCGGTGCGGGCGAAAATAGTTGTTGCTCCAGCGACGCACGAGCCGATTCGCGGTACTGTCGCAGCCGTTTCGCATTTGGCTTCTGGTCTTCGGCCGCCATGAATACCAACGTTTCGGCAATGCTGTAATGACGCCCGGCGAAACCGGCCGTCTGCCCCAATGCATCGGCGCGGCGGGCCTGTGTGCCCTCGATCGTCTTCCATGCATCCGCGTACTTCTTCAAATCAGGGTCGTTTTCCACTTTCGCCCGAATGGCCGCTTCCTCCTCCTGTTTGCGTGCCAAAAACACTGGGTTCTGCAGGCCCTGGATCATTCCCGTGTACGCCTTCCTGGCGTTCTGGGTTCCAAACAGGTCGTCGCGGGCCTGCCGTTCCTGTTCTTCGCCCTCCAAGCCGAACTGCTGATACAGAATCTCTCGCCGACGAAGGAAGTCCAATACATACGGAACGTAGCGGTCCCGCTGGTATTTCAGAGCCGCCGAGGTGAAGATCCGCTGTGTACGACCGGGGTTGCCGGGAACAAACACCACTTCGCCATCGGCCGCGCCCTTCTCGGAGACTTTTAGGAAATGCTCGATCTTGGCCGGCTTATCGTCTTCGTACACACGGAACAGGCACACGTCCAAGCAGTATCGCGGATACTCGAAGTTGTCCGCATCGCCGCCGAAGAAGGCGATCCCCGATTCCGGCGCCCAAACCAGTCGGACGTCGGTGTACTTCTTATAGCGATACAGATGGTATCGTGCCCCGCCGTACAACGTCACCACATCGCTGCGTAGGCCTGTCTTGTCGAGCGATTCCTTCTCGATTTCAGACATCACGGCCCGGCGCGCGGCGAATGCTTCCTCGGTCGACATCTCCGACTTCACCGCCCCGTTCACTCGTTCTGTGACATCGTCGACCGAGACGAGTTGGTTCAACTCCAAATCGGGTGCTTCGATCTCGTCGGCCGTTGTCTTCGCGAGAAATCCGTCCCGATAGTAGTTGTGTTCGGGCGTGGAGACCTTGTGCAACGTATCGGCGCCGACGTGGTGGTTGGTGAGCACCAAACCCGTGCTGGAGACAAACGAAGCCGAGCCTCCGCTATTGAAACGGACCGACGAGAGCATTACGTGTTGCGCCCACTCGTCGCTTGGCTCGAATCCGTACTTCGTCTTCAGGTGCTCTTTGGGCAGGTCGTTAAACAGCCACATACCCTCGTCCGCAGAAGCAGCCTGAGATAGGGTTACGGCGATCCAAGCAACCAGGATCGGCTGCAAGCGAGAAATCGTCTTCATCAGTGTCGAGCCTCCAAATGCGCATACGGTGGAATGGTCTTCAGGCGAGGGTCCTCGACGGGACCGCCGACCGTGAAATGATACAAGCTTTGCCAGTCGGCGCCTTGGATACCTAGGATATCGTGCATTGCATCGTCGAGAAAGCAGCCGATGCCCGTGCCGCGCAAGCCCGTGACTTCCGCTTCCAAGTACAGCACCTGGCCAACCAGCCCCGTTTCCCAAAACAGACGTGGGTAGAACCACGCCCCTTGTTCCTCGATCGAAGAATTGAATTCGGCAAGCATACCGAGCGAGAAGACGCCGGCCGAGGCAATCGACTGACCGCAACTGATCGCCTCGGCGGCCTGCCGACAGTCGGCTTCCATCAGTAATCGCAGGTTCAGCGAACCGGGGCATCCAGGCGGTTCTTCCCAGACGAATTCCTGTTTGAAGTTGTCTCGTAGCGACCGTTCGTGGCTGGGATGACGGATCAACACATACAAGCCGGGACTGATCCCTTCGACGCGATGTACGAAGAGGGCCAACGACACTCGCGGCCGCCAAGGAAGGACGTCGAACGGCGGTTGATCGCAGGGCGTCAATCTGGTCAGCAGGCGGTAGAAGACGTCTCGGTCCATCGTGGTCCGACCGTCCATGTCGACCGCGCTTCGCCGTTGACGTATGATCTGCTGGGCAGACAAGTTCCGATCCTGGAACGTCGTCACTATCGGCTGTGTCCTTGCTTCGCCCGACAATGCATCGTCGTTGCCAAGTTGGACGGTTGGGGCCTCGCGTCGAGTTGCCTGGGATACTTCGTCGATGAGCGGCCACGGGTGGTGGTCGGGACTCAGACGATTCGGTGTGCCGGCAAACTCCGCAGCACGGAGACGCTCGACCATGGCGACTGTCAAACGCAAGTCGACGCTTTGCCGTTCACGGGTATCATCACGCGGATAAACTGCCAACAGGCAGTCCGGGTGTTCCGCTTCCATGCCTTCCTGTTGGTGCACACCCAACAAGACCGAGATCTGTTCGTCGGTAACCGTCCCAACCATTCGGGTTCGCCAACCCAACATCGCCGCCGAGAGTGCAATTGCGCCGATGGCATGTCCCACGTCGTGATTGCAGTAGCGGAACGCTCGCTCGCCGTATTTCCACGATTCCCGCCAGTAGATCGATGTCAACGCCAGCAGTACGCAGCCCGCCGGCAATTGTGCGGCCAACTCGTTCCACTCGTCCACAGTCAATTCGATCCGCTGCTCCAACGCGTGGTCGTAGGGCGAGTAGTGGTAGACGGCGGCCTGGGTGCTCAACTGATCGACCGGTCCGGCGACCAGATAGCCTTCGGTCGGATATAGCGCGCCGCTTGAAGGACTAATCCGCAACGACCACGGTTTCGTACCCGGAGCCTGCTTCCAGGCCGACAACGCCAGGCTGTCGTAGAACAGCCGGCTAACGCTCTGACGGTCGACAGGCTCGGGTTCCACCGAGTTCGGCTCGAACAGCGAATCATAGGAAGGCTGTTCGGACAACGCCGGGTGGTCCAATGCCAGTTTCGGCGCGCCGTCAAATCGCCGAAACGGGTCCGGCTGCGTCGCCCAGTCCATGTAGCCCAATGATCGAGCGTAGCGATTCAAATGATGCTTCGTTCGGTCGTGGTACTGGAGCACACGGCCGATGGCGTCTCTTGTCATGATCGGTGAAGGACACCTAACGTGGGGCACGTTTCCAACGTGCCGACAACGGAAGAGGCACGTTAGAAACGTGCCCCACGAGATTCATGTACGCTACACAGGCGTTGCCGAGCAGGACTCTAACCCGTGGGAAAAACGGAACGCAAGTACTTCCGATTGTGCTGGTAGCACTCGACCAGGCTTTTTCCTCTCACTGTCGCCCCTTCGATGATCAGCCAGCCTGCGTAGCCAATTTCGTCGATCGCCTCTTTCACACGTGGGAAGTCTACCTTTCCTTCTCCCAACAAGAATCCGTTTTCCTTCATATGGATCTGGCAGATCCGTTCTTTACCCAGTTGGCGGATCTCCTTGTAGATGTCATAGCCCTGCTGGGTCATGTTGGCCACATCGTAATAGACCTGAACGGCCGGCGACGCGACTTCTTCGACGATACGGATGTGGTCTTCCGCGTTCAATCGGCTTTCGACGCCGAGCACAACACCCGCCTTCTCCGCTTGGGGTGCGACCTTCTTCAGACGCCGAATCACTTCGTCCTGCTTCGCCCGTTCGCCGTTTATGTTGCCCTTGCCGAAGAACGCCAACAGGCAGATCTTCACGCCCAGCTTTGGCATCACGTCTACCACGTCCGCGACCCATTTCTCCGTGCGCGGATCCTCGGCGTAAGGTACGCTGTTCAGCACGCCCATCGCCAACGAAGCGATCTCGATGCCCTCTTTCTTGGCCAATCCAAGGTACTGCTCGCGCACTTTCTCGTCGCGCAGGTCGTAATCGAGTCCCGGGTCGCTGAAGCTGATTTCCAGCCCGTCCAGGCCAATCTCCTTGGCCACCGCAAAAGCCTCCGGCTTCTGGCGTTGCCCAACCGACCAATCGCATGCACCGATCTTGAAACGCCGCTGTGTCTGTTGGCCTGCATCTTCGCCGGCGAACGCCCGCAGCACAGGCGAAGCTGCCAGCAAACCCAGGCCGCTGGCGGACCGCAAAAGCATATTTCGTCTAGTCATTCTTGTCATTGTTGCGTCTCCTATGGCAATAGTTGGCTCACCTCAGCACTCGCAGCCGTCTATTCTGTGCAGTTCAAAGAAGTGCGTCAACATTGCACTCCATTCTCACTCCGACTGGAACACGGCCTTGAGGACCCTGCCGGGCCTGCGTTCGGATTTCGTGTCTCGGATTTAGGATTTCTCCGGCAATCGCTTGCGTCTGCCGGCAACGACTATTACCGCAATGCTTGCCGCAACGGCAACTGTCGAGGCGGCCAGCCAGGTGAGCGGCATGTGACTTTGTTCTTCCACGCCCCACCCGCGAGCGGCGAGTTCATCGCGATAATACGCAATCATCAGCAAAAGTCCATTGTGACAGACATGCAGCAACATCCCCGGCAACACGCTTCCGGTTCGCCAGCACACCCAACCGAGAACCAACCCGAGAAACGTACTGGGCAGGAAACGCTCGGCTGCACCCACGCCGGTGTTCACGACGTGAAACACGCCAAACAACACCGCCGTCAACAGAATCGTGTAATCAGCCCGCTTGGTGCGGGCAATGGCGCGGAACAGATAGCCACGGAAAAACAGCTCTTCGCACACGCCGGGGACGACAGCGTACACGAGAACGATCGTCCACGATGGAACTTCGCGCCACTTGTCGACCGCGTCCTCGACCAGGCGAAACAAATCCTCGCCAAACGTGGCCAGGCCGATGGCTCGGTTCAGCAGAAACACCTCGTGGGCCAGCGGCCAGACCGCTAATCCGATCACCACGGCGGATACAAAGGCCAGCGGATGCGTCGCGCGCAACTGAAATCCTTCGCCCACGCGCACACGCTGGACAAATGCGGCTGCCAGCGGTATGCCTCCGAACAGCAACGCGAGCGCAGCGGCGTTCAGCCACAGTAATCCGAGCGTCGACAAATCTAAGCGAGCCAGCAGAGTGACCGTCAAGAAGGAACACGGAAACAGAATGGCCATACAGAACATCGCACCCGCGAAGCTGGCAGCGTCGCGATCGTGCGCCGGACGATGGAACAGGTCGGACCAACTGGCTTCGCTGCCGTAAAGCAACGCATCAGTGCCGAACACGCGAGCAGCCAGTGCAATCGCCGCGACGGCATACAAGGCGGTCGACAGCACCGCCACGGCGGCCAATCCCGGATCGGCCGTTCCCTTGAACACATCTCGGGCTAACAGCACGATGTTGACCAGCGGCGTTACGGCCCACGTGCGATTGAATTCCAACTCCGGCATCAAACTCATCACGCCTGGAGCCAGCGCCAGAAGCATTAAAGGAATCAAGTACGCCTGGGCCTCCTTGAAACTACGGGCGAAGCTGGTTACCGCCAGCAGAATTGCGGAGAAGAAAGCGGCGAACAGGATCAACAAGGCGAAAACTTGTACCAGGACCAGCGGCGACAAGCCCGCGGGGCCAAACAGTATCGTCCCCAATCCTGTGCTGGTGAGCATTACCGTCATGGCCACCAGATTGGCCCCGGCCGTTAGCAGCGCCACTGTCAGCACCGCCACGTACTTGCCGGCCAGAAGCCCAAGACGTGGCACGGGCGCCGCCATCAGTGCTTCGAGCGTCCCGCGTTCCCGCTCGCCAGCAGTCAAGTCGATGGCTGGGTAGACGGCACCGGTAATCGTCATCAAGATCAGAACCAGCGGGATTAGCGTCGTCACCGAGAGCATTGTACCGGAATCGCCGACTGCGCGATCACCGGCCTGAACACTCAACGTCGGTTCACTGCCCAATTTGCGAAGCTTCTCCCGCAACAAGTGTTCGTTCGCGGCGCGCAGTCGGCGTTGCACGTATTCCAGAGCCGATTTGCTGGTTGCGGAATCCGCGCGGTGGACGATTTCGCACGTCAACGGAGCGATCCGTTGAGGGGATGCATCAGCCGGGTCGCTTTCCTTAAGTAGGATCGCCAAATCAAGCGAGCCATCTTCGACTCGCTGCTCCAAATTCGAGCCTGTCTTCCACTGGATGTGGGGCTCCAGGTCGACGGCTGCCATGGGCATGGAAGGAGCCGCTTTGTTAGCGATCTCTTTCGCGCGGCCGGCATCCTCGTTCTTCAACACCAACTCGCCCAGCGCAACGAGCGGTTTTATGCGTGCCGCGGTCTCTTCCGAACTCAGGCCGATGTGGAACTCGCGTGAGGTTTCGAACGAGGTGACCAAGAACCTCTGGAACGCCATGGTCAGCAAGGGATAGACAAGCAAAGGCATCAGCACCAGAGTCACGATGGTGCGACGATCGCGCAGGGTCTCTCGCAGTTCCTTCAGGCACAGTCGCCCAAAGCGGCTCGCCGACGCGCTAAACCGGCGGCGCGGATACTGGCCTATCCCGTGATTGGCGCCTTTCTCGGCTGTGTTCTCGTCGTTTTCCAGCATCAGCCGGCCATTGCCTCCCGGACAACGTGCGTGAACATCTCGACAAGCGACTTACATCCCGTCTCGGCCTGAAGTTGGGCCAGTGTCCCTTCGTGTAATAGGCGCCCTTGGTGCAGCAGGCCGAACCGATCGCACAATCGCTGGGCCTCGTCCAAACGGTGCGTGCTGACAATCACCGCTTTGCCTTGTTCACGCAAATGACCGATGTAATCGAATACCACCTGCGTACCGATGACGTCCAGTCCACGTGTCGGCTCGTCCAGCAAAACAACCGGGGGATCGTGAATCAGCGCACGAGCCAGCGTGACGCGCTGTCTCTGTCCCGTGCTCAATGTCGAGCACCGTCGGTCCACAAAATCAGACAATTGCAGCAGCTCGCTCAGCCGTTCGAGTTCAGATCGGGCTGTCGCAGGCTCCACTCGGTAAAGATCGGCAAAGAACAGCAGCATTTCCCGGACGGACAACCACGGGTAAAGTCCGTCGCTGGCCGCGACAAGCCCGATCCGCGCCTTCACTTCATCCGGGTCGTCCGATGTGCTAAAGCCTCCGACTTCGGCATAACCGCTGTCCGGCCGGAGCAGACCGACGACCATCCTGATCGTCGTCGTCTTGCCGGCACCGTTGGGTCCGAGTAGACCGTAGACTTCGCGGGGCGCAACGGCGAACGTAAGGCGATCCACCGCCAGGATCTCCCTGCCGCCTCCAACGAAACGCTTGGTGAGTTGGTCGACCGATATTGTCAAAACCGAACTGCCTGGACGAGTGTATTAGCCGCCTGGCCGGCGGCCCAAGGTCACGGAACAGGTGACTTTCTCTCCATCGCGCTGAACGACGATCCGAACGATCTTGCCCGGTTTGCTCTTGATTAGAACGGCAAACAATCCCTGGGCATTGGCGATCGGCGTGTCGTCTAATTGGACAATGACGTCGCCGGGCTGCAATCCTGCACGGTCGGCCGGCGAGTCGTCTGCCACGCTCGCAATGGGCACTCCGCCGGTGCCGCCCGTGGCAAGCGTTATGCCAACGTATGCCGAGGGACCAACGGCACGGCCGGTCGTGCCGGCCTTCACGAACTGAGGCCGTTGCGCTAGGCCAAGCACGGCGTCCAGGACACGTTCGCTGAAATCGACCGTCTGGACCACGCCTTCCACGTTGATCGTCTCGAAATCGTCCTCCGGCGTGTGGTACTCGTTGGTGAAGCCCGTGCAGAAATGCAGGCACGGTATCTCTCGCCGGTAGAAACCGAAATGATCGCCGGAGGCCGTTGTGCCGACCACTTTCTTCAGTTCCAACTGCTCGTCGTTGTCGGCACGGTCCAGCAGATCCGAGAACTCCTTGCCCGATCCCGCTCCCATGACCGTTAGCGTGCGGTTCCTTAACCGTCCAACCATGTCAAAATTTAACATGGCGACCGTATCTTTCAGGGGAAAGGATGGATGCTGGATGTAGTAATTGCTGCCGACGAGCCCCCGTTCCTCGGCGCTAAACGCAATAAATACCAAACGTCGCGGCGGGCGTTGTTCTTGTTGCGCCCATCGACGAGCCAGTTCCAGAATGGCCGCGGTCCCAGACGCGTTGTCATCCGCCCCGTTGTGGATAGCACGCTCGGCCGGTCTCCTCGACCCAGCACCTCCAAAGCCCAAATGATCGTAGTGTGCACCCAAGATAACCGTCTCGTGAGCCAGCGGTCCTTCGCCTTCGAGTACCCCGATGACGTTCGCCACGTCGGCGTCCACCTTCTCGAATGTGAATTCCAGTTCAGCCGACCAGCCATCAAGCGACTGCGAAAGAGGCTGGAAGGAATGGTCTATTTCCTTTTCGATCGCTGCTACGCTCGCAAACTGATCTCCGTCCGCTGATTTGACGGGGGATTGTTCGAGCAGTTCGTCTACGGTGGCCTGAGTCAAGTGCGCAAAAGGAACGCCCATCGCTCGGCCGCCAAAGCCGTTCGGCGCGACCAGTTCGTCCTTCTTTTTCGAGGCCGTGGTGAACGCATCATTCACGAACAACACGGCCGCGGCCTTCGCGCTCTTGGCCTGGGTCAGCTTTGTGCGGATGAACGAGTGAGACGTGACCTTCTTTCCGTCGAAAACACTATTGGGATCGTCTTGTTGTGGTTCGCGGCGGATTATGATCAGGACTTTTCCGGACGCGTCGATCGCCTGATAGTCGTCATACTTCAGCTTTGGCGCCGAAATTCCGTATCCGGCGAATACGATTCCCGCTTTCGCCTTCCCCGAGCCGCCAATGGCCATTGGCTGGAAACTGTGCCCCAACTCGATCTCTAGCGTCTTCTCGTTGGGGCTGCGCAGGGCTAGCGTCGTCTTTTGAGCAACGACTTTTGCCCCTATCGGTACTCGGAACGGTTGCATGTAGGATCCGTCCGGCCCGCCGCTCTTCAGCCCAAGTCGCTGGAACTCGTCCCGAATGTGCTTCGCCGCCTGCTCCAACCCCTTCGTCCCGGGCCCACGCCCTTCCAACTCGTCGGACGCCAGGAAGCGAATGTCTTCGGAAACGCGCACGAGCGCACTTGCGTCACGGGCGAGACTACTCGAACTCGCCGAGAGCAGTAGGAGCGCAACGACGGCTACCGCCGCACGAAACGCATTTTGCGTCCAGAAACGATATATCATGGAAATCCTTTATTCGCGCGTCGATTCAATCAGTTGGGAGCGGTCAGCCAGCAACCGCAGGTTCCGGTTCGATTTCCTCGACGCGTATCGGCTTGATATCGAATTTTGGGTTCTGCCCAAGGAAGCGGCACGGGTTGTTGTGGAAGATCTCGATGGCCTCCTGCAGCGAATGGTTGCGCCGGCGAAACTCCAGGATGCACTCTTGCAGCAAGAATGGATCGCTCGGCCCCCAGTCGGCCGACGAATTGACGAGAATCCGTTCGCGGCCGTATTGCTCCAGCATATCCACCCCGCGCCTGGGCGAGCACTTGGTGATGGGATACAGCGTGAAGCCGACCCAGTAACCCGCGTCCAGCGGTTCGCGAATCGTGTGCTCCTCGACGTGGTCCACCCAGACGCGTTCCGGATCCACGTCCGCGTGGGCCAGGATCTCCAACGTGCGTTTTGTTCCGCGGACTTTGTCTGCCAAGTGCGGTGTATGAATCACAATCAACTGATCGTGCTTGATCGCCATGTCGAGTTGCGCTTCGAAGATCTCTTCCTCGTTTTTCGACGTCTTGTGAAAGCCGATTTCGCCGACGCCCAACACCGTGGGCTTGTCGAAGAACGCAGGCATGTGACGCATCACTTCGTAGCTCAGCTCCGGGTTCTCCGCTTCCTTCGGATTGACCGCCACCCAGCAGAAATGCCGTATGCCGTACTCCGCCGCACGCGTCGGTTCAAACTCGCTGATTTGGCGAAAGTAGTCCAAGAATGTCTCGGGATAAGCCCGATCGAAGCCAGCCCAGAATGCCGGTTCCCCCACGGCAACAACGCCGGACATGGCCATCCGTTCGTAGTCCTGGGCTGTTCGAGCGATGCCGTGATAGTGAGGCTGGATTATCTGCATGACGAATCTCCCATCAGTCCAAGTCCGAGAACAGGTTCAACAGCCGCTCGGCTCGATCAGGCGTAGTCTCCTTCTCGGCCAACGCGGCCAGCGACTGATAGATCTTCGCCAACCGCGGATCCCCGCCCGGTGTCTCATCAGATCCGTCTTCCGCCGCACGGTCCAGGCGATCCAACGTAGCCGCGATTTCCAGCAGCATACAGCGTGTGTCCAAGAAATAGGTATTCAGAACCTCCCCGGTACTCAGCATTTCATTGTCTCCCAGCAGCGAGCGTGCCAAACAACATGATATCGCCAGAACGGCGTTTCCGCCCACGCGTCTAGTCTGAACGATGTAGACGATTCGATCAAGCAGCGTGCGTAGTCGTCTTGCTCGGGTTCGTCTGATTGCGTGGCATTGGGGTTGGGGTGTCGGGTGTCGGGATACGGGATGCGGGCGTGGGATACGGGATTCAGAATACGCGCCCCGAGCGGTCACGCTTGTCTTGCCCGACACCCGAAACCTGACACCCGAAACCCAAACTCCCGACACCTCTATCCAGCCTAACATCATCCAATTACCTCGCGTAGCAAGGCTTTCGATTCACCTTACTTGCCAGTATCATTGACAAGAGGCGGTATTACGGCTTAGATTGCGCGGTTCCGCAGCAGTTTATTGGCGGCGTTCTAGATTGTAGGCCTGTCTTGGGGCGGTCATGGAAAACACGGCGAACGTTGATCTGGAGCAAGTCGCACGAAACGTGGACTTGCCGATCGCGAAGGTCCAACCGACGGTCGAGTTGCTGGATGACGGTAACACGGTTCCCTTCGTTACACGCTATCGCAAAGATCAGACTGGCGGGCTGGACGAAGAACAGATTCGCTGTGTCCAGGAATCTGTGGCGAGACTGCGGGCTCTGGCGGACCGCAAACAGCGCATCCTAAAGACGCTCGAATCCCAAGGGAAGCTGACCGACGAGTTGGCCAAACGCGTCAATCAGGCCGACTCGGTGCGCTGTCTGGAAGATCTGTACCAGCCGTTCAGGTCCAAAAAACAAACACTGGCCAACACCGCCCGCAGCCGTGGCTTGGAGCCGCTGGCGTGTGAAATTCTGGAAGGCGGCCCTTCCGTTGCCGATCTCAAGGCTCGAGCGGAGGAGTTCGTCAGTGAAGAGAACTCGCTGCCAGCGGTGGCCGATGTCCTGCAAGGTGCCGGGCATCTGATCGCCGAGCGGTTCAGCGAAAACCTCTCTCTGCGGGATGAACTGCGAAAGATCTTGAGAAAAGCGGGGGTTTTGGCCAGCACCCGCGTCGAGGAATCGGCCGAGCCCTCGCAGGACGATGTTGCGGAACAGCAGCCAACGGCAGAGCCGGAGCCTGCGCCAGAAAACGCGGGCAACAAGGCGTCGGAAGCAGAACAGACCGATGCGGCCGTCGAAACTCACACACCGGAATCGTCCGAAGCGGAGCCCGCCGAGCTGGTCGAACCCGAATCGGTTCCCGTCGAGACAGACAGTGCTGACGCTGAGGCGGCTCCCGATCAACAGAGCGAGGAACCACCGCCCACTTCCTCGGATGACTCTGTCGCTGCCGAGCCCATCCCCACCGAAACCGATGCCGTAGAACAGCCCGCGTCGCCCGAACAGCCGACGGTCTCCGAGGAAGCTGCCCCGCCGGACGAATCAGCCGCGCCCGAACAGCCTGCTCCGACCACCGAGGATGCAGTCTCCGCTGAAGAAGAAACGCCACCGGCGTCTGAGCCTGCAGTGTCGGCCGAGGGAACCCAAGCCACCGATCAAGCTACCGAAGAACCATCCGCGGCCCCGGTCGCACCACGCAAGACCAAGCGCAAGCTGACCGTTAAACAAATTGCCGCTCAACAGCGCAAAGAGGCCAAGAAACGCAAACGCCAGAAGAAAATCGAATCTTTCAAGGACTATTTTGATTTCCGCGAGCCGCTCTCCCAGATCCCGCCCCATCGGCTCCTGGCACTCAATCGCGGCGAACGCTCGAAGATTCTCCGAGTGAGAATCGACGCGGACATGGATGCTATGGCCAGCAAGGCCGAGCAGATGCTTGTGCCGACTAGCCATCCTCATTCCGAATTCCTCGGCAACTGCTTGCGCGACGCCTTGACGCGCATGGTTGTGCCCAGTTTGGAACGCGACGTGCGCCGCGAGTTGACCGAACAGGCAGAAGCTCACGCGGTGAATGTGTTCGCGCGAAACCTGCGTAAACTACTGCTGCAACCTCCCGTGCGCAGTCGTCGGGTGTTGGCCGTTGATCCGGGCTTTCGCAGCGGTTGCAAGCTGGCGGCACTGGACGAATTCGGCAATGTGCTCGGGCATACCGTGATCCACGTGATCGGAAAATCGGATGTGGTGCGGCGAGGCCGCCAGCAGATAGTGGAAATGATCACCCTGTACCACATCCCGGTTATCGCAATCGGCAACGGTGCCGCCTGTCGAGAATCGGAGAAACTGATCGCGGACATCCTGGCGAAGGAACTTGCCCAATTCGACGTCCAGTACGTTACCGTCAACGAAGCTGGCGCCAGCGTCTATTCGACAAGTGCGCTGGGACGCGAAGAGTTGCCCAGGTTCGATCCCGTGCTGCGCAGTGCAGTATCCATCGGGCGCAGGCTGCAAGATCCTCTTTCGGAACTAGTCAAGATCAATCCAGCCAATATCGGCGTTGGCTTGTATCAGCACGATGTTAAGGCGAAGCACCTGGAAACCTCGTTGGACGCCGTCGTAGAATCTTGCGTCAACTTCGTAGCGGTCGACGTCAATACGGCCAGCCCCGCGTTGCTGCGGTACGTTTCCGGCCTGAATCAGTTGACTGCCCGACGACTATACGAGTATCGCCAGCAAAACGGTCCATTTCGCAATCGCGACCAGTTCAAAGAGGTCCCCGGCTTTGGCGACGCCACCTTCGTGCAGGCAGCCGGCTTCCTAAAGATCACCGGTGGCGACAATCCGCTGGATGCGACATGGATCCACCCGGAAAGCTACGAGGTCGCCGGGCGCGTAATCGAAGAACTTGGGGGCAGCGTTTCGGAATTGGCCGCCAGCGTTGCCTCGTCTCAACAGCCAGAGAAAGTCGACACAGCCCAGGAGAAACCGCCGCAGAGGTCCGTCGCGAAAATCGAACCGCCAACACAGGAGCCAGCCGACAAGGAACCGGCCAAGGCGGAGCAAGAGTTGGAGGAATCGGCAGAAACGCCCAAGGAACAATCTGCCGAAACAGAAGAGAAGCCAGAGGAAGCGCCAGAACCACCCCAGGAACAGCCTGCCGAAACGGAAGAGGAGTTGGGGGAAGCGGCAGAACCGGCCAAGGAAGAACCACCCAAGGAAGAACCGACGGAGGCGGAAGAGAGGCCGGAGGAATCTGCTGCGCCGGCCGAGCAGCCACAGGCCGTCCCCGAAGAAACGCCGCCGGAACCGGCGGAGGTCGTCGCCGCCGAGGGGAATCCGCCGTCACTGGCCGAGCGGGCTGGAAACGCCGACGTCGCCGCCCTGGCGGCAGAGTTGGAGATCGGCGAACTGCTGCTGAAGGACATTCTCAGTTCTTTGACACGCCCCGGGCGCGACCCTCGCGAAGATCTGCCTCCGCCTATGTTCCGCCGCGAGGTGATGAGACTGGAGGACCTCCAACCCGAAATGGAACTGAGCGGGACCATATTGAATGTCGTGGATTTCGGGGCGTTCGTCGATATCGGTCTGCCCGACAGCGGTTTGATACACATCAGCCGCCTGGCCGACCGGTACGTTCGTGACCCGCACGAAGTCGTCAGCGTCGGGGACATTGTGAACGTTTGGGTCGTGGAGGTGGACAAACAACGCCGCCGCGTCTCGTTGACAGCCATCAAGCCGGGAACGGAGACGCCACGAGAGGAGCGCAGAGACAGACCGAAACCCGGCGGGCGCGAACGGAAACCGGGAAGGCCGGAAGGCAAACCATACGGCCGCCGCCCCGAGGGAAGGCAACAGGGCAAGCGTGACAAGGGCGGGAAACCGAAGTACGTACACCGACCAGCGCAAAAAAAGAAACCGGTCCGCCCGATCACCGACAAGATGGTCGAAGGCAAAGAGCCGATGCGATCGTTTTCTGACTTGCTTCAATTTTACGAGCAAAAGCCGACCGACGAGGAAGAAAAAGAGAAATCGTGATGGATTTCGAGCAGCGACTTCAGAAGGCGATCCATCGCGGCCACCGACGCGGCGAGACTGCGGCACGCGAGGCCGAAGCGGATGCGCTCAGCGAAGAGGAACTGAAGCGACTCCACTCCCAGTACCGGCTCGAACTGTCCGAATACATCGAAAATTGCATACGGAAGCTCCCCAGTCATTTCCCGGGTTTTCGGTACGAAACGATCTACGGAGAACGCGGCTGGGGCGCCGCCTGCAAACGCGATGACGTGCGCGTGGTCGCCCGAGGAATACGGGACAACGTCTACACCAGAATCGAGATGACCATACGACCGTATTCCTCGATGCACATCTTTGAACTGAATGCCAAGGGGACGATCCATAACAAGGAAGTATTCAATCGCCAGCATTTCGAGCGATTGGCGGACGCAGATCCCGCCACGTTTGTCGAATTGATCGACACTTGGGTGCTCGAATTCGCAGAACTCTACGCAGCGAAATCCTGATGTGGGGCACGTTTCCAACGTGCCAGCCATCTCTCACGGCTTCTCCTCGATGCGATACAGGTGCTTGCGCGTGCGCAGATATAGCGCGTCGCCGGACACGGCGGGTGACCCCATGAATCCGTCATCAAGTTCGTTGACGGCGAGTACCTTGAATTGTGGTGCCGCCTCGATGATGGTCGACTTGCCGGTCTCGTCGCAGAAGTAGATTCTTCCGTTCGCGTAGATCGGCGAGGCCGAGAAGTTACCGCCGACCCGCTCCTTCCACACCTCCTTGCCCGTCTTGGCCTCGACGCACGTAGCCACTCCGTCGTTGTCGACCATGAACAAGAGGTCATCGACCAGGAGGATTGACGGCCGCTTTGTTACCGCGCGTTTGTACTCCCAGGCAACATGAGTATCGGTCACTTCGCCGCGCCCGTCCGGGCGCACGGCGTACAACTCGGCACCCATTCCCATCGGGGCGAAAACCAATCCGTAGCCGACCACCGGGCGGCAAGTGCCGGAATGGCTCCCAATGCATTCCACGCGCCACAGCTCCTTGCCCGTATCCGGTTCGTAACCGTACAACGCCATGGACCCGAGGCTGATCAATACGGGTTTGCCTTGGACATCAGCGATCACGGGCGTGGAAAAGCCTTTGCGCAGGTCGCCCTGGATCTTAGGTCCTCCCGTTTCCGGGTCGATGTCCTGGAAGTCGACACTGCGGTCCGTTTGCCAGACGGTCTTGCCCGTGTGCTTATCCATGGCGACGACATATTGTCGGTCGCTGCCGTCGAAGTGCAGGATCAGCAAGTCCTTGTACAGAAACGGCGACGATCCCGCACTGCGGAAGTGGTTGCAGACGAAATCCGTGCGCTCCCAAATCACATCGCCCGTTGTCGAGTCGAGGCACGCGCTGTACGGAGAACCGAAACTCACGTACACGCGACCTTCCTCGATCACGGGCGATGGCGAGGCGTAGGAGTTGAACGGATGGCAGTACTGCGGCAAGTTCACCAGACGCAGGCGCTTCCTGACGATGACCTTGCCGGAATTCTTGTCCACGCAGACGGCGTACAGCAGAGTACCGGCTTCGTTGGCGTCGGTCAGCCAGATTCGGTCGCCCCAAATCACCGGCGACGACCACGCCTTGCCGGGAATGGGCGTTTTCCATACGACGTTTTCATCTTCGCTCCACTGCAAAGGCAATCCGGTGGAATCGGCGTGGCCCTGATCTGTCGGACCTCGGTAGCTTGTCCAGTTTTCCCCGCCAATGGCTGCCGATGCGATAGCTAGACCCAAGCATACGGTCGTCAATACATACTTCATGGTCGCGATTTCCCAGTTTCTGGTTTCCAGTTTCAAGTTGTCGGCGCCCCGTATCCAAATCGGATGAGTTCCCATTCTCTAGGATTTCTTGTCGACCTACAAGGTTCCCGCGACTTGCCGCGTGCTCCCTGGAGTGTTACCTTCGATTTCAGCACAGGAACGTGATTATGGCCAATCCAGAGCACGTTAGAATCGTCAAACAGGGAATTGACCGGTTAACGGAATGGCGAGAGCGAAACCCGGATGAGCCGCTCGACTTGATTAATGCGGATCTTCGCAGGATCAACCTCGTGGAAGACGACCTCTTGGACGACGAGGATGACTTCTTGGGGTCGGGGTCCCGGCCGGGAGCGGACCTCTGTAACGCTCAACTACAGGGGGCCAACTTGACCAATGCGTATCTCTTCCGAGCGAGGCTTGTGGGTGCCGACCTGAGCCGGGCGGACTTGACCAGAGCCTACCTGCCCTGGGCTGATCTCCGGCATGCGAATCTCCTGGAATCTAATCTCACTGGCGTCGATCTGCGCGAGGCAGATTTGGCCGAGGCGAAGCTCACTCGGGCACGGCTCATCGGAGCGGACATCTCTGCGGCAAATCTGACGAGGACCGACCTCAGAGGGACGGACTTGACGGCGGTCAAGAATCTGAGGCCGCAACAGATAGACTCGGCGTTCATCGACTCGGAAACGAAACTACCGAAAGCGGACCATTCGGATCTGTGAAGGAGATCGACACATGCTAGGGAAAACGACAAGAATCGGTATTGCCGCCGTAGCCCATGCCATGCTTCTCGCGGGCGCAATCCTGTTCGGCCAACAAGGCGCTGCCGCTGATTGGCAGGTGGTCGATCAGCCTGACCTGAAAGAGCAGCTTGCCAAAGCACCGACACTCGAACCGGAGAGACTCGCCGCTCCGGCCCGAGGCGTAACGAGTTGGACGTTCCAACTGATCCCCAATCCCGACGGCAAGACGTACGATGCGCTGCAGTGGTATTTCAAAACGTACTCCGGGCCCACGTGGCTGTATGCTTGCGACCTGGCCACCCGTGAGGTGAAGAAACAGCGTTTCCCTGACCGCCGGCAGATCCACATGCACGGTGGACTGTTAGCCCCGGACGGCAAGTACTACATTGTCACGCCGGATTGGAACGTGGGGATGAATCTGTTTGTGTACGATCCGGCGACCAATCTGCTTGAGGACCGTGGCATCTTCGTGCCCAACCTGGTGGGCGAAACGCGGCGAATGGTGCTGGGGCCCGACGGTCTGATCTACGGCACCGGCAACTACCGCGACCCCAGAAAGGCCGGCGCGTACTGCTACGACTGGAAGGCAGGCAAGTTGGTGCGCGACTACGGACCCATCGGACCGGACCACGCGCCTCACGGTGCCTGGGGCTATTTCATCGGCGTGGACGATCAATACATCTACGTAGCCAGCGGCAAGATTCCCTGGTATCTGGTGGCGGTGAACATCAAGACGGGCGAGGAGACTTTGTTGGCCGAGACGAAGGCAGGCGGCAACATCTCCGTCTCGCCGATGAACGGCGGCGCCCAGGCCACAGTGCGAAACGAACCGGAGGCGAAGCAAGAGTACTTCTGGCTGTACCACGGAAAGATGATACCAAAGACCGACAACAATCCCCCTTGGACGCCGTTCCAGACGCCATCGGATAAGGCTCCGCCAAGGCCCGAAGTCTACCGCGGCCAAGTCGATCCAGTGGACGGGAAGGCATACCTGTGGTGGCGGTCTGCCGAGGAACGCGACAAGGCACCCAAACCGGCACCCGCCGATGCGAAACCTCAGGATCTGGGCTGGAAACGCATTGAATTGCCGGACGTGGAAACCTATCCACTGGCCATTCACCGCTTGTTTCCGTTGCCGGACGGTCGCCTGTTCGGTACGGCCCAGGCATACATTGGCCGTTTCCTCCTCGATCCAAAAACGGGTGACGGAATTCCGCTAGGCAGCGGCGGACCGAGCATCTACGCCTTGGCCGCGCACGGCCAAAGGCTTTACTGGAGCGGCTATCCGGGTGGGCCTGTCGACGAGTTCGATCCCGCTCGCGAGTGGACGCTACTGAAGGGTGGCCCGCCAGGCGAGGAACCGCCGGACATCAAGTCGCCGGAGAGCAACCCGCGACGCGTAGTCGATTCGCTGTTCGGCAAGACGCGGGTCAAGAAGATGTTCAGCGCTACGGTCGGCGCCGACGGGTGTGTTTATTTCGGAGGTGCCGGAATCCGTGACTATTCCGGTGGCAGCTTCGCCTGGTTCGACCCGGAGTCTGCCGAGTTCGATGGCCTGTGGCGTCCGTTCAGCGGCTATCGCGTCTACTGGGTAACGCCGGCACTGGACGGTCGGTTCATCGTCGCGTCCACCAAAACGGCGACGGACGAGTTGAACGGCGACGTGCGCCCAGAAAGTGCGAAGCTGTTCGTATGGGACACGGACGAAAAGAAGATTGTGCGCGACGTCGTGCCCGTGCCAAAAGCGTCCAAGGCCGGCCCCTTGGTCGAAGTCGCGCCCGGTCGACTGCTTGGCACCACGGAGGACCCGGAGGTCGAAAACGGTGGTCTGCTCTACGGCGTCGATGTCCGCACCGGCGATGTTCTGTTCACGAAGAAACTGCCTGATAGGTTGCGCTTCACGTGGGGCCACGGCACCACGCAATGGGACTTTGGCAAAGGTCCTGACGGCAACGTGTACACTTATCTCGGCAACGTGCTGGTGCGTATCCATCCGGGCGACGCGAAAGTCGAAGTGCTGGGCCGGCCGGGGCGCGTCGGGCGATTCTGCTTCGCCGGCAGCGACTTGTACTTGGCAGGCGACGAACCGGTGCGGCGGCTCGCGGGTATCGCTGCCAAGTAGACACGCATCATGAATCAAACGATCGTTACCACGCCGACTCGCTGGTTTGTGCGCGGTTTTCTCGTCGGCATTTTGATCACTGCGTCGCTGACCGCAATCTCCTACTTCTTCCGCTCGGACCGCGGAGGTAACTTGGTGGGGACCACGCCCAACAATCGCGAAGCGTTGGGGTTTCCCGTCGAGCTGTGGGAAAGCGGAAATACGTACGGCGGCTATTTCGTCGATTACCTGGCCCTGTTGATCGACGCCGCGTTCGCGGCCGTGGTTGGGGCTGCGTGCGGCCTTTTTACGCTACGTCATCGCGTTCGTTTGACTCGTATGGTGGAAGAGTTGGAGCAAGCGACTGCCCGGCCGGTGCAGCGCAGCCTGCAATTCTCGATGCGAGGCCTGCTACTGGCGACCGGCCTGGCTGCGTTGGTGGCCGCTGGCGTACGTTACGCACTGGAGGGCCGAGCGGAAGTGCTGGGGATGATCTATTTGCTTGGTCCGTGGCTGCTGGTGCTGATTGCCTTTCTGCCGCTGGGACTGTCGTGGCAACAGCGAGTGTACATCCTGATCCCGATGGCCCTGCTGCTGATGGCAGCCGCAGCGGTCATCGGTATGTCACTGAGGCCAAAGATTGAATTCGACAAAGTCTTGCTGGGGATCTTCATTTGCTGGACCCCGCAAAGCGTACTGGCCGCCATCGGCCTGACGGCGTTCTTGATCTTCCGCCGAGCCGCCTCAGAACGGTCGGAAACCGAAGCCTAATCGAAGTTTGTAGGGTGGGCCAAGTCTTCGCGGGCCCACCGCTCAGTACTCGGTACTCGGTACTCAGTACTCAGACCCCGGTGGGCCCGCGAGGACTTGGCCCACCCTACCTCATTACCCTTGGCCGCGTCAGGTTGTTGAGATCACACTCGCCCGCATCAACGTGGCCTGCGGGAGCACGATGACTGATTCAGCCGCGGCGATCAGTTGGTCGATGTCGGCCATCGATCGAACTGGATGCATCAGCCAGGAACGAACGCGGCCTGGCGGAATATCGGAATGGAGATGAACGTTCGCTCGTTGGACCTCACGGGCAATCTGATAAGCTTTGTGACCGCCCATGACAAAGTTCTCCCTGATCCGTCGGATGATGTCGTCTGGGGTGTACGCTTCGTCCATCCACGCTTCGAACTTCGGCGAGCCGCTACCTTCGGCGCAACGAGCCGCGACCAATACGTCTCCTCCCAGCTTGACAATCTGAGTGGCCTCTTCGATGGCCTTCTGCGATTGGTATAAATCGATGTCTTTGGGGTATCCGCCCGGCGAGGCAATAACCAGATCGGCGCGACACGGCACCTCGATCAAATACATCTCGTCCACGAAACGGCAGGCCTGCCGGAATGCAGTGTCCGGATCGCCAGCGCGCACGGCGACGATCCGATGAGCGTCGTCCATAGCCACGCTTACGCCGAAGTCCACAGCGGCCATTCGGCCCACCTCATCGACTTCTTCGCGCACGGGATTGCCGTCGATCAAGCCCGGGCCGGTTCCCGGCAGATCCATTCGCGAATGGTTGGCGCGAATCGCCGCGGCGTCCGCCAAGCCGGGATAGACGCACTTTGCGCCGCCGCCATAACCGCAAAACTGATGATACTCGACGTCACCCGTAATGATCTTCAGGTCCGCCTCCATGAACGAACGATTCAGCGAGATGTCGGTGCCCAGGGTCGTCGTGCCAAGAGGCACAAGGCGTTTGGGATCCTTAGCATCGTGACTTTCACTGCGTACCAAGCCGTGCCACCGTCCCAAGGCGGTCTCGAACTCCTCGTCGTTCATCGGCCGATGTAGGCCGGTCGCCACGATGACGTTGACTTGATCCGCAGACACGCCGCTCGCCACCAATTCGCCCATGACCGCGTCGACCAGTAACGCGTTTGGCACTGGGCGCGTGGCGTCTTCGATGGCAATGGCAACGCGGCGTGCTCCTAACGCCCGGTCCCGCAGCGGCGGGCCGGAAACCGGTTCTGTCAGTGCCTCGCGCAATGCTTTGGCCGGGTCAGATACCGGGGCCAGCGCACGTGGAGTGTACACGCCGACGAGTTTGTCGCGCGGAACACAGACCGAGATCGTATCGTGCCCATACGGCAGCGTGATCCGTTCGCTCATGGTGGGGATACTCCCTTATCCGTGTCCTCCGACTTGTCCGGGTGTCCTGATTCCTCAAAAGAAAAACTCTTCCACTGGGCCAGGCATCCGGGGCCCCGCGTCACATGCGCTTGCCGCGCCGTCGTATCGAACACCATGGCGTCAATCGAGCCAAAGTGCTTGCAGATCCATCGGGTCTCATGATCGGCAAAGAAACGCTTGATGGCGGCCAAATCGATGTGCCCTTTGGCGCCTTCCAACAACTCGCGCATGCGGGCGCACTGCGGATGGCACTCGATCGGCTGCCCTACCGGCGTGCGCGTCATCTCGCGAGTTCCGTAATAGACTCGCGCCATAGTGACCCGTCCCCATTCGGTAGCCATCCGCTCCGGCGAACCTTCGATATTCAAGAGGCGCCCTTTGCCGTCGGCCATGACGAACGTGAACCATCCGGCCTGCCTGGCGCGTTTCGCTTCCTCCTCGACCGCCTCCAACGTCGGCTGGTACAGCAGATGAGAGATTAATGCGTAACTTGGTACGCCGACCGCCGGGCCGGGAATCGATTTATCGAAGGCGCTGGTCCAGCACAGCGCGATTCCAGCCGAATTCATCCCGGCTCCGGTCCACAGGCCCGGGTACGAGTAACCTATGACGCTGGGGCCGTCGGCTCGTTTCCACAACAGCATCTGCGACTTGCCGTAAAGCTGCGCGAACCAGTCCCAGCTCTCTCCGACGTACGTATGCCCATCGCATGTGGCAGGCGGCCCGACGGCCACGGCCGTGCAGTGATCGACCGACGGAATATCGCCGCGATGCCAAAGCTCCTCGTGCAGCGTGATCAGCACATGCTCTTCCAGCCGCAATCCGCTACCTTCGGCCATTCCCTCCAACTCGTCAATCAACTCGGTCGATAGCTGCCGGATCGGCTTCAGGCACGCGCCGGCATAGCGCAACAGCTCGTCGCGTTTCGCCTTTTCCTTGGCAAAATCGGCGTAGATCTGCGTATCGAGAAATTCGCGAATCGCAACAGAGAATCGTCGCCCATACACCCGCCCACGTTCGCGCGGCGAGCCCGTGATCGTGACCAGCGAGTGATCGCTCGCCTGGGGCCGCTCCGCCAGCGGCCTACGTTCAGCGGCTGTCCCGATGGAGAGTAGCCCAAAGGCGCCGCCAGCTACGCTGGACGTTGTGACAGCCGCGAACTGCCGTCTATTCATCCGCCAAATGTCCATCTTTGATCATCTCCATGAGGCCGCCCATAGCGTCTGGCGGTCTTTCAAGTTTCAACTGCTGGGTGGCCGGGGGCGAACGAAGTGAGCCCTCAGCAACAAAACGCTAGGGGCGCGCTGCCGCTCGCCCTTCTAAATCCACCAAAAACGCCATTGTAATCTTACAGGATGAAAAGAAAGTGATGAAGGAAGTGAAACCACCCTGTAGATAGAACGATTGTCTCGTGTATGCTTCGACGCCTGTCCTTTCGCCAGAAACAGCCGACGAGATAGTCGCTTCAGGTCCATGAAAAAACGCCGCTTGCGATTTCTCTGCAAGCGGCGCTCAGTGGAGGCGGCGGGAATCGAACCCGCGTCCCGTGATATTTCCATGCCAGCTTCTACGTGCATAGTCGATTATTTGGTTTTTGACCGCGAAGCGCCAATCGACAGGCTCTTCGCTAGCCTAGCCCGGAACTTTTTTAACCGACGACGTGCCAGACATGACCGTCGGCGATCCGAATTTGGCGACCGGCTTTTGGGACTCTTCGGCTAAATCCCTCAGCCGGGGCTACGAATGTTACGCAGCCAGTACGAGGTTTTCCTCGGCAAATAAATAGAGTGGTCAGCTTTTAACGTGGCCAACTGACCAACCACGACACGCCACTGACACTTCAACCTATCCGGTCGAAGCCAATTCGCCCCCCTGTAAAGAGTTGAAAAGCCACAGAGTCCAAGAGTCGAAAAGTGACTCTCGCCCACTTGTTTTCGGCATTGCTATTGTTGAATCTCTCCTTTGTTTCCGGTTTGCTGTCTATATATGATACGCACTACGGCGATCAAAGAACAGATATGACAATCGTCAGACGAGGAGTAATTTGATGGCTGATTGGGTCGCAGAAGGTAAGAAGGCCCCGGCATTTACGTTGGCGGCGGACGACGGCACCAAGGTGAGGCTCTCGGAACTGAATGGCTCGCCGGTGGTTCTGTACTTCTATCCCAAAGACGATACGCCGGGGTGTACACGAGAAGCCTGCGCATTTCGCGATCGCAAAGCGGCGATCGAAGGGTTGGGGGCCACGGTGCTGGGCGTCAGCCCCGACTCGGTGGAGAGGCATGCGAAGTTCCGCGATAAATACGAGTTGAACTTCCGCTTGCTGGCCGATCCCGATCACAAGGTAGCCGAGAAATATGGGGCGTGGCGCGAGAAGAACATGTACGGCAAGAAGAAGATGGGCATCCAGCGTTCGACGTACCTGATCGACGCGGCCGGCAAGGTGGCTAAGGTCTGGCAACGTGTCAAAGTGGACGGGCACGACGATCAGGTGATGGAAGCGTTGAAGGAACTGGGGCATTAGCGATTTGTCGGTGGCTTGAAAACAGCTAATCGGGGGAGACGCCTGCCGCCCCAAGCCAACGGTGGCATTGGCGGCCACGAATTCTATTGGGACACGAAAAAAGCCCACGGCATCGACCGTGGGCTTGTCTCTTCCGTTGACCATCGTACGAGTTAGAAGATCCCCATCGCGATGAGGCTGTAGCGGACGACAAAACCGGCGGCCACCACGCTGACCATGCTCATCAACTTGATCAGGATGTTCAGACTTGGGCCGCTGGTGTCTTTGAAGGGATCGCCTACGGTATCGCCGACCACCGCTGCCTTGTGGGCTTCGGTGCCTTTGCCGCCGTGAGCTCCGCCCTCGATGTACTTCTTGGCGTTGTCCCAAGACCCGCCTGCGTTGGCCATGAAGATGGCCACGCAGAAGCCACACGTGAGTGTGCCGACCAGCAAGCCGAGCACACCGGCCACACCGAGAAGAAGGCCGGTGAACACCGGCAGCACCAAGCCCAGAATCGATGGGATGATCATTGCCCACTGGGCAGCCTTGGTGCTGATCTGCACGGGACGCGCATAATCCGGTTGCTCTGTGCCGTCCATGATGCCGGGCTTTTCCTTGAACTGCCGCCGGACTTCTTCGACCATGCCTCTGGCCGCTCGCCCCACTGCCTTCATCGTCAACGCGCAGAAGACGAATACAGCCATGGCCCCTAAGAACACACCGACCAGCACTTTCGGATTCATCACCGAACTGTTGTAGTATGCGGCGAATTGAGGCAACTTGGCTTCTTTCACCGGGACCAGTGGAGCATCGATCGCGGCAAACTCGACCACACTCGTCTCAGGATCCGGCCTAATCATGTCGGCAGGAATCAGTGACGGCATTTTGTAAAATTTCAGATCGTCCCACTGCTTGGCAATGCTTGGATGCCGAGTGTCTGTCGGCATGGCCAAGTACGTATGCGCCTTATCCCCTGATTTCTCAATGATGAAACCGTTGGAGGCCTTATAGAGACCATCGGGCTCTCCGGCCAACTCTTTCGTCACGACGGATTTGCCCCAGTGGTCGAAACCCATACGCACTTCTTCGACGTACGCAGCCAGGAGGGCCAACGCCGTAAGAGCGGCCGAGCCGATGGCGAATCCTTTGCCTGTGGCAGCAGTCGTGTTGCCCAAGCTGTCCAATGCATCGGTGCGTTCGCGGACCACCGGATCCAATCCGGACATCTCGGCGTTGCCGCCTGCGTTGTCTGCAATCGGACCGTAGGCGTCGGTGGCCAGCGTGATGCCCAGCGTGCTGAGCATGCCCACGGCAGCGATACCCACGCCGTAGAGACCGAGGGCGAAAAAGTTGATGTCGGAGTAGTTCCAGCCGTTGGCAAAACCAAAGGCGCTCAGCATTCCGGCGCAGACGACGATCACCGGGAACCAAACGCTCATCATCCCGTCGCCGATGCCGCCGATGATAACGGTCGCCGGGCCGGTGAGTGCCTGATCCGCCAGCTTCTTGGTAGGCGAGAACTCGTCGCTGGTTTGATATTCGGTCCATTTGCCGATTAGCCAACCGGCCACCAACCCGACGATAATGCTAAACGCCACACCTGGAATGATAAATCCGCCAACATCATACGTCGTACCGGACGTCCGCGGCATCAACCACCAAGCCAGACCGATCGCAGCGACGGCCACCAAGAACGTGGAAAGGTTGATTCCACGAGCCAGCGCTGCAAGGAGGTTCTTCTGTGTTGCATCTTCTTTGGTCCGCACCATGTAGATGCCGAAGATCGAAAGGAAGATACCAAAGCCAGCGATGGCCATGGGCAAGAGCAGGGCCCGGAGTTGGGCCGCGCCGCTTAACAGTCCCGTGTCTCCCAAGAGAGCATCGGTTGAATAGGCCGCCACACCTAACGCGGCGGTCGCCAAGATCGAACCGCAGTACGATTCGTACAAGTCGGCACCCATGCCGGCCACATCGCCCACGTTGTCGCCCACGTTGTCGGCAATGGTTGCGGGGTTTCGAGGATCGTCTTCCGGGATACCCTTTTCGACTTTTCCTACAAGGTCCGCACCGACGTCAGCCGCCTTGGTGAAGATGCCACCGCCGACGCGGGCGAACAGCGCCTGGCTGCTGGCCCCCATGCCGAAGCACAACATCGTCACCGTGATCATCACTAGGTCCGGTGGTACGTCCGTGATCATGGGCACGATCCAGTAAAGGACCGCGAACCAGAGGCAAATGTCCAGCAGACCGAGCCCCACGACGGTCAGCCCCATCACGGCGCCAGACCGGAAGGCAACCTGCAAACCGGCGTTCAGCGACTTCTGGGCACCGGCGGCCGTTCGGTTGCTGGCCCACGTGGCCGTTTTCATGCCACACCAGCCAGCCAAACCGGAGAAGAAACCGCCTGTTAGAAACGCGAACGGCACCCACTTGCTCTGTGCATCCAAACCGTACGCGGCATAGGCCAGAAGGCAGGCAATGACCACAAAGAAGATCGCTACTACTTTGTACTGTTGCCACAGGTACGCGTCCGCGCCCTCGCGCACGTAGCCAGCAATCTCCTTCATCCGATCATCGCCTTCGTCGGCAGCCATCATGCTCTTGAAGAACAGATAAGCTTGCACTAATGCGGCGAGCGATCCGAGGAAGGCGATGGACCAGACCACGATGATGATCATGTTGCTGCCGCCGCTCGAACCGCCGCCGGCGGTGCCGCCGTCTCCATTCTGAGCCCAGGCGATTGTACAAACACCAACAAGCAGACCGACCGCGATCAAGAGACCTATCACGCGGACCCAACGGGAACCAATAGTTTGTTTTTCCATGTCCCTGTAACCCTATCTCCGCTGACACACAGACAAAAAACACCGATGTTCTTTTGTTCACTACGCTCGCAGTTCGTGTGGAGGGCAATCACGATTGCATCAAGGAGGAAAGACGCCGACGATCCCGAGAGCCAGTGCAGGATTGGGTGTGTTCGTCGGCGAGTGCCTCCTTTGTCGTCTGCAGCCGCTAGCAAGAAGGTGGAGTGTAATTGATCGACGGAAGGGCTGCAACGGCCCCGTTTTTCTTCCTGGGTTCGCTATAGCACCCCGTCGCATCACTTTCAGACTCTGGTATCCTAGTGCTATTGACATTGTTCTACTCTGAACATTCCCACGCAAGGATGGAAGGACCACAATGGACGCACGCAAACCGCCGTACTGGGTTGGGTTCGACTTGGGTGGCACGAAGATGCTGGCCACCGTGTATGACTCCCGTTTCCAGCCCGTGGGACGCGACCGCAAACGCACAAAGGGGCATGGCGGCTCGCAGATGGGCTTGGAACGGATCGTGAAGACGATTCGTAAGGCATTGGAGGTCGCCGAAGTCTCGGCTGACGAGTTGGGCGGAATCGGCGTGGGTTTTCCCGGCCCCATTGACATGGAAAAGGGCACGCTTCTGGAAGCGGTCAACCTGGGCTGGGAAGACATGCCGCTGAAAGAATCGCTTGAGCGAGAATTTGGATGCGGAGCCGCTATCGCCAACGACGTCGACGTTGGTGTTTTCGGCGAATATCGCTTCGGCGCGGCTCGCGGTGCGCGGTGCGTCGTTGGGGTTTTCCCAGGCACTGGCATCGGAGGTGGCTGCGTCTACGACGGCAAGATATTCCGCGGCAAGCTCAGTTCGTGCCTGGAGATTGGTCACGTCCAGGTCAACTCGAACGGTCAACTCTGCGGTTGTGGCCGCTACGGTTGCCTGGAGACGGAAGCCAGCCGGTTGGCCATTGCGGCCGAAGCGGCCAAGGCGGCCTATCGAGGCGAAGCGCCACACCTGCGCGAGAACGCTGGCGTCAGTCTCAAGGACATCCGCAGTGCTGCGTTATCCGAGTCGATCAAGGCAGGTGACGAGGCAGTGGAGTTGATCGTTCGCCGGGCCGCCGAGAAAATCGGCGTGGTCGTCGGCGACGCGGTCAACTTGATGCTGCCCGACGTGGTGGTGCTGGGCGGGGGCTTGGTCGAAGCGATGCCGGACATCTTTGTCGAAATCGTCGGCGAGACGGCAAGAAATCGGGCGATGGCACCGTTCGCCAAGCTGTTCGAAGTCCTACCCGCACAACTGGGCGACGACGCATCGGTGCTGGGAGCCGCGGCCTGGGCCGCAGAGTGCCTTTCGACGAGCCTTGACCGCGACGATACTGAAACCGTTGACGAATGACCATGAAAACGTTGTTGCTGTTGCGCCACGCGAAATCTAGTTGGAGCGATCCGACGTTGACGGACCACGATCGCCCGCTTAACGGTCGCGGTAAGCGGGACGCTCCACGAATGGGCAAGCTGCTGAAAGACGAGCAACTGACGCCGGATCTGATCGTCAGTTCCACTGCCAAGCGGGCGCGCAAAACGGCGTCGAAGGTGGCCGGCGGTTGCGGCTATCGTGGCGAAGTCGAACTGACCGACAGCTTCTATCACGGCCACCCCCGGCAGTACATCGAGCACCTCAAGCAGGTATCTGACGAGAATGACCTGGTGATGGTGGTGGGCCATAATCCTGGGCTGGAATCGCTGTTGGACTTCTTGACCGGGTGTGGCGAACGGATGCCGACGGCGGCACTGGCTCACATCCAGTTCGATATCAGCAGTTGGAAAGAACTGGCGGACTCGCCGACCGGCAGCCTGGTGAATCTGTGGCTGCCGAAGGAACTGCCAAACGAGACTTCTACCTAGTGGGCCGTTTCAAGAATACTGGCCGAAGAAAACCGCAAACGCCTGGAACGCGAACGAAAGCGCCGAGGGGCAGCGAAGGGAGAGAGGTAGGATCCTCCACGGAATTCCCTACTGCAATTCCGCTGCCACTTTTTCCGCTTCGCGCCACACACGCAGGATATTACCGCCCCAGATCTTCTTGATCGCCTCTTCGGAATACCCGCGCCGCACAAGTTCGACGGTCACGTTCCGCGCCTGGGAGTGATCGTTGAAGCCCCGTATCCCGCCGCCGCCATCGAAATCGGTGCCGATACCCACGTGGTGGATGCCGGCAACTTTCGCCGCATGGTCGATATGATCGACGTAGTCCTTCAGACCGGCGGGCGGGAATTGCTGGTCCACTTCCCTCTCACCCTCTCGGAATTGTCGCCGTTGACTGGCGGTGGCTTCGCTGAGCCTGGCACCAAGAGGGCCGGTGGGAATGCCGATTCTTGTGGCCAGATCCTTGACGGCGTGGCGACGTTCGGGAGATGGCGCTTTGAGATAGGCGTCCAACGCGACAATCTGGATCACCCCGCCGTTCTTGGCCAGGGCCTCAAGCTGCCGGTCGTCCAGGTTTCTGGGATTGTCACTCAAGGCCCGGCAGCCCGAATGCGAGGCGATCACGGGTGCCCGAGACAAATCAATGACGTCCTGGAAGGATTCAGACGATATGTGCGAGACGTCCACCATCATTCCTAGCCGGTTCATTTCAACCACAACCTGACGGCCAAACGGACTGAGACCATTGTGTTCACTCTGTTCGTCACCGAGCTTTGAACTGGGATTGCTCGAATCGCATATCTGGTTGTGACCGACATGGCTCAAGGTGATATACCGGGCTCCGAGATCATAGAACTTGCGGACGTTCGACAGATCTTCGCCGATTGCGTATCCGTTCTCGACACCGATCGTCACCGCTCGCTTGCCGCCTGCAATGATCCGTTCGGCACCATCGGGCGACACGGCCAACTGGCAGCGGTCTGGATACATGTTTTCGGCAAGTCGATGAATCGCCTTGAATTGTGTGATCGCATTGTCGTAGGCCCGTTTGTATCCGTCGGCGTCGCGTTTCCCTTGTCCTATCCACACGGCCAGGAACACTGCATCCACGCCGCCTTGTACCATCTTTACCAAGTCGCACTTGAGTTTTGGATTGTCGATCCCCGGATCGAGTCTTTCGGTTGCATATTCGGCGCCTGCAATATCCACGTGCGTGTCGATCGTGACCGCTTCTCGGTGAATTCGCTCTGCCGCCGCGAGGATTTCCTGCTCGTCCGCCGTATGCTGGGGTTGTTGACCGCTCGCTCGGTGGCCGGTATACGCTGCAAGCGTCATCAGAAAAAAGACGGACAGGCGAATATCTGACAGCTTATGTAGCACTGTGGGCTCCTCTGGAGGAACTGCCAACGACCGCCACGCAACAGCGCAAGCGTCTAAAATCGTGGACCAGACAACTTCCTCGTTTAACCCGAAGCCGAAGGCGATGGCGATGGCGGGCGTCGCTCGTGGACCATGGATTCCGCTTCCCGCCATCGCCTCCGGCTTCGGGTTAAACGGGACGACGCACTGGCAGGATCACGAACTCACTTTGTCGGAGATCCTACGGTGTCCCAAACAGTGCGTCGAAAGTCAAGGCCCTTTTGCCGCCAGGGGACATTGATTCGATGCGCCCTCTGATTAGACTCATAGCTGGTCGCTTTGGCGGCTGAGTCTGATGCCTTAAATAGACAAGGAGATTCTTATGAGTAAACGCCGCATTCGCTTGTCGCGTCGTGGTTTCATTTCGGGGATGGCCGCTTCGTTGGCGGCGCCGATGATAATTCCTCGCCATGTTTTGGGAGATGACAATAACGCCCCGGCCAACGAGAAGATCGTGCTGGGCACGATCGGCATCGGCAAGATGATGTACGGATCGCACCTGCCGCACTTCCTGCGCATGCCGGAAGTCAAAGTAGTCGCAGTTTCCGACGTGGACACGACTCGCCGCGATGCCGGCAAGAAGCGGGTCGACGACGCGTACGGCAACACGGATTGCGCGGCGCACAACGACTTCCGCGAGATCCTGACGCGTGATGATATCGATGCCGTCGCTTGCGCCACGCCTGACCACTGGCACGCGCTAGTGATTCTTGCCGCATGCAAGGCCGGCAAGGACCTCTACTGCGAGAAGCCGCTGACGAACAACCTGATGGAAGCCAAGGCCGTCATGGATGCCGTGAACGCATCGGACATCATTTTCCAGACGGGCAGCCAACAGCGAGCGAGCAAGAATTTCCGCTACGCGTGCGAGTTGGTACAGAACGGACGGATCGGCGATATCAAGCAAGTCATCGTCGACGTCGGGGGCCCGCCGCGTCCCTGCAACCTGCCGGAAGAAGAGATGGAACCGGGATTGGATTGGGAACGGTGGCTGGGTGCCGCGCCGATGCGCCCCTACAGCTCGGTGCTCAGCCCGCGCGGCGTGCACAACCACTTTCCCTCGTGGCGCAACTTCTGTGAGTATGGCGGCGGCGGCATGACCGACTGGGGAGCCCACCACTTCGACATCGCGCAATGGGGACTCGGCATGGACAATTCGGGGCCGGTCGAAATCGTTCCGCCGGAAAAGCCGGCGTTGGGACGCGGCGTGAAATTCGTCTACGAGAATGGCGTCGAGGTTGTCCACGGCACCAGCGGTGGCGTGAAGTTCATCGGTACCGACGGCGAAATCCTCGTGAACCGAGGCAAACTGCAAAGCAATCCCGAAGACATCATCAAGAAGCCGATCGCCGATGACGAAATCCACTTGTACGAAGCACCGGGCGGGAGCCACTCGGGCCATCGCCAGGATTGGGTGAACTGCATCCTCAGCCGCAAGCAGCCGAACTGCCCGATCGAAACGGGGGCGCGCACCGTTGCCGTCTGTCACCTGGGCAACATCGCTTACCTGCACGGCGCAGAACTCGGTGGGAAGTCGCTCAAATGGGATCCACAGAAATGGGAATTCGTCGGAAGCGACGAAGCCAACAAGTGGCGAGATTATCCGTATCCTCGCCGCGAGGGCTTTGAGCTGCCCGCCTGATACGGCGCGACCTTACGTGGGGCACGATTCCATCGTGCCGAGGCACGTTGGCAACGTGCCCCACATGACGCGCGCGGCTACGAGGATCTCCGAAAATCACGAAAGCGTAGGTTGAGCGATGAAGAAGACCGGTATCGCCATTTGTCTGAGTATGGGTCTTATCTTGGCTGGATGTCCGCGCGCCGAGGGCCCGGTAGGTCGACCCGACAAAATGGCGACCGACGCACCCGGGCCCGTCGCGGAGCCGGAGCCGGTTGAGGCGGAGCCTGCTACAGCGACCGAACCCGAACCTGCACCCAAAGCACCGGCGTACACAGCAGAACAGATTGCGGCCGCGATACAGTTGGCCACGGATCTTGGCGTCGCAATCAAGGAAGATGGCGACGGCAATGTAATCGGAATTGACACCGCGGCGAATCGAAGCTGGGTCAAGGACGCTTGGATGGAGGTGATCCTTGCCTTTCCCAAGCTGGCATCGCTGACGCTCGAGGGCCCTGACATCACCGACCAGTTGGTACCGCGGATTGCCAAGCAAACGCCTTTGACCTCGCTGGCCCTGCGCAACACGATGATTGGCGACAAGGGAATCTCGCAATTCACCACGCTCACGTCACTCAAGGTCATCGACCTGCGTCTTTCCTCCCAAGTCAGCGACGCGTCCATGCATACGCTGGCGAAACTGTCCGATTTGCGAGCAGTCCGGCTCAGCGGGGTAACCAAGCTGACCGACGCTGGAATCGGTACGCTGCTGGCACTTCCCCAACTGACCGAACTGGACCTTCGCAACTGCCGCGAGGTCACGAAGTCGGGTATCGAGGCTTTGGCCAAGAAAGACACGCTTCGCACACTCAAAATCGGCGGCCCCGAGGTTACCGACGACGTTCTAGCGGCCGTCACCGGAATGGAACAACTCGCCACGCTCTCTCTGGACAACTGCGATATCACTGACGCAGGCGTTGCGGGGCTCGATCGGTTGTCGCTTGTTGATTTGACGATTTACCAAGCGTCGAACGTGACCGATACGGGGCTGGCGGTGCTAGCCAATTACGACAACCTCCAGCGATTGACGCTCAGGGATGCGTTTGGCACTAAGGGTACCGCGCTGGCCAAACTGCCACATCCGGAGAAGTTGGTTGCGCTGAACATGTCGCAGTCAGGCATTAGCGACGCCGAAGTGGTCCATCTCGCGGGGATGACACACCTTGAAAGCTTGAACCTGAGCGAAACGCGGCTCACGGATCAAGCGGTCGATGCCCTCGCCAAATTGACCTCGCTGAAGGAAATGGTGCTAACGCAAACCGGCATCGGCGAGGAAGGAATGAACCGCCTTCGTACCGCCCTACCTGATTGTTCGATTCGATCGGATTAGCTCAACGCAGCCATAGTGGGGCACGATTCCATCGTGCCTGGCACGTTGGAAACGTGCCCCACAATCTGCACAGAACGACATAACACCGGATGATGAGCGATGCGAGACGGATTGTCCACGTGCGATCGTGGCGGCGGGATGGTATGATATTCCCAACGCGCGCGGAGCGACCCGCAGGGCCAGGCCAAAGAATCCTCGCGTTCCCACCTGTCCACCACCAAACCTTGATCGAGCGGAGAGAAACACCATGTATCGACAGATGACGATTGCCGCCTTGTGTGTCGCGTTTTTTGCCGGAGCCGATTGGACTGGTTTCCGGGGCCCCGACGGAACGGGCATTTCCGACGACACGGGTCTGCCGGCAACTTGGAGTGCGAGTGAGAACATTGTCTGGAAGACGCCGCTGCCGGGCTTCGGCGCATCGAGCCCGATCACCTTGGGCGACAAGATCTTCCTGACCGCCTACAGCGGCTACGGATTGGACCAAGAGGAACCGGGCGAACAAGGCAAGCTCGTGCTGCACGCGTTGTGCTTGGATCGAGCGACGGGCAAGGTCGTTTGGGACAAGACGACCGCCCCCCAACTGCCGGAGACGGAATACAATGGCGGACGCGTCTCGTTGCACGGATACGCTTCGGCCACACCCGTCACGGATGGCGAAGCCGTGTACTTCTTCTTTGGCAAGTCCGGCCTGTTCAAGTACAGCCTAGATGGTGAACTGCTGTGGCAGGTCAGCGTCGGCACCGAAGTGGACAAGCACCGATGGGGCACTGGGGCCTCGCCGATCCTTTACCAAGACCTGATCATTGTCAACGCCAGTGCCGAAAGCCAGTCGATCCGCGCTCTGCGAAAATCGGATGGCGGGGAAGTATGGCGAGTGGACGGTATCGTCGACTCGTGGAGCACGCCTTTAGTGGTTACGACAGCGGACGGCGGTCAGGAATTGGTGGTTGTCGAACGGCTGCAGGTTTTGGGACTGGACCCGTTCACGGGAACGAAGCTCTGGTTCTGCAGCAAGCCGTCGGACTACGTCTGCCCGTCGGTGATCGCCAGCGACGGAGTCGCGTACGTGATCAACAGCCGGTTCAAGGCCATGTTGTTGGCCATCCGAACCGGCGGTCGCGGCGACGTTACCAACTCGCACGTGCTGTGGACAAGGAACTGGACCACCCGCGTGAGTACCCCGATCCTTTTTGAAGGGCACCTGTACGCCATCGACCAATCCGGAGCCGCGACGTGTATTAACACCGAAACGGGCGAAGAGGTCTTCAGCGAACGAATGGACATCAGCGGTGCCGGCGACAAGATCTA
>JADHUC010000082.1 GCA_016784735.1 Pirellulaceae bacterium | reverse complement strand
AATCACCGCGGCGACGGCCTGCTGGAAATCCACAACAAGGGCGGCAAACGCGTGCTCGCCGCCGCCGCCAACAACCGCGGCGATGGTCTGCTCGAAGGGTACAACAGCCACGGCAAGTTGGTCACCGTCGTCGCCTCGAACGACCGCGGCGATGGCTTGGTGAACGTAGCCAACAAGAAAGGCCGCTGGGTTTCGGCGGTGGGGGCCGCCACCAATGGCAATGGATTGATGGAGACATTCAAGGCGGACGGATCGCTTTCCAAGACTTTTCCATAGGGCGGACGAATTCTTCGTCCGTTTCGGCGGCCGCCTACTTCAACGGCGGCTCGAACACGTCGAAGGCGTGGACGGTTATCGGTCCGTCGGCTATCAGTTTCACCGTGTGCTTCTTGTTTGATAGGTTGGCGGCCAATGTTGCCCGGAACAGTTTGCCTTCCTCGCCTTCGAACCGAACGTTCGACGCCGTTGTCCGGCGGACGGTCCAAGTGAACTTGTCGCCCTTTCTGTTACGCTCCGAACGCCGCCATTCGTCCGGTTCGATGATGATTTGGCCAGAATCGCTCGCGAACGGTTGCTTGGCATTACCGGTTCCGTCAGTGCCCGTGACGCTGCCGGCGAGTTCGAAACTGCCTTGGTCGTCCCGCATCGTGATGGTCCACGTCTGCGGCACGATATTGTCGCCAAGCCGGACGCCGTGTGGCGACTGGTCCCGCGCGGGGCTACGGCGTTCGCTGAAATTCGTCCTGGCCCATTGGATGTACGTCATGTAATAGGCATCGACCTCGTCAGCGGGTTTGCCGTCGATGAATACACTGGCGCCCTCGCCGCACGCCGCGCCGATCAGGTCGACGCGGTTGCCCGTGAATTCGAATTCGATTGACGCACCTGCTGCCGATGCGGCTAATGCCTGATGGCCGGGTATCAAGCCGTCGGTGTTCGTCCAGCCACCCTCGGGCATGACCCGAACACTGTCGCTGTCCGCATGGATTCGTCGCTCGCGTGATGCCGGATCGTAGTTATGTTCGGCCGGCCGGTGCAGATGGCGAGCGATATTCATGTTGACGATCTTCGCTCCGTATCCGCTCTGGTGAACCGCGTCGTTTAACAGGTCCTCGATTTGGAGGTTGTTGTCGGTCAAATATTGCGCCCATTCCCGGCGGTTCTCGACGAATTCCACGCCGTACTTCTCACACAGGGACCGGACCTCCGCCACCTTCTGGTCCGGTGCATCTTCGCTCTTGCCCCAGAACGGTTTGCAGCGTTCGCGCCAGTGGATACTCGGCACGATGATGTCGGCGGTGGTGTGTTTTCGTAATTCAACGATCACCTTCTCCAGATCCGGAGTTCGGCCAATCGTATAGATCAGCACCAGATCGGGCTGGTCCGGAATGGCCAGATGCCGAGCCCAACCGCGCAGGTACTGCCACGGGCAGGAGTTGCCGACCATCTTCTTGTAGACGATTTCCCGATCCTCGCCAACACGCTGCTGGAGCAGTTCGATCAGTTGATCCCCGTTGCCAAGCTTGTTCGTATAGCTTGAGCCGAGTGCCCAGATCAAAAACGGCCGGGGCGGCGTGAAACCGCGTTCCAGTTTCGTCACGGCCAACGCAAGGTTCCTGCCGTCTTCGGGACGAGGCTCGGCGACGTATTCGGCGGCGTGACTGGGCTTTGGCTTGTCGATCCGTTTTGGCGGCGCGGGTTTGCTCTGGACTGCGAGAAGTACGGCGGGTGTCAACCAGAGGGAAAGGGTGATGGTTTTCAAGAACCGTGTGTGCATTGCGGGTGTCTCCGAGATCACGTTCATTCAAACCGGGAATCGCTGCGCTCGGCTGCATCGTTTAACCCGAAGCCGAAGGCGATGGCGGGCGCTACGTGTGGACAATCCATATCACTGCCCGCCATCGCCTCCGGCTTCGGGTTAAACGAAGACCTTTCAAATAGGTCAGCGAATGGTGCGGAGGGCACTGGCGCCCCCGCCGTCATGGGTCCACGCTGGTCAACCGGCACTACAAATGCTATAGAGAAGTCGTTCCTCTTGCACGGGGACTTGTACGTGTTTTCTCTCTATTGCGTCTTGACCGGAGTACGATGGGCCGACGAGCACTTCGCCGAATTGATCCGTCGCTGGATCTTTCCCAGCACTTGAAAACCATTGAAGAATTGCCCGTTCCGTTCGACGGCGCGGCGCTGTTCGGCCATGACGCGCCGCTGGAGATCGAAGTCGGCAGCGGCAAGGGCCTGTTCCTTGCAACCGCGTCGGGCGAGAATCCGGACGGAAACTATCTTGGTTGCGAGGTATCGCGGCAATACGCTCGCTTCGCCGCAGCCAAATTGGCTCGTGAGGGGCGTCAGAATGCGGTGATGGTCCACGGCGACGGTCTGAAACTGTTTCGCGAAATACTGCCCGACCAATGCGCCGCGTCCGTACACGTCTATTTTCCGGATCCCTGGTGGAAAAAGCGTCACAAACAGCGACGCGTGCTGAACGAGCCTTTTTTGAAAGATGTCGAACGCGTACTTGAGTCGGGGGGCGTCTTTCATTTTTGGAGCGACGTACAAGAGTACTTCCAGAGCACGCTTGAGCTGATTGCCGAAACCACCAATCTGAATGGGCCTTGCCCCGTGTCCGAGCATCCCGCGGCCCATGACATGGATTATCGCACGCACTTCGAACGTCGCATGCGACTTCACGATGTTGCCGTACACCGCGCAGACTTTCGCCGAAGCTGAGTCGGGTCATCAGGACAACGAACCGGTTATTCGCTAAGACCGTTTCTTCCGCGTCCACCCGAACGTGTGTCTCCGCGTACCCGGTTTGCCCTCGTCTCGCAGGCTCTCCCAACATCAATATCGCGACCTATACATAACTTGGGACGTTCTTCGCCCGTGCCCCGCGCCGTGCGCGTTGTGTCGATTAGTCGCATTTTGGGGACCATCGAAGCCACCTGCGGAAGAAGCCAATGAAGCAAACGACGAAAAACAACCGCGTGCGCGCCCTTGGCCAGCAGTCCGACGCCGAAAAACCGGTGCGCAGGACCTGGCTACCGTGGATTTTCCTCGCAGTCGGCTTGTGCATCAGCGTGCAGACCTGGCGCCTGTTTGATCGTTGGGAGGTGGTCTACAGGGCGAGACCGCAATCTGTGACCGGGCAGGCGACCTGGTTGCCCCTCATTGCAAGTGCTGTGACGCTTATCGCCACCCTATTGATTGTATGTTGCCTCCGAAGAATCGTGCGCCGCGACGACGAGAATCGGATGGCCCGTTTGGAGCAAAAGCAGAGCATGGAGAAGCTGAGAAAGAACGAGGAGTTCTTGCGCGGCCTGCTCGAACAATCGCCCATCCCCATGCTTATCGAAACGGGCACGCACGAAGTGGTCTTCCTGAGCCGGAGTTTCACAAAGCTGTTCGGCTACACCGACGAAGATGTTCGGAGTTTCAATGACTGGTGGAATCTGGCCTTTCCCGACGACGCGTATCGAGACGAGGTCGTCAAGAGGTGGTTCGAAGGCGTTCAAAGGTCGCTGTTGGATCGGGCTGAACCGGAACCCATGGTGGCCGACGTGACGTGCAAGGATAATTCGATTCGTCACATCGAATTCAGTTTCTCGTCGCATGGCGATCGTACGCTGGTGGCCTTCAACGACCTGACCGACCGATTGGAGCGACAAGAGGCGCTGCGCCGGGCCAAGGACGAGGCGGAGCGGACCAATCGGGCCAAGAGCCAATTCTTGGCAACCATGAGTCACGAGCTGCGCACGCCTCTGAACGGCGTAATCGGCATGACCGAGTTGCTCAGGGGCACGGCCCTGGACGAACAGCAGCGATGCTTCGTCAAGGCCTGCCACAACAGCGCAGATTCGCTACTCAATTTGATCAACGACATTCTGGATTTCTCGAGAATCGAAGCCGGCAAGCTCGATTTGCACGAAGACGAATTCGACCTTGGCCGCTTGGTCGAAGATGCCGCAGAATTGCTGGCGCCGAGTGCACACGATAAAGGCTTGGAACTGCTGTGTTCCATTGATGCGCGGGCGCGAATCCACGTGGGCGGCGACCGCGGGCGTCTACGGCAGGTAATCGTTAATCTGCTCAGCAATGCAGTCAGATTTACCGACGAAGGCGAGGTTCTGATTCAAGCACGCGTTCGACGGTCGTATGGCGAACACGTGGTCGTTCGCTTCTCGGTGACGGATACGGGCATCGGCATTGCTGAAGACAACGTCGGCCGGTTGTTTGATCCCTTCGTTCAGGCCGATGGCTCCAATACGCGAGAGTACGGCGGAGCGGGGCTTGGATTGGCCATTAGCAAGAAGCTGGCTGAACTGATGGACGGTCAGATCGGCCTTGAAAGCGAAGTCGGTTGTGGCTCGACGTTCTGGCTAGAAGTCCGGCTGCATCAAATGGATGACCGGGAAGGCAAAACCGCTGGCGGCGACGAGCGTTTGTCGGGACGTCAGGTGCTGATCGTGGACGACAATGATTCCTCTCGGCAGATTCTCACCGACCAGCTTATGGCCTGGGACATGGCGACGGAGACGGCCGAGAGTGTCGACGAGGCAATGGACATCATCGCTCGCGCCGATTCCATGGCCAAGCCTTTTCACATCATCGTCGCAGATTTCTCGATGCCCGATCGTGATGGATGCGACCTGGCTGAATCACTTGCCCATCGTGAAGACCTGCCGGTCGTTTTGCTGAGTGCATTCGATACGATGCTGGATGTCGAACATCAGCGTCAGTTGGGAATCGCATACTGCCTGGCCAAACCCGTCAAGCAGTCGGAACTGCTGGAAGCACTCACGAACGTGTTGTTCGGCGACGCTCGCAGCGCAGACGACGCGGCCCACCAGGATCGCAGGCCGGCATCCCCCGCGAAGCCAAGCAAGAAGGAAAAGCCTCTCGAAAACACTCGGATTCTCCTCGTGGAGGACAACGACACCAGTCGCATGTACGCGACAACATTGCTCAAGGACGCCGGTGCCGAATACGACGCCGTCGTCAACGGCCAGTTGGCTGTTTCCGCGGTACGGGAAAAGAAGTACGACTTGATCCTGATGGACTGCCAGATGCCTGTCATGGATGGGCTGGAAGCTACCAGACGGATTCGGCGATTAGAGCAAGAAGGCAAGTTGGAGGGTCACGTTCCCATCGTGGCGTTTACGGCTTCTGCAGTCAAAGGCGACCGAAACGGTTGTCTCGAAGCCGGCATGGACGACCACATTCGCAAGCCGGTGGGTTCGCGGGAAATGCTCGCAATGATCAACCGCCATCTTGGCGATAGATGTATGGCAACGGCGGCCGGCGGACCCAGCCCAGCCAATGAAGACGCTCGCCTGACGGATGCCACCGACGTCACGTCGCCGATCGAAACCGAAGTGCTGCACGAACGGTGCATGGGAAACATCGAGTTTGCCGCGTCTTTGCTCAAAGAATTCGCCCAGACGGGGCTTGAACGAGTCGAACAGATCTCGCAACACGCTCTCGAAGGAGACGCGGACGCCGTGTCAGAAATCGCTCACTCGCTGAAGGGCGCAGCGGCCATCATCGCGGCGGAGGACGTGCGGGCCGTCGCTGCCGAGCTGGAGGCATCCGGCCGTTCCGGCGATCTAACGGACGCACTCGATGCCGTCAGTCGGCTACGCGCGGAAATGAATCGGTGCGCCGAGTACATCCAGGACAGCGAACGACAGCCGGCGGACCCGCCGGCCTCCGATACACTGGAGCTTCAAATAGAAGAGTAACATGAACGTCCTTGTGGTTGACGACGATGCCGCTCAGCGGCGGCTGGTGACGTGGCTCCTCGAGGAACAGGGGTACGACGTGATCACGGCCGGCGACGGGCTCGAAGCGATTGACAGGCTTCGTCAATCGCCGTCTGCGCTCGTCGTGTGCGACTGGGATTTGCCGGGGATCAGCGGCGTGGAAGTCTGCCGAATGCTACGGGGCGAGCACTCGCCGCAAGACCTCTGCTTTATCATGGTTACCGCTCGCCATTCCCAGCGAGACCGAAGGACCGCGTTTGCCGCCGGCGTCGACCAGTACATGATCAAGCCCGTGGGGCCGGCCGAACTGGCCGCACAGGTCGAGATTGGTCGCTTTGTCGTCACTCGCACGCCGGAGGAAAGAAGGATTCTGGCAATGGCTCGCGTGGCCGAGTCGCGAGATCCTTGCACGGGTTCGCACCTGAAACGAATCCGCAGCTACTGCCGCGTGCTTGCGGATCAGTTGCGCACGGTGCCGGACCTTGGCGACGTGGTGGACGAAGACTACGTAAAGCTAGTTTATGTGGCCAGCCCGTTGCACGACATAGGCAAGATGGCCATTCCCGGCGACGTACTGCTGAAACCGGGCAAGGTGAACCAAAAGGAATTCGAGATTCTGAAAGCCCACACCTTGCAAGGGGCAGCGACACTGGACACGGCACTGGACCGCCTTGACGACTCGCCGCTGCTCCGCATGGCACGGGATATCGCCATTTCCCATCACGAGCGATACGACGGCAGCGGATATCCGCATGGGCTGGCAGGTGACGAGATTCCTCTGTGCGGTCGTATCGCCGCTTTGGCAGACGTGTACGACGCGTTGACCAGCAGACGCATCTACCGGCGCGCACTGCGGCACGAAGAAGCAAGGGCGATCATCGTCAACGGAGCCGGCACCGCGTTCGCTCCGTACGTCGTCCAAGCGTTCTTGGATCGAGAAGATGATTTTCAGACCATCGGCAGGCAATACTCAGAGGTGGATCGGTTGGCCGTCGATTTACCGGCAGTAGCTTATGGGCACGAAATCAGTGGAAGACTGCTGCGCGGGACCGAATTGGGTCACTTGCACAGCACCGGAGTAGTCGTTTGAAAGGGATCACGAATGGGGGTCACGGAATTGCAGGCATTGGTTGTGGATGACGACGCCATTGCGCGCAAGATGTTGGCGTTTGCGTTGGAGCAGGAAGGATTCCGTTGCGACAGTGCAGAGGACGGTTTACAAGCCGATGCGAAGATCGCCCAACGCGCGTACGATCTGGTCGTCACCGACCTGAAGATGCCCAACAAGCACGGACATTCGCTGGCCGTGGACCTTTTGGGAATGGAGCGGCCTCCGGTCATTGTGATCCACACGAGCGTGGACGATCCGCGACTGACCAAAGACCTGATGTCGCGCGGCGTGGACGACATTATGTACAAGCCGGTCCAACCCGCGGCCTTCGCCGCCAAAGCCAAGAGCCTCGTATCACGAAGGCAAAACGATCGCCCCGCGGCGGCTTCGACCGAAAGTTTCAACGACTCGCTTGGCTCGACCGAGATGTCCGCAAAGACCTCGTCCAACGACTTCGGCCGGTATCGGATCATTCGCGAGGCAGGTCGTGGCAACATGGCAACCGTGTACCTTGCCACGGATCTGCGTCTGGATCGTGACGTCGCTTTGAAAATCCTGCGCACCGATGGCGACGAAACGATCGCGTCGTTCGACCGGTTCCAGGAGGAAGCCAAGACGGCGGCCACGCTGAGCCACTCCGGCATCTGTCCCGTGTACGACGTGGGCACGTTTGACGGTCGCCACTATATCGCCATGGGATTTGTCGAGGGCCATCCGTTGAGCCGCTATATTTCCTCGGAACGGCTGCAGCCGGAGCGTCAAGTCGCCCTGGTTGTGCGGAAACTGGCTAAGGCACTGAACCACGCCCACGAGCGAGGAATCGTCCACCGCGACCTCAAACCGGCGAACATCATGATCAATAGCGACGGTCAGCCCGTGATCACGGATTTCGGCCTGGCCGCGCGCATGGGCGAAGCGAACGTCCAATTGACACAAGCCGGCCAGTTGGTCGGTACGCCTGCGTACATGTCACCCGAACAGGCAAACGGCGAGTCGGAACTCATCGGCCCGGCGAGCGACGTGTACAGTCTGGGTGTCATTCTCTACCAACTGCTCACCAGTCGATTGCCCTTCGACGGTTCCGTCGTCAAGGTGATCTACAAGATCATCTCCGAAGACCCGGAACCTCCCTCCAAGCACCGTCCCAACGTTGACTCGGGACTCGAGGACCTGTGCCTGTCCATGATGGCCAAGTCCATCGAGGATCGCCCGCCGTCCATGCAGACCGTAGCCGACGTGCTGGGCGGCTTCCTCACCACGGCCGGCCGGCGATCAAAGACAACGGCTGTCGCGACTTGATCCGACCAGACGTGCTGCCGGAGGTCGGGGACTATCCCCTTCACGCCCGCCGAAGTCACACCCGTTTAACCCGAAGCCGCAGGCGATGGCGGCAGTGGGATAGACCGTCCACGCGCAGCACCCGCCATCGCCTGCGGCTTCGGGTTAAACGGGATGACGTGCCATTTCTCATCGCGCCATGCAGTATCGGGATGCGAATGAATTGGTTAAACTCATACTATTCTCTGACAACCCCACTGAAGGTGATTGAAAGCTGCCATGTGGAAATACGTCAAGCGATCTGTAATCTTCTGCGTTTGCTCTTGTGTCCTGTTGGGCCTGGCGGCCCTGTCGATCTGCAATTACGCGATGGCGGGCGACGAGCCCGCTGGGAGTCCGGCACGGGACGAAGAAACAGAGACTGTCATTTTCAAGATGGAACTACCGGATCCCGTGTCCACGTCGCCCCCTGCGCGCGTCTATCCTGTCGTCCAATCCAGAGATCACAACGGATTTCCCGTCGACTATGCTTTGTCCGTGACGATGATTGTCTGCACCGACCAAAAGTGCAAGCCGGTGGTTGTGACCATGTATTGGAATGCGCTGGGTCACTACGAGCGACTCGAGCATCCTCCGGGCAAACCGCTCACTAAGAAGGAGCATGTGCCGTTTGACGCCGCAGATTACGCGAAGCTCGATCGGATTCTCAAGGACCGGAATTCGATTCTCGGAAGAATCTCGCTGGCGTATCTGGCGGAGCCGGGCGACAAGGACAAGGGCGTCGACGCGTGGTCAGCCGCGACTCCGATAACCGCCCGCGAGTCTGTAGTCAAAGATGCCGCCTATACCACTTGGGTCATGTGGCGCTGGGCCAACGGAGAGATTGTCCCGAAGCTACGCCGCATCACAGAGCGGAGTTGTACACCGCGCTATCTGGATCAGCTTCTGAGTTCCGAGGACCGGAGAGACGTTGACTTTGCCCTGAAGTACGTGACGGAGCACCATTCTTCCGATGAGCAATTCCTGGAACGCGTCTTTCACATCCTGGAAAACGGTGACCGAGAGCATGTGACACTCTCACTCCGATTCTTGAGCGGTGCGATGCAAGACAAGAAGAAGCTGCATGCCCGCCTGATCGACTCATGCTGTCGCATGAAGAGCATGTACAGTCCTATGGTCCTGGCCCATTTCGCCGACCAGCCCGACCTGCCGCCAGCGACGCTCGAAAAACTGACCGGACGCCTGGATCGGCTGCCGTACTTTCAGATCCACTTGATTCTAAGGTTGCTGGAAGAGAGGGAATTCTTCTCTGAAACCACAGAATCCAACATAGCTCAGCTCTTGAGCAATGATGATTTCTTCAAGGCAAGAAGAGCGTACGAGCATCTCTCGAAGCAGGATCTGAGCAGCGAGACTGAGAGCAAAGTCAACGCATTCCGTGAACGGAATCGGGACCGACTGTAGGGCGTAGAGCCGACGCACAAATTGGGCTCAGACGTACAGAATTCAAAATTGGCCGGCAAGGCCCCTGATTCCCCAAAACGCTTCGACGGCCAATTTTGAATTCTGTACGTCTGAGCCCTTCCGGCCGTGTCGCGCTGAACTTGAGTTGTGCGCTCGCACTTCCGTGCCCGCGAAACTAGATCTACGACGGTCGCTCTGATACGCTTGTGGGAGCGAGCGATTCGCGCACTGAACTCGAAGGGAGGAACAACGATGAAATCGCGTGTCTTCTTTCTGGTAGCCGTCGGAGCGGTGGGATGTTTCACTATGGCGAAAGCAACTTTCGGAGCTGACGACCGCTCGCCGATTCGGCTGATTGCCGAGGCCGAAGATTTCACCGTCAAGGGCGACGGCTGGCAAGTCGTGCCGTTCCGCGAGAACTACTTCGCCTCGACGTTCGCCATCTCCTTTCTCTCGCGAATGGGATGTTTGGGCGCGCCCGAGCAGTTGCCGGCGAATGAAACAGCGGTGGCGGAACAGGTGATCCAGATTCCCTACGCGGACCAGTTCGAAGTCTTGGTGCGGTACGAGCAGCCGTACAACTTCTCGGTCGAGTTTACCATCGAGATCGAGCAGAACGGACGTGTTGTCGATCGCAAGCCGTGCGGGCGGCTGACCGATCCGAAGATCTGGGCTTTCAACGGACACGAACGCGTGCCCATGGTCCGCTACTGGTGGGGCGGCACGGACAACATCGTCTGGCAGCATCCCGGCTCGGTGCGCCTGGCGGCCGGATCGGCGACGTTGCGGCTGGTGGCCACGTCGCAAGAGGACGGCCCTAAGCAGCGGATGAATGCGGCTCGACGCAACGTTGACGTCGTGGTACTGACAAACGATCGCGCGGGTATGGAAGCTCAGAAACAGGCCCGATACCTGGAGTACGACGGCTGGCTGGTCCAGGACGGCGATTTGTTTGTTCGTTTTACAAACCCTCCGAACGGCCTCGGACCGTGTGCGCCGGTCGTGGCACCGTACGCCGGCGGTCAGCACTCGCCGTACTACATCCACGTGCGCGACTGGCCAACGACGACGGTGCTGCGCACTGGCCGCGTGGTCAGTCCCACGCCGTACAAGATCGAAGGCCCAAGATCGCGCGCCGTGAATTCCTCGCTTCTCGCTCGGCAACTTGACGCAGCCAAGTACGTGGATACGGAAGCTCGCGTCCGGCCCAATCAGCCGCCGCCGATCGCGGTTCCCGACGATGAATACCTGCAGCCCGGCCAGTCGTCCGGTTGGATTCCCCTGGGACCGGTGCTCGACACGTTGCACAATTGCCAATGGTACCCGCAGGCATTGTACCCGGACCGGAAGGTGAAGGACGTGCACTTGGCGATGGAGTTCGCCATGCCCGATGGCCGCGGCGGTCTAAAGTCCATCAAGACAATTACGGTCAAGGGCACAACGGGTAGCTACTCGCCTGCGACGTTCGAAATGCCCGGCAACATCGTTCCCAATGCAGCGATGGCCGAGGTGCTTGCCGAGCGGTACTGGCTGCCGCAGATTCGCACGCAGAAAGAGGCGTTGGACTGGCTGAACGCCGAGGTGGCCAAGTTCCCGCGCAAGGGAACGAGCCCCAAACGCTTCCTGCTGTATCACATCCTGGGCTTCAGTCGCGCGCTCGAACACTTCCCCGAGGCCCAGCGGCTGGCGAGGGCCCTGGGCGACAACACGGCGGTCGGCCAACAAGGCAAGAAACGCGAGTTGGTCGCGCACTGGCGAGACCCGGCGATCGACGCGATCAAGAAGCGAGAAACGGCGCGTCCCGACGGGTTCAAGGATTTGCACATCGTCAGCTACGGCGACGAGATCCACCTACCATCGGATCCCGTAACCGACGAAGAGTTCGCGGCTTGGCTGCGATCCCGCGGCGTGAAGTTCAATGGTCCGGTCAAGTTCGTTAGCGTCAAGCGCGGAGATCCGCCCCAAGCCGTTGCCGCGGCCCGCGCACAACCGCTGTACTACTACTCGCAGATCTGCGCCAAAGAAAAAGGCGGACGGCGGTTTGCTCAGGGCACGGCTTACTACGCCGGCAAAGGCGTGTTGACCGGTGCGAACTACGCCCCGCACGCCAACTACCTGATCAACGAAATGGACTATGTGCGCCCGTTCAAGATCAAAGCCATGTCCATGCCGTGGTCCGAAGACTATGTCTGGCAGATTCCGGAGTTCAGCGTCCAGGTCACCGGCTACTTGACGTCCGGCCTGCGCGCCGGGGCGAAGTATCACAACATGCCAATCCACATGTACGTGATGCCGCACTCGCCCGGCAATACGCCGCGCGACTTCCGTTTGTCGTTCTACACGGCCGTGGCCCACGGGGCGAAGATGGTCAACTATTTCTGCGCATCGCCGTTGGCCGTGGGCACGACGGAGAACTACATTGCCACCGAAGATCTGGCAATGTGGCGGCAGGTCCACGCCTGCAGCCATGAAGCGGGTATCTTCGAAGATTACGTGATGGACGGCAAAGTGCGGACGGCGAAAGTGGGTGTGCTGCTTTCGAGCGTGGACGACGTAATGACCGGTTCGACCAACTCGACCCTGGCCATGCACAACAACGAGCGCAAGGCGATCTACTACGCGCTGCGGCACAGCCAGGTACCCGTCGATTTCTTGAGCGAAGACGACGTGATTGACGGCTTGGCCAAGGACTACCGATTAATCTACGTCACACAGCAATGGATGCACTCGAAGGCAATGGCCGCGCTGGCCAAATGGGTCGAGGGCGGAGGGACGGCGTTGGCCCTGTGTGGCGGAGGTTTTCTTGACGAGTTCAACCGGCCCAGCACGCAGGCAGGCGAATTCTATGGCGTTAAGAACCAGCAACTCGAAACCGACCCACAACTGGTATCGAAATACTTGCTCGAAGAGAATCGCCCGTTTCTCACAAAGCAGGATCTGCCGCTGTACGAACCGATGGACTACGTAACATGGAACCTGGAAGAGTTCACGCCACCGAGCGTCTTCGACTACCGCGGCGCAAAGCGTATCAAGGACGTCCCGGTGATCGTCTGGAAGCAGCGTCTGGAAGTCGGCGACGGTCGCGTACTGGGCGTGTTCAAGGACGGCAAGCCGGCGGTAATCACCAAGTCGCATGGCGAGGGACACGTATACCTGTTCGGCTTTTTGCCCGGACAGGCGTATCTGAGGAGCGGCCTGCCGATCCTGCCCGCCGACCGGGGCTCGACCGACGCAGCCTTTGGACACTTTCTGCCCACTGCGATGGACGTCAGCCTGCGAATGCGGATCGTCGACGATTTCCTGCCCGGTGGCGTGATCGACGATCGCGCAACGACAGGCGCGGCGCAGCCTTCGAGCATCGGCAGGATTCCAAAACGCTGGGGCACCGAAGTTCGCCCCGTGGAGTGCAGCGAGTCGCTGGTCGAGTCAAGCATAATCGACACGCCAGCCCAATCCGGCAAACCTGCCCGCCTGGCAGTGCCATTGATGAACTTCACAGGCCAGCCGATCCAGCATCTGGTCGTGAGAGTCAACGACTTGCCGAAAGCCACGTCGGTCCGCAGCGTCGAACAAGGCCGCTTACGACCGACATTCTCGGGCGACATCATGACCGTCGAACTGCCACTTGACGTGGCCGACATGTTACTGATCGACCGCTGATCGCGCATCTTCGTAGGGTGGGCCAAGTCTTCGCAGGCCCACCGGGTTGTGAGTGCTGAGTACTGAGTACGGAGTACGGAGTGAGTACTGAGCGGTGGGCCCGCGAAGACTTGGCCCACCCTACTCAGTTAGCATGTTCAGCAGAATCCGATCTGCCACTGGATCGTAGTTCGGATTCGACCGGAGGACGTGGCGGCGGAGATCGAGCTGAGAGAACAGCACGGAGCCATCGCCCGTCGCAGCGGTCACTTCTGCCACGACCGTATGCTTTGGCTCGCGGACCCAGAGGATCTTCTTGCCCGTTTCTACCGCCGATCCCTCGATGCACGCGACGGCTACCGTGCCGGGCAGGCCGTTCCAGCGCTTCAGGCATTCCCGATCGACGCCGCGCAGCAACGGGTGTGTGACATCATGGTACGCGAAGACTCGCGAACCGCCCGTTCGGCCGACTTTGACATCACAGAGTTCGTTCCAGTTCCAATTCTCGGCCGACATCACGACCACTCGACCTCCGGCGGCGGCAAACCGGCACAGTCCGTTGGCCGACTGTCGCTCGTCCTTCGATAGATGAGCCGGATTCCACACGAGCACGACGTGCTTTCGCGGCGAGAGGTCTTCTAGGCTTGTGGAAGTGGTCAGCCCCTTGCTCTTGAAGTAGGCGGTACTGGTAGCGTCACCGCCAAGCACGACGATTGTGCGGTCCTTGGCCGAATCGGGCACCTCGGGCAGCGTGACGGCGCGGACGAATCGTTGGCTGAGCACGGGGCGACCGGCGACGCCGGTCGTGTGTGCGGTCAGCCAATAGGCCCCCTCGTCATCCGGTAAAGTCCACGTGACGGATGTCTTACGGAGCGTATCCGCCTCGATCGAATAATCGAAACTCCATTTGGCCAGCGGCTCTTCAAAACACTCGGCTTCGGGAATGAACTCTGGGCTTTCTTTGGTGAGCAGCACGTCGACGTGAATCTCGGCGTCGTCCCACGAATCGTTGATCAGGTAGAGGTCCGTAGTCACCCGCTGGCCAACCAGATAGTTGGCGTCGAACAGGTCCAGGCTGGCCAGTACCGGAGACAGAGCACTGTGCCAGCAGGCGGATACCGGTTGGGCATAGCCCGCTTTCCAGACTTCACCGCGTCGAGTCCTGGTCCAGCCCGCGTACATGTACGGCAATATGGCGTCCACGCGGGCTCGGCGCATCACCTCGGTGTGTTCCATGCCAAGCTGCGCATAGGCCAAGCGATCGGCCTGGACATCGTCGTTGCCCGTCCACTGGCACTGCGGCCGGTTGAAGATGTTCATGTACTCGCTGTTGGTCACCGTGCGATCGCCGGCCTGTTGAAACCACCCGTCGATCACGGTGTGCATTTGGCCTTCGTGTGTCCAGTGGTTGGTGTTGCCACAAGTATGGACATCGTAGTTTGTCTTGGTGCCCGTGGTCCCGGTTCGCATGGTCGGCCGAGTCGGATCCAGGTCGACGGCAAAATCGCGAAACGGCCCGGCTTCCCACTCGTTGTCGTTTCGCGATTCGTTCGACAGAACCCACATGACGACCGACGGATGGTTCCACAGCCGAGCCATCCATCCGGCCGTGTCGGTCAGGGCGTTGCGGTGAAAGACCTCCCATTCCTCGGGCGTGTAGCGGTGGTTTCGGTAGTTGTACAGCACGGGGAACTCGGCCAGGATCATCGTCCCGTGTTCGTCGCAGACGTCGGCCCACAGCTTTGGCGGTGGCTGAGTGTGCGTGCGGAAGGCGTTCATACTCATTTCTCTGGCCTCGGTGACCAAGTAAGCCTCTTCCTTGCCGGTGATGATATCGGCCCAGTCCCATTCGTGGACGAGATTCGACCCGCGCAACCAAAGCGTCCGTCCATTCAGTTTGTAGTCGCCACCAACAACCTTGATTTCACGCATACCGAATCGGACGTTCACCATGTCAAGGACGTCTTCGCCGCGCAGGAGTTTCACCTCGGCCGAGTAAAGGTTGCAGTCCTGGGGCGTCCATGGCTTGAAGTCCGGCATGGGGATATCCATATGGAATCTTTCGCCGCCGAGTGGATCACGCGTTGGGATACAACGGGCCCGAGTATCGCCCGAGCCCATCACGCCGCCCTCTGGCCAAGGTCGCACTTCGGCGACGATTTTCAGGTCATCCAGGCGTTCAATACCGATAGGCGTCACGCGGATTCGTACACGACTGCCTGCCGGGTCCGGTATCGCCAGCACCCATTTCACGTACGCTTGGTCCGCGAAGTCGATCCACACGTCGTCGGTCACCGACGGCATCCGAGGCCGCGATGGTCCCCAAATCAATCCCGCCGGGAACATGAATTGACCGCTTTTCGACCGTCGCACGCCGGCGGCGCCCGGTATCTTGAGCACGATTTCATTCTCGCCAAGTTTGAGCACGCCGCTTGGAAGGATGACGTGATACGGTCCCGTGGGTTCGTTGTGGCCGACCTCACGTCCGTTGACGAACGCCGTGGCGCCGTAGTCAATGCGATTCCATCGCAAAACGGCCAGCCGATCTGTCTGGGATTCGGACACGTCGAATGTCCTTCGGACCCATACAAAACGGATACTGGTCGCCGTGTGCTGGTCCCACTGGACGAATCGGCCGGGCAACGAGACCGTTCGCCACTCGAGTTTCGCTTGGCTCTCTAACGCGTGAACTTGTTCGTCTCCCGTGCCCAGCGCGAATTTCCATTCGCCACTTAGCAGAATGGAATCCGCTCGCCGGCCTTCCAACCCCAGTACGGTCTGGCCAGCGCCCAGCACCAACACGGCCGCCACGATCAGGATTCTCATGATTCGTTCTCCCGTATCTCTGCTTTCACTCACGTTGCGCCCCGATTTCCTCTGCGGTTAGCATACCCTTGGAACAATCGTTGGTGGAGTATCCTGCACGAAGTTACCTGGCGGACAGGCACATTTTCTGACAGCAGAGGGACAAAGATCGTGAGAATCGTTTTACTTCATGTCGTCGCGGCAGCGTTGTGGACCGGGAATGCGTCGGCGGGCGACGAGCAATCGTACCCTCGCCCTGATCTTCTGTTGGGACCGGCGAAACTCGCCAAGCCGGATGTCGCCAAACAGTTCGTCATCTTGGATGTGCGTAAGGAGGAGCAATACCGGCGTGAACACCTGCCAGGGGCACTGCGAGTGGACCACGATGCATGGAAAACGGCTTTCGGCGATGGCAAGGACGCAGATGGCTGGAGCAAGAGGATCGGATCGCTGGGTATCAGCGGTTCGTCGAAAGTCGTGGTATACGACGACAATGCGATGAAGGATGCCGCAAGGATCTGGTGGATACTGCAGTATTGGGGCGTCAAGGACGCTCGGCTGCTCGACGGTGGATGGAAGACATGGAAGGCGAAGGGCTACCCCACAACCGCCGAAGTCGTTGGAGTGGTCTCATCAGCCGGATTCACGGCGGTACCTCGCGTCAAGCGACTGACTACCAAGACGCAGCTACTCGCGTTGCTTGAACGAAACAGCATCCAGATCGTCGACACGCGTTCGGAAGGCGAGTTTTGTGGGATCGAAAAGCGGGACAACAAGCGAGGCGGCGCCATTCCCGGAGCGAAACACCTGGAATGGAAAGACGTGATCGACCAGGAAACGCACCGATTCAAGAGCCCCAACGAACTGCGCCAGCTCTTTGACGAAGCGGGCGTCGATCTCGAACGGCCATCGGCCACTCATTGTCAATCGGGCGGCCGGGCCTCGGTCATGGCTTTCGCCATGGAATTGATGGGAGCAAGCGACATCCGCAACTACTATCGCGGATGGAGCGAATGGGGCAACGCCGACGACACGCCCGTCGATGTGCCAACGAAGAAGACGAAGCCAGCCGCACAATAGCGGAACGCCAGACTATGGTTCGGCTGAAGAGCGTCTACTCTGAGGCCGCACGCTTCTCCTCCAAATCCGTGGTTGTCCTGAATCCGTGGGGCAAATAGCCGAGGCCGTTTGCAGTGAGCGGCGCATCCGTTAAGCTGATCAGCGTTGCAGCCAAGCCTAGTGGCTCTGGACGCATCAACTCGGTCTCTCGGTTCTGCAAACAGTCAGAATTCGTGCATCCTGCGCGCAATTCTTGAACAGGAGGTAACCGAGAGAACAGAGGGTGGTTTCAGCCTCTGTTGACTCTGTTGCCTCCTGTTCAGAATCCGGATGTTTTGTTTGCGGCCGGAGGCCGCGCCAAGTTTCGCTTCGCTAACCGTCCTTTCACCATCGGAGTCGATCCGTGACGTTCCCAGTATCATCGGCCACCATTTTGATGATCCTGGGACTGCATGCCTTCTGTAATCAGGCCGTGGCTCAGGACGCTCGCCCCGCGATCACCGGGCACGAAGCCGACCGACCCCGCGCGCGTGATATCGGATTGGTGATCGGCGTTCTGCCAACCGGTCCGCTGAACGCCATTACCGACGTGGACGGCGTGCTGGTGGGACACCAGACGCTGGTCGAAGGCAACGATGTCCGTACCGGGGTGACGGCGATCTTGCCGCACGACGGAGATCTGTTTCAGCAAAAGGTGCCGGCCGCGATCGTCGTGGGAAACGGGTTCGGCAAACTGATCGGATCGACGCAAGTCAATGAGCTGGGTGTGCTGGAGACGCCCGTGGTCCTGACGAACACGCTGTCCGTCTTCACCGCGGCCGATGCACTGGTCGGCTACACACTTGGCCTGGAGGGGAATGAAGACGTCCGGTCCGTGAATCCGGTTGCCGGAGAAACGAACGACGGGTATCTGAACGACATCCGACGACGGCGGGTGACCGAGCAGGATGTACTGAAAGCAATTGCGTCGGCAGGAGGCGGTCCCGTGGCCGAAGGTTGTGTCGGCGCCGGAACCGGAGCACGATGTTTGGGCTGGAAAGGCGGTATCGGCACCGCTTCGCGGCGCATGCCTGAATCGTTGGGCGGATACACGGTCGGCGTGCTTGTCCAGACGAACTTTAGCGGCATCTTGACAGTGGGCGGTGCGCCGGTCGGCAAAGAACTCGGACGGTACTACTTGAAAGAGCACGTTGCCGACAAATCATCCGAGCGCGGCTCGTGCATGATCGTCGTGGCCACCGACGCGCCACTGGATGCGCGCCAGTTGACCCGAGTGGCTCGCCGTGCACTGCTGGGACTGGCAGCCGTAGGTTCGCCCATGACGCATGGCAGCGGCGATTACGTTATCGCCTTTTCGACGAATCGAGCCGTGCGCGTTTCCCATCAGTCTCCCAGCCGGACGCGCACCGTTCAGCTTCTGCGCGACGAGGCGCTTTCACCCTTGTTTCAGGCGACGCGTGAGGCTGTCGAGGAGGCTGTGATCAACAGCCTGCTCAAAGCCACGACCGTGACCGGATATCGGGGGCACACCAGCGAGGCGCTACCCATTGATCGCTTTGTCGAAATCTGCAAACAATATGGAGCCATCCAAGCGAAGGACCATTGATCGACCCGAGAACCAGAATACGGAGTTCAACTATGTGCAAGCTTCTTCGATTGCTCGTCCTGATAGTGCTGATCATCGCGCCAACAGTGGCATATGCTGATTCCACCGGGAGTACGCGAGTTGCCGATGCGAAACAACACGCCTGCACGGGCGGCGGCGGGTACCCGTACCGAGAGAAGGCCGAATATGTACTCAAGGAACTGGATCTGAAGCCCGGCGATGTCGTCGTGGACATCGGGGCGGGCGACGGATGGTGGTCGGAACGGATGGCCCCGCTCGTTGGCGACAAAGGCGCGATTCACGCATCGGAGGTCGATCAGAAGAAAGTCGACAAGATGAAAGAGCAGTACGCCAAGGTGCCACAAATCAAACCCTACCTATGTCCCACCGACGGTACGGGCCTGCCAGACGACTCCTGCGACCTGGCCTTCATATCCAAGGCCTATCACCATCTGCCCAAAGAGGGCCACGTCGACTACATGCGCCACCTGCACAAGGTCATCAAGCCCACCGGCCGCGTCTGCGTGATCGAAAAATATGCCGGACTGGCCACCGGACGAAGCAAGGAACACGCCTGGGCACCGGGCAAGCTCGCCCAGCAGGCCGAAGAAGCCGGCTGGATTCAGGTCCGCTGCGAGTTGATCACCGGTACGTACCACTTCATTGCGATCTTCGTCCAAAAAGATCTCTTCCCGCCCGAGCCGCAGAGAAAGAAGAAGCCGGCCGCGAAACCCTGATCGGCTCACGCTCGCACAATCAAAGATCCTTCCTGGATCCGATAGATCATGGTCCGTCGGAGCCAGTTCGGCGATTTTCTGAAAATCTTCTAATTCTGCGCGCCTATCTCGCCTGCGTCTGACGCTTATCTCCTCAGGGAACGTTCTTTCGTGACGAGGAGATACCCATGCAACGCGAACTTATCGTGATCGCCGGCCCGGACGCGGGCCGCAGTTTTCCACTCGAAAATGGCCAGCGTCTGGTCATCGGTCGAGGTCAAGCGAGCAATACGCAGATCAATGATCCGCGGATGTCGCGAGTTGATTGTCAGGTGGAAATCGACGGGGATAGTAGCCTTACCCATAGACTGGGCGATTGTGGTAGACTCTATCGACGATTGATGTTGCTACGTCAGCGTTTACTGATTGCCACGAACACGATTGGATCACGCGTATTTGCGTGAACGGAATCCGGGCGGCGGGCCAATCGTTCGAAAAGCGGCGTTCCCGCTTGCCGGCTATAGGTTTCTTTTGCCAGAGGCGTTGTGGACAGCGGCAACCAGGCGCAGATAATTGCAGATACGCAATAAGTGCCTTTCCCCTTCTCCAGCTACCGTGTCTCGTTTCCGTCACCCAAACAGGCCGACACTTAGATCAGGGAGCTTCCAATGCAATGTCAACTCGTGATCGTCGCCGGACCGGAGAAGGGCCGCACTTTTCCGATCGAGGATGGCCAGACGCTGGCCATTGGCCGCGGGCAGGCCAGTGACACGCAGATCAACGATCCCCGCATGTCGCGGGTCCACTGTCGCGTGCAGATGGACGGCGGCAAGGTGATACTGCTGGATGCCGGCAGTTCCAGCGGGACGTTTGTGGCCGGGGAGAAAACCGTACAGCATGAACTCAAACCCGGTGAGATGTTCCAGGTTGGCGACACGCGAATCCGCTACCAGTTCGAGAGCACGCACGAACCGACAACTTTGGGCGGCGAACAACTACTCGGGCGCCCCAAGCCGCAGCCCAAGGTGCCGCCGTTGAAAGATCTGGTGGGCCAGTCGCTGCACAATTACCGGCTGGATGAAATCATCACTGCCGGTACTTCGGGCATGGTGTTCAAAGCGTACGACACGGAAAACGACCGGGTGGCCGCTGTGAAGGTGCTCACGCCCGATTTCACCAACAGCGAGGAGCAGAAAGAGCGGTTCGTGCGTGGTATGAAGACCATGTTGCCCATTCGCCACTCGAACATCGTCCAGCTCTACCACGCTGGCAAGAAGGGTCCCTACTGCTACGCGGCCATGGAGTATGTGGACGGCGAAAGTCTGACTCAGGTGATCGATCGCATGGGTTTTGCCGGCATGCTCGACTGGCGCGAGGTCTGGCGAGTGGCCGTGCATATCGGCCGGGCCTTGGCCGAGGCGTACGACCAAAAAATCATCCACCGCAACGTCACGCCCACCAACATTCTCCGGCGTCACAAGGACAAGGCGTGCCTGTTGGGCGACTTGATGCTGGCCAAGGCATTGGAGGGAACGTTGGCAAAACAGGTTACTCAGCCCGGCCAGATCGTTGGCGACGTGCCCTATATGTCGCCCGAGCGGACGCGGGGAAGCGAGGGTGTTGATTGCCGTTCCGACATCTATGGCTTGGGGGCGACAGTGTACGCGTTGTTGACCGGAAAGCCCCCATTTGAAAGCAAGTCGCTGCCGGAACTGATTCGTTTGGTGCGCGAGGCCGCGCCGGTCAAACCCCGAGAACATCAGCTTTCGATCAATGAGATGTTCCAGGATCACGTGGTGATGCGAGCGCTGGAGAAGGATCCGAGGGACCGTCACCAGACGCCGGCCGAGTTGCTCCGTGACCTGGACCGGGTCGGCAAGTTCAATAGCCTGGATGCCGACTGGAGCGAGTGGGTCGGGTAGAGTACGGTTCATCCATCGGGTTCAGGTTTGGCCGGCTCTTCCGCCGTCATCGCGACGCAGAAAGGTGCCGCGATGGTGTTGGTCGAGACATAGTCGATGGTGGCGACCTCTTTTTCAGGCTGGGGGTTCGTCCACTTGGTCAGATATAGGCGAAGGGTCACATTACTGGATCTGACCTTCGCGTTGCTCCCTTCCCAGACGACCGTCCCGCGTGAAACGGGCCTTGACTGATCCTTGTTCCACCAGTCGCGCAGGTCCTCGCCGCAGACGATGGGGATCGTCTCCTGCGTACCGTCGTTGTAGTTCACCTGGTACTTCCCGATCAGTGTATGGTCCGGAACCGAACCACGTTGAGTGCCATGGAGGATGTAGAGCGATGTAAACTTTGTGTTGATCTGAATTCCGTTCACCTCTTGCGGCTTCTGAGGGAGGTTCGCGCTTCCCAAGTGCAAGAAGCTGTCACCGATCTGGAACTTGACGCCACCGAACGTCTGCTCCCCCTGCGGAAGCTCCGCGAGGTCGTTCCCCGGGTTTTGGTCCCCGATTTCTTCAGCGAGTTTCTGATTCGCCTTGGGCTCCAAGTCGATATACGAGAGCCTTCCTTGGGGAACGTACGGTGGACCGAGGAGCCGCTCCAGCAGTTGGTCCAGTTGTCGACCTCGGGCCTCGGTCGACACAACCTTGCCGTCCTGGCCCACCAAGAACATCGTGGGAACCGACGAAATCGCGTAATGGACGGCCATCGGGTGTTTCCAGCCGGCGCCGTCCGTGTGTAAGACGGTCCAGGGGACAGCATCTCGTTGAATAAACTGCTCCAGCTTCTGCCGGTCTTCGTCCAGATTCACGGCAACGACTTCGAAACCGCGATCGTGGTAGAGTTCGTAGTTTCTCCTGGCGTTCGTGATCTCGGGCCAGCAGTAGGGGCACCAGGTGGTCCAGAAATCGACCAGGACCACCTTCCCTTGGCAGACGGACGAGTCGAACGGAGTACCATCGAGCTTGTGCCCATGGAATTCCACCTCCTTGCCCACCAGCACGAGCCGCCGGGCGATTCCCTGCATCTTCTTGGCGACATCGGCGGACGATTCGTACTCGCTTTTGCCGATCACCTCGGCGAAATTCTGGTACGTACTGGCCGCCAACTCGCTGCCCGCGCTCTGCTGGATGCTGTCTGCGATGGTCATGGCCCAACGAACATCCTCTTGGTCCAGCCCGCTTTCGGCCTTCGCGACCAGATGGGCCTTCAAGTCGGCCAACGTCTTCTGTTGCTCTTGGGGACTGGCTTGGGCGATGCTTCGGATCCGGGTTTCCAGTAGAGACAGCACTGTCTCTGGCGGCATCAGTGCAGAGGCTCTTGCCTTGTCGGCGGCGGCCGCGTCCGTTTGACCCAGCGCGCCGTACGCCCAGCCCCGGTGGTCATAGTGTCGCCAGTTCTCTGGTTCGTGCGCAATGAGACGGTCAAGGTGCCAGACTGCCGCGGACCATTGCTTGGCGCGCAGGTACTTGTCCGCCTGCAGTTGGTGCCAGGCAATGATCTGTTCCGGAGGCCAATCAAGGCGGAAGTACTCGGGATAACGCTGCCGGAAGCGGCGCCAGCGATCGAGCCATTCGCCCCCCGTCAGGTTGGCCACGTCGCCGCCTTTGTGGAGTCGCTGCCCGGTGAGGATTTCGCCCAGCGTACAAAGGTCACCCAGTTCCATCTCGTCGCGACCGTATAAATCGCTTAAGCTGAAGACAGCGATGAACGGTGCCGAGCCGCTGACAAAGGCGTGGCTCCCGTCGGGAGTCGTGATGACCCGAGAGCCGTAGTGGCCGATGGAAAGTGGGGGAGTGACCGGTTTGCCCGTGTGCCACTCCCACGCCCGAGCTGTCGAATCCATAGAGGCCGTTAGTACGAAATTTCCATCTGGCGTGAAGCCAACGCCGGTTACTCGTTGTGCATGCTGGAATGGCGGACAGACCATGGCCCCGGTCCGCCAATCCCAAAACCGCGCCATGCCGTCTCCGCAGGCAGTCAAGACGTACTGTCCGTCGGGACTGAAGCAGGCGTCGAAGATACCGCTATCGGGATGGGGCATTGCAGAGCCCGTTGAACCACCGGTCGTTGCGTCCCAGATTCGCACCGTGCAGTCCGCTGTCGTTAACAGGAGCCGGGCATCCGGCGAGAAGCGGCCCATTTCAGCCGTCTTCTCGTGCTGCAAAGGACGATAGCACGGCCTGCCGGTAGCGGTATCGCAAACTCGGACGAGCTTATCGATCGAGCACGAAAGGAATCTGCGGCCGTCGAAGCTGACGTCGAGATAGCCATGTGTTGCTTTAGTTCGCTCTACCGCTGTGGCGCGAGGCACGGTGCCATGCTGCAAACGCCTCGTGACCTGCCCTGTGGCCGGATCGATGACCAGCACCTGACCAGCACTGCAGGCCACGATCGCGCGCCGCCCGTCTGAAGTGTATCGGACCGCGCGGGGCTCGGAGGGCATCGCCACAGGATCAAAGGGCCGCTCTCCCGTGCTCCAGTCCCAGAAATGCGCCTGGCCCAGCGAGTTTAGAGTAACGGCGTGACGGCCGTCGGGCGAGAGATCGGCGCCGGTGAGGATCCCGCCCGGCCTCAACGGCGGTCCGGCCGGCTGAAAGGTCTTTGCATCGAACACGCGCGTCCAAGGCAAATTGGTGCTAAACCAGCTCGAGCCCGTCGCGATCAGGTAGCACCCGTCGCAGCTCAACCTGGCCGAGCAGCCTGTACCGTCCAGCGGTAGCCGCTGATCGGGGTGATTGCCCTGGGGAGTACTCCAGACGCGGACCAATCCGTCGTATTGCGCCGTGGCCACGAGCTTGCCGTCCGGCGAGAACGCAGTGTGGTGGACCCCCCCTTGATGCCGTAGAACCGGTCCCGCCGGTTCACCGGCGGGGACCGACCATGGTCGCACGTTGTTCGCGCTTCCGGTAATCAATGTCGTTCCGTCCGGGCTGAACGTGGCCGAGTACACCATGCCTGGTTGACTCGTTTGGTTGCCAACACGACGGCCGGCTGCGACGTCCCAAAGCGAAGTCTTTACCCAGCCGCCCAACGCGAAGTGCCGCCCATCGGGACTCACGGCGAGGAATTTGACGGTGCTCGCCTCCGAGGGAACAGGCCGGATCTGTTCGCCGGTCCCGGCGTCGCGCCAGGCCACCGTGTTGGAGTCAGTCACCGTCAGCAGGCCACGATCCTGATCGATAAAGGTGGGAGCAATCGGTATGAGCCAAGACGACGCTCCGAGCCCATGCGGAACCGGAGGGAACAAGGGCTCTGCCCGGGCGGATTGGCCCGCAATCACAAAGACACGTGCCGTATTGTCTTCGCAGCCGGTCAGCAGCCGGTCGCCGGTTGCGGAAAACGCCAGGGCGAGGACTGGTCGTGGATGCACCAGCTCCGGCGCGGCAAAACTGTGGCTTTGGCAATCCCAAACCCGCACCACGTTGCTCGCCGCGGCGAGCCGGTTTCCATCGCGGCTGAACGCCAGGGCCGCGACCGAACCGCGGTGTTCGATTCGGTGGAGCAGCTCAGCGGCGGGGAAGCTGAAGATCTCGACGTTCCCCTGCGGCAAGCCCAACGCGAGCCAGCGGCCGTCCGGGCTGAAGGCGACACTGCGCACCGGCCGGTCGCCGCCGGGCAAAGGCAACGGGCGTTCGCTCTGAAGATCCCAAACGGTGCACTTGTCTAGCTTGGTCAGCGTTACCAGGTGCTTCCCCTCGGCGTGGAACTGAATGCTCCGAAGTCGCTGGCCGTCGTGCCACAGCGCGCGGACCGGTGTGGGGGCCTGACGACTCCAGGTCCGCACCCGGATGCGATTGGCTCGCTCTCGCTGGGGATCGGTGCCAGCCAGCCGGGTGGCGTTGGCAAACCAGAGCACGGCCTGGGCCGGTTCCCCGCGTTCGCCGGCCACAAGACCAGCCGAAGTGTACATGTCGACCAGCGTCACCTCGGTCTTCTCCTTGGCAAGTCGAGCCTCCTCGGCACGCGTGTCAGCGACCTCACGAAGCGAGGTCTGCCGCACCGCCACCAGCGGAGAAGCAATCGCCACGAAAAGCACCAGGCAGGTCACCGCGGCGCCGAGTCCGGCAACTACCGGCCGTCTCTTGCACCAACGCCACGCCCGGCCAGGGGCGCCGATGGGCCGTGCGAGGATTGGCCGGCCGTTCAGAAATCGGTCCAACTCATCCGCCAGATCCTGTGCCGACGCGTAACGTCGTCGTGGATCTTTCTCCAGACACTTCAGCGCGATGGTCTCCAAGTCTCGCCGGACCCTCGGATTCAACGTACTGGGCGCCACCGGCTCCTGGTCGAGCACTTGCATGAGGGTGTCGATCGGATTCGCGGCTTGAAATGGAGGTCTTCCGGTCAGGAGTGTGTACAGGATCGCGCCCAACGCATACACATCCGCAGCCGGACCGATCTCATCAAGCTTCCCAGCGGCTTGTTCAGGTGGCATGTAGCTGGGCGTGCCGAGCACCTGACCGGTGTCTGTCAGATCGCTTTCGCCGCTGGCACGCTTGGCCAAGCCAAAGTCAGTGATGCGAGGCTGGCCATTCTCATCGAGAAGGACATTTGCGGGTTTCAGATCGCGGTGAATCACGCCTTTCTCATGTGCGCACTGGACCGCTTCGGCCACCGACTTGACCAATTGCGCCGATTCGCCAGCGTTCAGGGGACCGTCGGCGACCTTGGCAGACAGGCTGCACCCTTCGACAAAGCCCATCGAGAAATAGTGCTGCCCTTCGTGTTGGCCGACTTCGTAAACCGGCACGATGCCAGGATGGTCCAGGTTGGCGGCGGCCTCGGCTTCGGTATAGAACCGCTGGACGTCTTCTTCGCTGGCCAATTGGCCCGCCAGGATCATCTTTAGCGCCACAACGCGGTTGAGCTTGACGTGCCGCGCCTTGTACACGACGCCCATACCGCCGCGAGCGATCTCCTCCAGTATTTCGTAGTCGCCAAAGTAACGGATATTCGTTCCGACTTGAGCTACCTGCTCGTCGCCCCCACCGGACGTGTCCACATTCCTCGGCAGCAGCGTTTCCTCTTCAACGGCGCTCTGCGGACGGAGTGCTGGCGGAATCGTCACCGCCTCGGTGACCGGCTGGCCGGGAGGAAGTGTAGGCGCATCCAGGCCGGCCTTCTCTCTTTCGGCCTGATCCGCCGGTTCGGCCGCCTTGGCTAACTCCTCCATCTTGTCGTAATCGGCAAAGAACGCCGCAAGCTCGTCCGCCAGATCTGAATGCCGATCCAAGAACTGCTGCCGATCGAGTGCCTCACCCGAATCGGTAGCCGCCAGATACTCGGCGATGATCTGGTTTAGATGTTCGTTGCCGGAAGCGTTTACGATGTCGTCGTTACTCATGCTTCACCTCTGCCGGGACCGATCGCGTCTGGCTGCACATCAGTGGCGTCTTGGCCACTTGTGGGACTGGGGGCTGCGTTGCCTATTCCGTCTCCGATTTCGCTGCTGGTGCGTTGTTCGTCTTCAGCAGCGACTCGGCCTCGCGGCGGACTACCTGGCAGCTCAGCCGATCATGCCAGTTGTCGCCAAGATCGCCACTCTCGATTGTGGGGAATCGGGTATCCATGATCTGGCGCGCTTTCCCAAGCCAATCACGTGCCTCGTCAACCTGATCCAACTGGTAATGCGCCATCGCCAGGAAGAGACAATCCAACGTTTCTGGATAGGTGTTCCCGGACTTGGCGCAGAGGTCATAGCTCTTGCCGAGCCACTGGATGGCACTGGCGAATTGACCATCTCGGTATTCGGCCATACCTTTCACCAACTGAAAGAATCTCATCAACGAGTGATCGGGACCCGCGCCTATTGCTCTTTCGGCCAATTTGGACGGGAGCGTTCGGTCGTCCACGGCGTTCGGGACCAGCAGGCAAAGCTTGGCTGTCTGCTCGGCGGCCACGGGGTCCCGAGTCTCGCCGAAGCAAGCCTGCAGATCGCGGCAGAATTGGCGGTATCGCGGCAGATCGCCAAGTTCTGCATGCACGAATCCGCATACGTACCAGATCCGGCGATCCGAAGGGCCCAGCTTGATGGCCCGGTCGAGGTCGGCAGCCGCGTCTTGCCATTTGGCACGCCGCCCATGAAGCATCCCGCGGGCCACGAATGCCAGCCGGTGGTTCGGGTTCCACTGGATGGCGGCTGTATAGTCTGCGGTGGCCCTATCCAGTTGGCCTTGCTTGGCGTATAGATCGCCCCGCCAACACCAAATCTCCGCGTCGTCCGACCTTAGTTCTAGAGCGGTTCCGTAATCGCTCAAGGCTTTGTCCCACTTTTTCACAGCTCTGTGCACGCTGGCTCGCTCTGCGTAGTGGCGTCCCTCCTTTGGCTCCAGGGTAATCAATCGCTCAACGTGCCACATGGCAGCAGACCATTGGTGCGTCTGTCGGCAATCCTCAGCCTGTCGTTGGTGCCATGCCACAGCATCCGGCCCAGATGAGTCAGCAGCGAACGATTGAGAATCGTCCACCGATACCTCCTCTTCGCTCGCTGCTCGCCACAGCTTCACCGTTCCGTCATAGGCCCCCGAAGCCAGCGTTTGGCTGTCAGGCGAAAACGCCACCGAACTGACAGTGCCCACGTGTCCTTTCAGGGTGGCTCTCAGCTCACCCGTGGGCACGTTCCACAACTTCACGGTGGAGTCAGCACTGCCTGAGGCCAACGTGTTGCCATCGGGGGAAAAAGCCAAGCACAGAGCGGCGCTCCCGTGACCCTTGAGAGTGCCGGCCGACCTGCCGGCGGCCAAGTCCCATAACTTCACCGTGCCGTCATTGCTGGCTGAGGCTAAGGTTTTGCCCTCGGGAGAGTACGCGACAAAGCGCACATCGGCCGAGTGTCCCTCAAGGATGGTTCCTAGCTTGCCCGAAACCGCGTCCCACAACCTCACCGTCTTCCCCTGCCCTGAGGCTAAGCTCTTGCCGTCTGGAGAAAAGGTTACGGACCAGACCGTTACGTCATGCGATTCCGCCTCGGTGCGCTCTCCGCCAAAGCAGATCTTCGGCTCTCCGGTGTTCACATCCCAGATCTTGACAACCCCACCAGAGTCCCCTGAAGCCAGCGTGCCACCGTCGGGAGAAAAGGCTACTGAGTGGACATCGCAAGAATGCCCCTTGAGAGAGCCTGCTAGTCTACGGGACGCGACTTCCCAGAGCTTGACCGTCGTGTCCGCGCTCGCTGTGGCCAACGTCTTGCCGTCGGGTGAAAACGCGACGGACCAGACTCTTCCATCGTGCGATCCCAGCTCGCCGGGGGCGATCTCCGGTCGCCCGGTAGCCACATCCCACAGCTTGACCCCGCGTGGGCTGTCGGATACACGACCGGCAGAGGCCAAGGTTTTGCTATCCGGCGAAAACGCGACGGAAAAGACCATACTATGCCCGACCAAGGCCATCTCTAGCTCGCCGCTATCCAAATCCCACAACCTCACGGTCGTGTCAAATCCTGACGAGGCCAAGTTTTTGCCCCCATTGAAGAACCCGACGGCAGTCACCCAATTAGGATGTCCCTTGAGAGTCTGCTTCAAGTTACCAGTGACCATGTCCCACAACTTGACTGTGTTGTCACAACTTCCCGAGGCCAAGGTTCTGCCATCGGGGGAAAAAGCCACGGACCAGACTGCGTTTTGGTGTCCGTTGAAGGTGGTCCCTAGCTCGTCGGTGACCAAGTCCCACACTCTCACGGTCCGGTCGCCGCAACCCACGGCCAGTGTCTTGCCATCGGGAGAGAAGATTACACAAATCGCGTCCACTTGTGTGTCGACGCTCTTGAGTTCTCGGGTGGTCAAGTCGTACACCCACACCCAAGACTCAGTTCCGATCGCCAGAGCGCGGCCACTGGGAGAAAACGCGACGGAATGGGCGTTGGAGCGCGCATTGACATCGACCTTCAGCTCGCCCGTGACCACATCCCATAGCTTGACCGTGCGTTTCTCTGCAGTTGCCAGCGTCTTGCCGTCGGGTGAGAAGGCCACGCACGAAGTCCGGGCCGTACTGCCCTTGAGTGGGCGTCTCAATTCGCCGGTGGCAACCTCCCACAGCTTGACGGCGGAGTCGGAATCGGCTGAGGCCAGCGTCTCGCCATCGGGCGAAAACGTCAAACTTAGGAGTCGACCCGTATGACCATACAAGCAGCGTTTCAGTTCGCCGGTGGCTAGGTCCCAGAGCTTGACCATGCCGTCGTCTGCGCCCCCGGAAGCGAGCGTCTTTCCATCCGGAGAAACGGCGAGCGATCGCACACTGTCATGCTCGACGGTCGTCTCGTAACGATGACACGCCCGCCACCAGTAATACCACTCGAAGCCGCGCAGGTCTTCTTCGTTCGGTCCGGGCCGGTGGCGGTCTAGCAACTCCATCATCGTGCCAGTGTTTGCCTCGTCCCAGAACTGCTGGATTAGCATGATGTCCGACACGTACAGATGGCGGCGAGTCTGCCGCTGCGCTTCTTCCGCGGCCGTGCGGGCTTCCTCCGCCGTCTCCCGGGCTCTGGTTTCGCTGGCAACAAGCGACGTCTGTCTGATCGCTACCAGCGGACCTGCCACAGCCAGAATGAGCAGCAGCAACACCAAGGCAGCACCGAGGCTTGCTACCACGGGCTTTCGCTTACACCAGCGCCAGGCACGGCCCAATCTGCTGATGGGCCGCGCCAAAATCGGCTCGCCGCGGGCGAAGCGTTTCAGCTCGTCAGCCAGATCCTGCGCCGATGCGTACCGACGATGGCGATCTTTCTCCAGACACTTGAGGCAAATGGTTTCCAGGTCTTGTGGAACCTTGGGATTGAGCGTTCGCGGCGAGACCGGTTCGCGTTCGAGAACCTGCATCAACGTGTCTAGCGGATTGTCCGCCTGGAACGGCGGACGGCCGGTCAGCAGGTTGTACAGAATCGCTCCAAGCGAATAGACGTCCGCCGTCTCGGTCACCTCGTCGATCTTGCCCGACGCCTGCTCCGGCGGCATGTACCCAGGCGTGCCCAGAATTTGGCCGGTGACCGTGAGACCGCTGTCACCCTCGACTTTCTTTGCCAATCCGAAGTCGGTCACTCTCGGTTGGTCTTTCGCGTCCAGCAACACATTGGCCGGTTTCAAGTCGCGATGGATTACACCGTGCTCGTGGGCAAAGGCCACGGCTTCCGCGACCTTCTTGGTATGCTCTGCCGCTTTCTTGGGCGGAAGCGGACCGTCGGCGACCTTGGCAGACAGGCTGCTTCCTTCGACAAAGCCCATCGAGAAATAGTGCTGCCCTTCGTGCTGGCCCACTTCGTGGATAGGCACGATGCCCGGATGGTCCAGGTTGGCCGCCGCTTCCGCCTCGGCATGAAATCGCTGGACATCTTCTTCGCTCGCCAATTGGCCGGCCAGGATCATCTTCAGCGCCACGATGCGGTTCAGGCTGACCTGCCGCGCCTTGTAGACCACGCCCATCCCGCCCCGAGCGATTTCTTCTAGCAATTCGTAGTCGCCGAAGTAACGGACCTTTGTTCCGACTGGGGCTAGTTGCTCGCTGCCCTCGCTGGACGTGGACACGGCCTTCGGCGGGAGCGTTGCTTCTTCGTCTGCGCCCTGAGAACCCAGTGCTGGCGGAATGGTCACCGCCTCGGTGACAGGCTGGCCGGGAGGCAGTGTAGGGGCATCCAAGCCGGCCTTTTCTCTTTCGGGCTGAGCCGCCGGTTCAGCCGCCTTGGCCAACTGCTCCATCTTGTCGTAATCGGCGAAGAACGCCGCAAGCTCGTTCGCCAGATCTGGGTGCTGATCCAAAAACTGCTGCCGATCGAGTGCCTTACCAGCATCGCTAGCCGCCAGGTACTTGGCGATGATTTCGTTCAGATGTTCATTTTCCGAATAATCGCCGCTGTACCGGTCAGCCATATACCACCTCCGGCAAGGATTACGGGGCGTGACGCAAGTTAGGCAGTCGCACTAATACTCTTAGCGTCAAATGAGGTTGTTTCGGGCGCAGTTTCTGCAAGAATTGTCCCAAACTGCGCCGGACACAACAACTAGCCCGGATTTCTCGCGAGTCCATCGTAACCCGAAGTGTAAGCGAGGGCCGATACGCGAGTTGTCCTCGCTTACGCTTCGGGTTGCGATGAAACACAGTGTCGCCAAATCCCCTGGTCGTGAGAAATCCGGCTAGATTTGCTGGGGACGTGTAACGCGGCCTCAAGCTGTGTGGCTCTTCTTTCGTCGTTCTAACTGCTATAATGCGGCATCTCTCTCGGCCGGTTTTCGGCACGGTAGCCTATCGAGGGTCGCTTATGAACGGCGGTTTCAATCCCTACCATGAATGGCTCGGCCTATCGGCCGAAATCCGGCGGCCCAATTACTACGAATTGCTGGGCCTACGCTCGCTGGAAAATGACCAGGAGATCATTAAGCAAGCGGCAGACCAGCGGGCCGGTTGGCTCGAAGAACTGTTGCCGGGTGAACATGGCCTAATGGCCCGGCGCATCCTCGACGAAATCGCCGCGGCACGAAGCTGTTTGCTCAACGCACAAGCCAAGGCCGATTACGACCAACAGCTTGAACAACGTTCTCCCACACAGCCGAACGACCGGCCGTTGCCGCCCTTCACGTCGCCGCTTGCCACGGAACGTCCGCTTGCGGTGCCACCGGCGCCTGCTCTGGCGGTCGATCTCCCGCCCCAAGATTGCCAGGCCGAGCCGCCTCCACCACAAACTCCTGAGACCCGCCCTCGGCCAGTGGCTGCACCGCCAAGTCGCCGTCCTGGCCAACCGGCGATTCGACCCGCTCCCAGGTCCAAGGTAGCCACCACCGCCGTACCATCGCCGGGGCTCCGAACGCTGGACGACGAATCCAACGCTCCGCGCGTGCCGATGATAGGTCGCATGACGCTGCAGTCGGTTTTGGAGGAACTCGACCAAGTGATGCAACAATGCCGTGAGCTCTACCTGTCGTGTGTTCCGAAGGGCCGCGAGATCCTAAAGGGCGCCTCGCTCGATATGACCCTTTCCCAAGATCGGCTGCACAAGTATCTGCTTGTCAAGCTCTGCGCGACCATCGCCGAGGCGGACGGACGGTGGACTTACGAAGAGCAACGATGCGCGGCGGCTGTGCTGAGGCATGTAGGCATCGCGTTTTCCGACCAAGAGCTGGACAAGATCGCCGGCTATGTCCACAAGCAGGCCGGCAAGCTGGACTGGCAACAACTGCTTCAGCCTTTCCGCGAGATTCCCGTACTTTGCGACAAGAGGGCGGAATTGCAGACCGTGATCCTGCGCACCGCCAATTTGATCGCCAAAGCCGATGGTTCGCTGCTGCCACGGGAAACGACCATCCTCGAGAGAATCCAGGGGCTGTTGCGTCCCGATCCGCGCCGAGATTTGGACAGGGCACCGCACTGGTCCGAGGAAGATACGATTGCAATGGCAGGCGGTATCGAGCAACTCTGGCGCAAGGGCGACGCCGCGAAACCACTGGCGGCGACACCGGCCGCATCAGTGGCATCGCTGCTGGAAAACCTTCAACGGTTGGATGCACTGGTTGGCCTGCGGCAAGTCAAGCAGGAAATCCGCGGACTAGCCAACGCGGCGTCGCGGCGAGACCAACGTGAACAGGCCGGACAGCCGGTCGGTTTGCACGAGTCTCACCTGGTGTTTGTCGGCGGCGAGGGAACGGGAAAAACCACGGTGGCGAGGCTTCTGTGCGACATCCTTGTGGCTGCCGGCGCGCTCGAACATGGGCGGCTTGTCGAGGTTAATTCGCGTGGTCTGGCACAGAACCACGCGGACAAAGCGGCAGACAGGATGGACGCAAATTTCGCCGAGGCAATCGGCGGGACGCTGCTGATCGATCATGCCGGCGAGTTGCTGTCGGCTGGCGGCCAGCCCCTCTCTGCAGCGATGCGAGTTCTGCTGCAGCGAATGGCCGGGCATCGAGGCCAACTGGTGGTGATTCTGGCAGATGACTCCGACCGCTTGCTGCGAACGATCCACCAGCGTTCCGATCTGGCGTCGGCGTTCAACCGCCACCTGCGTTTCCCCAGCTACGGTGTCAGCGAACTGGGGCGGATCTTTCAGCGGTTCTGCGATCGGAACCACTACCAGGTTTCGCGTCTGGCACAAATCAAACTGCTGCTGGGATTCCAATGGCGACTTGAACGAGATGGAGAGCTTTTCGGTAACGGCCATTTGGTCCGGCAGGTCTTCGAAGATGCCGTGTATTGCCTAGGCCATCGCGTCGCCGGGATTTCCACGCTGACCGAAGGGCTGTTGACCAGTTTGGAGGACGACGACATCCTCATCGACGGCGTGCCGGCAGGTGTCTGGAGCAACCTGGCCGATCCGGGGCGCATGTTCACGATCCACTGCCCCGGTTGCGCGAGCGCGAACCAAGTCGGTTCGGATTTCCTGGGCATTCAGGTCGAATGCAAACGCTGTCACCATCGCTTCGTTTGCGCCTGGGGCGAGCCCTGCCAATAACATAGGGTCAAGCGGGGCCAAGCACCGCGGCCGGTAAGAGGCTGACCCTTTGCCGGAACGGCGCAAAACAGCTTTGTTGCTTTGACAGCCTGTGCCGAAAACAACGCCATTACATGAGGCCGAAGGTTACCACTTGTTCCCAAGCGGGAGCTTGTAGGCCGGACCAAGCGAAGCGCCGTTCCGGCAACCGTTTGCCTTGATGAAGCGGCCCTCTGACTGCCGGAGCATCGTCGCTGCGCTCCTCGGCCTACTTGACTACTTCTGGCGAACGGATTTCGCTTCCAGATGATAGCTAGTTTTGCCACGGGGATCTCTGGAGATTATTGAGACGGCAAACGTAGTCTCATCAGCAAACCGGAGTGTAATTACTCCCGTACCGCCCCAGTCTGGCCTGTTCGTGAAGTTGAATGTCTGGCTTCGTTCATTCCAAGTTCCGGTTGACTCAATGCAGACCCCCTCCGACACGAACAGCCAATAGCGATAGGCCCTTCTGTTCGTGTCATAGGTGTACATCCCCACGAAGTTGGGCTTCCCTTTGTTATCGAATCCTCCCATCTCGTGAACGAATCGACCGCCGAGAGCTAGTTCCCTCTTAACGACGAGCTTCTCCGAGCGGCCTTCTTCAGGCACTTTGACGGTTTGCTCGACATTCCAAGTGCCAACCAGTTTTTGCAGGGCTTTCATTTCAGGCGGCGGGGCACTAGCATCTTGGCCCCTAACGTCGGCGTGCAACTCCGGCGATTCCTGAGTCGCCGTCGCCTCCTCCACCTCACCCAGCAATGCCGCACGTGTGGCGTCTCCTTCCATGCGAACGAGAACCGTCCCTTTGCCGTCCTTTGATATGACATCCCACTGAAACGTGCTGTCGCTGACGAAATGGTGATTGGCGACCGTTGTGACCTCCTGCTCACCACGGTCAACGGAGGTCCACGTGAGGGTCTCCGTATCTGAGTCCCATTTGCCCGTTGCCTCAGAAGCCTGGCCGGTGGAAGAAAACCACCAGGTCCGGTAGCACCGCTCTTGCGTGTCGTAGGTGTACAGCCTCAAACCGGCCGTGTTGTCTGTATGCTTCCTTCTTTCTTGAACGTACTTTCCGTCGAGCACGCTGTGGCAGGTGAGGTCTGCCGCGCCGGTCTTCTCGACGGGGGTCCACTCGGCTTTTGTCAGTCTGTAGTTTGTCCGCCACGTTCCAATGAACTTGCCCAAGACCTCTTGCTCCGGTGAGGATGTGGTCGAATAAGGAGCCTTGTCCGTCGGTGGGGCGCTGACGGTCGCATCGTCGCGCGCAGGTGGAACGCCGCGTTGTTCCTCTTGTTGCTCGAACTTTTGGATGACGGTCGCGATGACCTCTTCGCCGCGGGTCAACGTGAAACCCTTCTTGTCCAGCGTCAGATTACTGTCGCCTTTGAGCGAGATTTCGTATTCGCCGGAGGGCAGCCGACGAACCGTCGAGCGGCTGCCCAGATCAATCACCTCGAACTGGTCGCCGCCTTTGGACACCACCACCTGCACGCTATCCCAGTCGGATCGGATCTCAAACTGGCCCTTGTCCGTCACGATGTAGATGATGGATCCGAACAGCGCCAGCAGCGCGGCCGCCACAGCGGTTAGCGTCCACATCCAGCGTCGAATACGTGAGCGATCCCATGCGGCAGCGGTAGCCGGCGTCGTCCCACCCTCCGCAAAAGGGTTCAGCGCCTCGGCCACCTCGGCTGGTGTCTGATAACGGGCCGCTGGATCCTTGGCCGTCATTTTCTTCAGCACTTCTTGCACCCCGGCCGGAACGTCGTCGCGGAACTCCTCCACAGGCGGCGGCTCTTTTTCGGTGTGGGCCATCACTTTTTCGACCAGCGATCCCTCCGGGAACGGCGGTTGGCCGGTCAGCAGACAGTAGAGGGTGCAGCCGAGGCTGTAGATGTCGGCACGAATGTCGGCGGTCCGCGCATCGCGGGCTTGTTCGGGGGCCATGTAGTCGGGCGTGCCCATGATCGAACCCTCCTGGGTCAGGCCGCCGTGCGTGGTAGTCTGGCTGGCGAACTGGGCCAAGCCAAAGTCCAGGATCTTCACTTGACCCTGGGGCGTGAGCATCAGATTGTGTGGTTTGATATCTCGATGCACCATGCCGCACTCGAAGGCATGTTGGAGACCGAGCGCGGCTTGACGCATGTAATCGCACGCCTGTGCCACGGACAGCCGTCCTTGGCGCTCCGTCTCATCCGCCAGACTAGTTCCCTCGACATACTCCATGACCAAGAAGTGAGCGTTGCCGGCCTGCTCGGCGTCATGCGCGGTCACAATGTTCGGATGGGCCAATCGGGCGGCCGCTTGGACCTCGCGTTGGAAACGCTCGACAGCCGATGGATTATCCACCAGGTGCGGGGTGATTACTTTCACGGCCACGGTGCGTCCCATCAAGCGATGCTCGGCCTTGTACACAGCTCCCATGCCGCCGGTGCCCAGCAACTCCGAAACACGATAACGCGCGTGATCGGCCAACGCCGGCTCCGCCAAGGTTTCGTCGGTTTCGCGTGCCGTCGCACCATCGGGCGAGAAAGGAGTGGCAGAGGCCGAGGGCGGCAGCGTGGCTGCTTCCATCGGGGTGGGATCGGGCTGCTGCCGCTCCGCTTCCTTATCATTCACCGTTTCCGATTCGGCCGAGCGCACCAGCGAGACGAACGTGTCGTCTTGCACCATCTCGAGTGTCTTGCAACACGAATCGCACTCGGCCAGATGATTTTCGATATCGGCAATCTCTTCCGGACTTAGCTTGCCCACGCCAAACGCTGCCAGTTTTTCCGGTTCCGGGTGTAGAAGCTCTTTCTGGTTCATGGATCGTTTCCCTTGCGGTGGCGATAACCGAGCGTACCCCTGACGTGAATCGTCTCAGACGGCAAAGTGCCGTTGGCACGGATTTCTGACAGCAAAAAAAGAAAAAACGACGATTTAGCCCACCAAGCCTTCGGCCTGTTGTCGTAACGTGCTGAGCACGCGCGACTTAGCGGCGTAGACGGAGTGCAAAGAACTGCCCAGTTCCGGGGCCACTGCGGCGGCCGAGGCTCCGTCCATGACTTGGCGTCGAAAGGCCTGCCATGTGCTTGAGGCAAACCTCGGCTCGGTCAACTCCAGCAGGCGCCGGATGACGTGCCGATCGTGTTCGTCGTTCCAGACGCGGCTAACGCCGCTGGCAGCGTCTTCCAATTCGTTCAGTTGGCCAAGAAAATCGCTGCCGCCGACCGCATCCGGACGGCGTTGCCGCGACCGCCAGAAGTGACGCAGCCGATTCACGAGGATCGTGCGCAGCCAGTTGCGGAATGCACCTGTCCGCCGATTATGTTGAAACTGCGGTAGTTCACGCGTCACCGTCAGCAGGACTTCTTGCACAAGGTCATCCGCGTCGGCCGGCTGCACGGCGTCGTAGCGGCGCAGCCAACCGTGCAGCAGTGGCGTGTAGACATCCACCAACCGCTGCCACGATTCGTCATCGGGATGACGGCAAATTCGGTCCAACAAGCTCAGCGACGTTTCGGTCACGCGTTTGGCCCCACAAGCAATCAGAAGGCGGTTCCATTATCAGTTGCTTGCTCCCACGCGCCAAGCTACCATGACATCCAGGCCCCTGCGGCGCATCGCATCGCCGGGATTTCCACGTTGACCGAAGGGCTGTTGACCAGTTTGGAGGACGACGACATCCTCATCGACGGCGTGCCGGCAGGTGTCTGGAGCAACCTGGCCGATCCGGGACGCATGTTCACGATCCACTGCCCCGGTTGCGCGAGTGTGAACCAAGTCGGTTCCGAATTCCTGGGCATTCAGGTCGAATGCAAACGCTGCCACCATCGCTTCGTTTGCGCCTGGGGCGAGCCCTGCCACTCGGAATCTGGAAAGTAGCAGGCTCACTCCGTGAGCCGTCAGCGAAAAGCACTCGGTCTGAATGACGCGGCCGATTTGCTTCGTGATCTTGAGCGGATTGGGCGGTACAATAGCCTCGATGCCGACTGGAGCGACTGGGTGGGATAGGCCGGCAATCAGTGACCGCCGGGAAGAGAAACGGAACAGGAGGCAACGGAGGGCACAGAGGCGCGGTAGACGAATGGAGAAGAATGAATTCTCCAGAGCGCCGCGTAGCCGCAACCAAACCGTAACCCGAAGCGTCAGCGAGGGCACTCCGGATTCCCTCGCTTACGCTTCGGGTTACCATGAATCGCGCCAAAATAGCACCGAATTCACCGATGACTGATGTAGAAGGACGGATTGGTATTCCGTTCCTGGTGAGATCACGAGTCCGACCTACGTTATGCGTTTGGGTAGATCCCTTCATTCCGCTCGCCATAAGTGACCGCGCAAGCAGTTATTCTCCGGTACCTCTGTTTCCTCCTGTTCAAATCCCTATCGGAATCGACGAGGATCGTCAGAATCTGCACGCCGTTTCGAAATTCTTGTATTCGGCGCGCCCATCTCGTACGCGTTTCACGCTTTTTACCCTAGGGAGCCGGCATGAGCGACGAGTCGAGAGGCCAGCAACGAGACATCGAGGGCTATCGCGAGTACCTACGACTGTTGGCCCAACTTCAATTGGATCCGGGGCTACAAGGCAAGATTGACCTGTCGGGCGTCGTTCAACAGACAATGCTGGAGGCGTTCCAGGCACAGCCACAATGTGAGTTCCAACATGCGGACCAGTTTGCAGCGTGGCTACGACGGATACTGGCCAACAACCTGGCCGACGAGATCCGCAAGCTGAGAACGGGAAAACGCAACGTGTCACGAGAAAGATCACTGGAAGCGGCTCTGGAACAATCGTCCAACCGATTACAGGCATGGCTGGCAGCCGACCAGTCATCGCCCAGCCAGCATGCCCGGCGCGAGGAACAGACAATACGTCTGTCCGAGGCGTTAGCCAAGCTTCCGGACGCTCAGCGCGAGGCACTAATGCTGCGACATTTCCACGATTGGCCTTTGGCACAAATCGCCGAGCATCTAGGCCGCACTAACGCCGCCGTTGCCGGCCTGCTGAAGAGAGGACTTCAGCAGTTGCGAAATCAACTCCAGGATAAAGAGTGAAGGACGAAGACTTGAACAGGAGGAAACTGAGGCAACGGAGAAGAGCAGCGTTTCCGTCTCTGTTAACTCTGTTGCCTTCTGTTCAGAACCGATCGTGTGAATTTGGTGCTAATGTCGGGAATCCATGAATTCCGAGCGCCCATCTCGCAGGCGTTTCACGCTTGTTAGTTTAGGGAGCAAGGCATGTCTGGTGAGACGAAAGAGTAATCCGCACAAGTTCCCGTGATTTCGTGCAGCTTCAAGATCACGACTTAGAGGACATGTCTATGACAATTCACGTTCAATGTGGGGGTTGCGGAGCCAAGTTCGAAGCCCCTGAAAAGTTCGCGGGCAAACGGGTGAAATGTCCCAAGTGCTCCGCCGTGGTTACGGTCGGCGAACGGTCCCAGCGGCCTTCCGGGCAGGCGACGGCCCCTGCGGAAGAAGAGACGCCGTTGATTCCCGTCGCCTGTCGTTGCGGGAAAA
>JADHUC010000002.1 GCA_016784735.1 Pirellulaceae bacterium | reverse complement strand
TCCAGTTTTCCTTTCAGGAACGTCTTGACGAACTCGACCGTTTGCTCTTGCTCGCGACGATCCACGTTGGGGATGTCCGTAATACGAATTTCCAGCAGGGCGCGAAGGGCCGTCTGGCATGGCTTGGACCACGGGTCTTTGTCCTGCGCGAGTATTCTCTGTGCCGCCAGCTTGAGCGTTGCCTGCGCCTTGCTCTCATATTCGGCGCGCTCTTGCGGCGTAGCTGGACGAAACTGTTTGAGATTCTCGATGAACTGCAACAACTCGTCGACGCCGCCTTCCGGCACGTCATAACTCGGCCACCGGATCTGACAATCCGGCAAAGCCTTGCGAAGGTCGGTCAATCCGGCAACTGTCACTCGTGTATTCTCAAGCGTGAGGTTCTGTAGGTTTGTCAGCCCTCTAAGGTGCACCAGGCCAGCGTCCGTTACTCCTGTACTATCAAGCCGGAGTTCCTGCAGGTTTGTCAGCCCCGTAAGGTGCTCCAAGCCAGCGTCGGTCACTTGTGTATCGTTAAGCCAGAGAAACTGCAGATTGGTCAGCCCGCCAAGGTGCTTCAGGCCGGCGTCGGTCACTTGTGTATCGTAAAGGCCGAGACCCTGCAGATTGGTGAGCCCGCCAAGGTGCTTCACGCCAGCATCGGTCACTTGTGTGTGGCCAAGGCCGAGATTCTGCAGATTGGCGAGCCCGCTAAGATGCTTCAGGCCAGCATCGGACACTCGTGTAGTGGTAAGGCTGAGCTCTTGCAGATTGGTGAGCCCGCTAAGGTGCTCTAGGCTGGCGTCGTTTACCCTAGTACGCGCAAGCTTGAGGACTCCCAGCGCGCCAAGCCCCTTAAGGTGCACCAAGCCGGTTCCGTCGACTGCCGTGCGATTAAGCATCAGGTATTGCAGTTTGTCCAAGCCCCTCAAATGCTCCAAGCCTGCATCCGTGACTTGCCTTTCATTGAGATGCAAGAACCGTAGCTCGCTAAGGCATGCTAAGTGCTTCAAGCCCGCGTCAGTGACTTTGTTCCCGCGGAGTCTAAGGCAGTGAAGTCCGTTTAGGGTCGCCAGGTGCTTCAAGTCCGCGTCAGCCACATCGCAGTTCTCCAGGTCGAGAAGGCACATGTTAGTCAGCACGCTTAAAGGTTGCAGGTGGTTGGCTAGGCTTCTCTTTCCGTAGAACGAACACAAAAGTGCTGGTCTAGCTGCGCCTCGGTCAACGGGCACGATGTCGCCCCCTAATAAGCAAAGCTCTGCGATAGCCGCGTTTTCGTCCGCGGTCATCTTGGCGCTTGAGGGTGGCTCCCGACGCACTCTGCTCGGCCACTCGATCAGACACTCCGGCAGAGCCTTTTGAAGTTCCATCACTCCAGCGGCACTCACTTGTGTATTCTCAAGCCTGAGGATCTGTAGGTTTGTCAGCCTCTTGAGGTGTTCAAGCCCGGCGTCGGTCACAGGGTTCGTGCTGAGCAATAGGTAACGGAGTTCATCTAAGTCTGCCAGGTGTTCCAAGTCCGTATCAGACATGTGGCAATTTCGCAGGTCGAGATAATGCATGTTAGTCAGCACCTTCAGATGTTGGAGGTGCCGGCGAATCCGGCGTTCGTTATGAAAATGACCTACTAACGCTGGTTTAGCTGGGCTTCGATCAACGAGCGGGATATAGCGCGGAAATGGGCAAAGTTCCGCGAAAGCCGCCTGTTCCTCCGCGGACAATTTCGCGAGCAACTCAGCGGTTGTCCGTGGTTTTCGTTTCGGCACGAACGTGACACACACGCGTCTACCGTCCTTCGATGTCAGATTGAACCTCGTCGTTTGGGTAGCGAAGCCGTTCTTGTGGAGAGTCAATTCTTGCTTACCACGTTCGACCGTGATGCGAATCTTCTGACCATCATTCGGATCGGTGATGGTGATCTCTTTGTCTTCGGATACACTGACCTCGACCGATTTCTCCGATTCCCCAATCTCTAGGATTACGGTGCCTTCGGGCGTCTCCACTCGTAGAATGATGGTGGCCAGGTAGATTCCGCCACCGAGCAAGAGAGCCAAGATGGCTGCGCCGCCGAGGAAAAAAGTTCGACTCCTGGCAGTAACCGGTGCTGGCTTCGGGGTCGGCTTTGCTTCCGCCGGTTGCGGCATTGGGGGAAGGTCAAAGGTTGCGTCGTTGGTGGTGGACGACGTTTCTTTCGACCGCAAGTCGATATGCGGCACGCCAACACCGGGAGCCAGATACGGTACAACGTCCGGGTCGGCAACTTGAAGAGCAACGGCTTCCAGGTCTTCGAGCAAATCCGCTACACACTGATAACGATCTTCCAGCCGTTTTGCCAACATCTTCCGAAATACAGCCGACAGCTCATCCGGAACGTCCGACCTGGCCTGGTCAAGTGCCGGCATATCCTGCTGCTGATGTGCCATCATCCTGGCCATCAACGTGCTGCCCCCGTAAACCGGGCGACCAGTCAGCAGATAGTGCAGCGTGCAACCAAGGCTATAGATGTCGGCACGGGCGTCGGCGTGTTTGGTGTCTCGTGCCTGCTCGGGGGCCATGTAATCGACGGTTCCCAGGGCCGAGTCATCTCGGGTAATTTCAGCTTCGGTTTGGACACTCGTGTTGTCATGTTCGAGCTTCTCCAGCCGGGCCAACCCCATGTCCAGGACTTTCACCGCGCCGCTCGTGTCCAGAAGCAGGTTGCCTGGCTTGATGTCCCTGTGAACAACACCTTCGCCATGGGCATACTCCAGGCCTCGGGCCGCTTGGATGATGCAATCCACCGCCGCCGCGACGGGCAATGGACCATTTCGCTTGACCAGGGAAGAAAGGTCCGTTCCGTCCACGTATTCCAAAACCAAATAGTGAACGCCCAGATCTTCGCGTGCGTCGTAAGCGGTGACGATATTCGGATGGGTTAGCCTCGCCGCGGCCTCGCCTTCCCTTTGGAATCGTACGACGGCTTGGGCTGAACTAGCGGCATCGGGCCGTAAGATCTTCAGTGCAACCACTCGTTTCATGCGACGGTGATATACCTTGAAGACCTGCCCCATTCCACCAGCGCCCAGCTTGTCGAGGACAACGTAGTCGCCATAGACGAGGCCGTCCTGTTTTCCCTGGCAAACCTCCGCGGCTTGATATGGGGTGAGACTCTGCTGGCGAACCAATTGCCGGGCCAGTTCCGTGGAGTCTTCCGGCTGCGGCGAAAGGCCGTCTCGAAATTCGGCAAGTTCCTCGGCGGTCATCAGGCCAGAGGATGTCAAACACTGGACGAATTCGTCAAAAGAAAGCGACGTGCTGATCTCCGCCGTATCGTCTCGGTCGATCAGAGCCGTTTGGAGGTCTGGCCACGAAAGGAAGTCGTCATCTTCGTCATCGTCAGGTTCGAACATCCAATCGGTCGCCTTCAACTCGGCAATTTGGCGTCGGAGTGCAGGAACAAGCTCCGGACAGTCTTCACAGATCGTGTCCGCTGAAAGCTCCTCGCCTTGTTGGCGACTTTCGTCCCAATCAACTAGAAGTTCGCTCAGCCTGTCTTCCATACTCATGGTATTGTCACTCCTCCACAGGAGGCTGTTCGCCATGAAGGGCCTGATAGATATTGCGTCGGGCTTGGTGAAGTCGCCGGATGACCGTCCTTTCGGAAATCTGCAAGATCTCGGCGGCTTCCCGCTGGGCCGTGCCTCCGTACCAAGCCAGGTCGAATACCTCTCGTTCGTCAGGCGAAAGGGCGTCGACGGCGGCATGAAATTCGGCCCACGCCTCAATGGATTCGGGCTTGGCGGAATGATCCGGCTGATTCCGAAGCATCCCGCCAGATTTGCCTCCGTCCGTGTGATGCTTGGCTGCGTGTCCTTCGGGGCCAAAGTGGTGTCTTGCCAGGTCGACGAGCGTTCGCCGTATCTGCGTGGCGGCCAAGCCGAAGAATTGACGGGTGGTCTCCGGTCGAACCTGTGAAAGGGACTGATGAAGTCGAATTGCGGCACTTTGGAAAACATCGTCAGTTTGCTCCCAACGTCGGAGGTGTGGGTAGTTCTTGAACATCTTCCTGGTCAGCTTCAGGAGTCGCTCTGACGCCCGTGCGAGCAGCTCGCCATAGGCGTCATCGTCTCCGTGGGCTGCGTGGTCCAAGAGTGTCTGAATCTGCGTCGAATTGCCTGCCGATGGGTCCATTGCGCCGACGCCAATGTTGTGCAAACCGCCGATGGTTCAACCACGGTCTAGTGCGTGTCGCACGGACGTGTAGCGTCTTCTGCGCCGTGAATCATTGGTCCAAACGGCGAAAAACCCGCTACTGTTATCCCGAACGCGCTCTAGCCATTCTAACGGACGAATTCGGCAGCTCACAGGAAATCCCGGAATCTCGGCCTACCTGATAAGCGTAAGCGGAGTCAGAAACCAGACACGAATTCCGAGAAAAATCTCGAATGTTGTGGCGAGCCGAATGGACGTGGACGTTAGGAGCTAGCCTCAATGGCGCACCGCGTAGGCCGGACCGAGGCCGACCCCTTGCCGGAACAGCGCAAACCGGCTTTATTGCTTTGACAGCCTGTACCGTAAACAACGCCATTAGATTAGGCCGAAGTTCCGGCAGCGGCACGGTTTGCTTGGTCCGGCCTACGAATTCACTGCGCAGGATCAGCTTCGATGACGGCTGTTCGCTGTGTTAGTCGATGGACGCCATGCGGTGCATCGGTGAGTGAGAAACGTGCCATGATGACGCTTGGCTACGTTGTGACCTGTGTGTGTGGGCATCGCATTTCGGTTCGAGTTTCGATGGCTGGCCTGGCGATCGCGTGCTCCCGCTGCGGTAGGCGAATTGCAGTTCCTTCTCTGAAATCGCTCCGCCAGGCTTCGCCCCCTCAGAAACTGCCGCATCGCGACATCCGTACACGACGGGTTTTCCAGTACCGACTGCGACACCTGTTTGCGCTGACCGTTGTTTGTGCGCTCCTATCTACCCTTGCTCACTATCTTGGTGTTGGCGTCGTTTTCGCAGGTGTTCTGTTCGTCGTCGTCTGGGGCGCGGGTGCCCTATTCGTGACTCGCACAGGACGCAGAGCAATCCACTTCTTCTGGGATTCGATCGTAGGATACAAGCCACGCTCCTGACGTCGCGAGGCCGCAGAGCAGAGTCACTCTCGCCACTAGTTTCCGCGGCGTTGTTATCTGTACAATGATCTATTGTTGACCGTGTCTTGCACCGGTACGGCCGTTGACGGCCGTGCGGACCGTTGGGCGTCGATGCTATGGCTGCGTTTGACCTAATCTCTGAGTTCGCATTGTCACTTGACGCTGAAGATTATCAGTCGGTGCTGTCGTATCTGGCGGATGATTGTGTCTATGAATCACCCACTGGTGTAGTGACCGGGCCGGCCGCAATTGTCGATAGCTACAAGGCAAATGGCGACAGCGCTCGCAGCCGATTCGACCGCATTGAATACCGTCACCAAGCCATTCCGCTTGGCGAGGGCTGGTTCCGGATCACGTTCATTGATGAATTGGTCTCCGGGCAACGGGTGCATCTGTTTCGCTGCAATCAGCGTGTGTTTGTCGAAAATGGACAGATAGTCCGCATCGTCCACGAAGAGATTCCGGGGCAACGCGATAGATTGAACGCGTTCATGCGAGGCCTCGACTGAACCGGCCGTCCGCACATCTTTCGGCGGGCAAACACTGGCGAACCGGGGCGAAACCGGGGTATACTGGCGTGGTGGCCGAGGCGTGGAGAACTCCCGATAGTCTGGGGCGGCGAAATGGGAGGACGTGTGATGCGAAGATCACGTTGGATCGCGGGTCTGGTGTTGGCCGGGATGGGCGTATTGTGCGTCTGCCGTGTGAATCTGCACGCCGGAAGCGTAGCCGCTGGAGAGTCCGCCATGGACCAGTGGCATGCCTGGCTGGAAAAGCATCCCCTGCCGCTCGCTCAGCACGACAGGGCCGAGGCGGCACATCTCGCCGAATTGCTCTCGCGCCACTCGTTCGCCGAGTTGAACGAAGCGTTTGTGGAGCATGAGGTAAGGCGAGATTACCTTCGGTCGATCGCGCGAATCAAAGACACGGGTCACTGGAAACGCGTTGCCGACACTGCGTTTCGTCTCGAGGCCGTGGTCTCGGAAGATGACCGCGATCCGGCGGACTTCGTTTTGCGGACCACAAGGGCGCTGCTGGAGGACTTGAAACGGGGCGGTTTCGCTTCGCAGTGGGCGACGATGGAACGCGAGTTGGCGGGACTCGAAGCGCAAAACCAATCGCTCGCCGCGGCCCGCAAAGCGGAGCGGTTTACGTTGTATCGGCGGGTCTGCGCTCTTCGGCGACGGATCGCGTTTTCCAACCCGTTGCTCGACTTCGACCGCATCCTGTTCGTCAAGCATCGGCTCGCCGTGCCCAACCACATGTGCGACCAGTATTTCGGGCATTTCGCCCGCGCCGGTGGCGGGCTGTTCCTGTTGGAGGACGTGTTCGGCTCGTCGCCCACCGTGCGGGACGTTCTGCAGGACTCGACCGTGCAGAATGGCCCGCTGCGCGGCTACCCATTGGCAGGCGGGTCGTTCCTGCAACCGGCCTTGTCATATGACGGGAGGACGGTGCTGTTTGCGTACACCCGGTGCGGGCTTCCGGCCGATGGTTCCGCCACCGGCCTTCCCCGAGATCCGGTTTGGCACGTGGAGATGCCCGAGCGGCCGCCGTGGGCAGAAGAGACGTCGTACCACGTGTTTCGAGTGAACGTCGATGGGACCGGCTTGACGCAGGTCACCGAAGGGTCGTGGAACGATCTGCATCCCAACTGGCTGCCGGATGGACGGATCGTGTTCATCTCCGAGCGCCGCGGTGGTTTCGGGCGTTGCCACGGCCGGCCTGTCCCGCTGTTCACCCTGCACGCGATGGACGCGGATGGTCGCAACATGGAGCGGCTCAGCCATCACGAGGGGAACGAGTGGCATCCCTCGGTGAACGCGGACGGCAAAATCGTCTACACACGATGGGATTACGTGGATCGAGGTCACAACCAGGCCCACCATCCATGGATCACCGCCCCGGACGGTCGCGACCCACGGGCCATTCACGGAAACTTCAAGCCCAGCCACGACCTGAATCCGGACATGGAATTGAACGTGGTGGCGATCCCCGATTCGCACCGCTACGTGGCCACAGCCTCAGCCCATCACGGACAGGCGTACGGATCGTTAATCGTGATCGACCCACGCGTGCCGGACGACGATGCCTTGTCGCCGGTACGGCGGTTGACTCCGGACGTGGGCTTTCCGGAAACGGCCGAGCGCGGCACTTTTGCTTACGGCACTGCCTGGCCGCTCGGCGAGAACTACTACCTGTGCGTGTATTCCGCAACCGGCGACCGGCACGGGATCTACCTGCTTGATGCGTTCGGAAACCGCGAATTGCTTTTTCGAGACCCTGACATCGGTTGCCTGGGCCCGGTTCCGGTGCGGCCGCGTCCGGCTCCGCCGATCGTGCCAGCCGCCAACGAACCCGCCCGGCTGACGGACCATCCCAGGTTCCGCGCGGTCGGCGACGAGCACGCAGTCGTGCCCGCAGATTCCGAGGCGAGCGAGAAGGCCACGGTGAGCCTTATCAATATTTACGATAGCCTCTACCCGTTCCCCACAGGCACGAAGATCCGCGAACTCAGGATTATCCATCTTCTGCCAAAAAGCACGCCGGTGCATCACAAGCCACAGATCGGGTACGGCGCGGAGACGAACGGGCGTGCCGTGCTGGGGACGGTACCGGTCGAGGACGACGGGAGCGCGTCTTTCTATCTGCCGGCGGGAAAGTCGGTCTACTTCCAAGCGTTGGACGAACACGGATGCGCGGTACAGTCGATGCGCAGCGCCACATACGTACATGCCGGAGCGAATCTTACCTGTGTGGGGTGCCACGAGCCCAAGGGACGCTCTCCCGCTCAGGCGGAGACGGGCCTGCGAGAAGCGCTCGGTCGTGAGCCATCGGAGATTCAACCGGAGGTGGCCGGCAGCAATCCCATCAGCTTCGCGCGTCTGGTACAGCCGGTACTGGATAAACACTGTGTGGGCTGCCACGGGCAGAATGCCGACGAACCGCCGGACCTCCGCCCGGGCAACTGGCAGCAGGACAAGTTTCTCTGGTACGTCTCGTACCGCAACCTGTGGCCCTACGCCTTTCACTACGGCGCACGTCGCGATGACCGGCGCGAGCACCAATACGACCGCTGGCAACCGGCGCGCACGATGCCGGGCGCGTTCGGCGCTCGGGCCTCGAAACTACTGTCGCTGCTGGACGAAGGCCACTACGACGTAAAACTATCGCGCGAAGAACTACGCCGGATCATCGTCTGGCTGGACGCGAACTCCGACTTCTTCGGCGCCTACGAACACGTATTTGCGCAGGCCAACGGTGAGCTTGTGCGCCCAAGGATACCGTGACTCTTTAGACCTGCATCTGCTTGCCGAGCGTTACGCCCTCCGGCAGCGTGCTCAGATAGCTGGAAGGTGTATCGACCGTTTCGAACGTCATGTCCACTTTGAGAGGTTTGTGGAAAACCGGATGGTCAAACGACTCACCATGAGCCGCATTGGTTAAGCAGTTTCACACGTTCTCTTGGGATCACTCACCGGATCTTGCGGCCATCAATGACCTGTCCGTCGTTCATTTGGAACAAGTGGAGAAACGTCTCGGGCGGGATGTCGCCGCGCAGTTGATTTGCGCTGCCGTCGGCGAAACCGCACAGCCATCGACCGTCGGCTCCGATCAGCAATTCCTCCGCGGGGTTTTTCGCATCGAACGTGTAGTCCTCCGGAGCGGTCCAGGGCACGGCCTTTTCCGGCTTCACTTCGACCAGCACCACAGTATTGCTGGTGCCATCTATGATTTGGCTGAACTTCGTTGACGCAGCTTCACCGAAAACGGTCTTATCGCCGATCGGTGCCAGGAACGTTGTATGCCCCGGTTTGACCGCAACCTTGGGTGGAATATCAAACGAGCGGCTCTCGTAGATGTCGGGCATCTTTGCGATCAGCTTCTTGTTGTGCGGGCTGTCCCACGGTTCATCGAGATGGAACTCGTTGTAGAGCTTCGTTTCCTCGACGTACGGCAGGATATGCACACGCCAACTCAGATGGTGTTTGCCATCTTCGCCACGGTATTTGTCAACGGGGGGGAACGTTTTGTAGGTGTCATAGTAGTTGTGTATGGCCAACAGAATCTGCCCGAAGCGGTCAACGTTCCTGTGACGCCGCGTCTTCTCTTCGATCGTCCTTGCAACCGCCGCGAGCATCTTCAGGTTGGCGGTGGTCTTTTCGCGGCCGTCTATGCGAATCACGATCCGCTGGCCCTCGACCTGCGGATTCAACCAACCGATCAGTGCTTGCGTCAACTCTGACGGAATCTGCTTGTGGATGCCGGGTGCCGCATCGTAGGCCGACTGAATCATCTTCGGTATATGGGCTGCTAGATCGCGGGCGGCCGATTCGGAGGAGGATTGAATGACAAGCTCAGCGCGAAGTTGGCCCGGGTCGATGCCAAAGGCGGCCCATTGGAGCCCTTCGGTCAACACGCTACTGGGCCCGCCGCCCAACTGACGCGGCAGTTCGGGTAACAGCTCTTCGACGGTGCGCCGCACGTACGCCGGCGGAAGGAGCAGCACCTGAACCGGATAGCTCGCTACGGACTCGAAAGCCTCTGCGGTTCCTTCACGTGGCGAGGCGGGGAAAGCAGCCATCAACTCGGCGAAGTCCATGCCGTGCTCGTGAGCTATCACCGCATAGTCGCCGTGAATGCGAAGATCGGCTTTGAGCGCGCTTTTCAGGAACGCCGTCAACTTCACCGCAACGTCCTCGGGCGGTCTCTTTGCGAAGACGAAAGCTGGCAGTTTCGTTTCCGAAGTAGGAATCCCGACGGTGGCATAGACAGGTTGATCGTTGACCATGGCCCGCAACTGCGCGAGTCCTGCGCCCGCCTGCTGTGATATTTCCCGATAAGCTGCTTCTGCATCTGGTGGCATCGACTTGAGTGTGTCGGCCAAGTTGGGTAGACCGATCCCCGTTGGGTCGACTTTCACAATAAGGAATGTCGCGTCGCTGACAAACGGTTGCACAATCGCAGCGTCCGTATCCGCGGAGGACGGCTCCTGGCCATTCGCGATCGGAGTCACAGCCAGGGAGCAGATTGTCAAGCAGGCGACGATGATCCCGAGACCTGAGTTGGGATACCAAGTGCGATACGAGTTAGTGGTCATAGCAGATCTCCACGTGATGGTTGTGTTCTTTTTCGATACGGCCTTGGCTGGGGCAACTCACCCGGATTGCTTGGCCAGTCGGAGGACAAGCCGATAACGCAAACCGGGCAGCGAATGGCCACTGAGAACGGCACGTGAGCCGAAACACTCGTAGTCGATTGGTTTACCGGTGAAGGGTTCGACCGGCGCTGGAACCGGCAGTTCGTCCAGCGAGCGGGGTAGTTTGCCGTCGTGCGCTGCACCGTACATGCGAATTGCCTCCACGGTTTGGAGCAAAGCAACGGTCTGATCGCAACGAGCCTCGGCAGTGCAGGCCGCCCGAATGGCCGGCAGCAACAGCATGGCCGGCGCGGTGCACAGACCATATTTTTTCGACGCTGCCCGCATCGCGTCATCCACACGACGGCCGCTTGCCTGAGCCTGCCAGTACGGAAGATGCGTCCATTTGAAGGTGTCATCGCGACATTGGTCGTAGAATCGGACCGCCGCCAGAGCGACGACTTGAGCCGTAGGATACGCCTCCACCTGATCGCGCGGCAAATTGCACTCGTCGATCAAATACTCCTTTGCACCCGGATAGGCAGCGGCCACGAATGCAACAAGCTTAGTGCGTTCAAGTTCGGGAGCCTCATGGAGCGAACCAAAACCGAACTCGGAGGCAAGACACCCGAATTGCCCGAGCAGACGACCCAGAAAATCTTGCCAATAGCCAACCGGTCGCGGCGTCTCGTCCACTTCGCGAAGCTCCTTCAATTGCAGGTACAGAAACTGGCGTTCGACGGCCAACGAGTGCCGGAGGTCGACCAACGGTTTTGGCATTGACGCAAGGGCCCAATAGAGGTTCGGCGTTTCGGGGTGTTGGACCAGATAGAGTGCATCGTTCCAGCCGATGCCGGCGATGGCGATTCCGACCAGGTTCGATACGAGAAAGTCGTCGTGCCCCATATGACGTGCCAGGGCGAATTGTTGACCGGTGATCGCGATAGCATCTTCAATGCGTCCTTCGGCAAGCGCGACTCGACATCGCAGACTCTGCGTGCGAGCGAGTTCGCGCATGGAGTGGATTTCGGGCAATAGGTATCCGATCAGGTCGTAGACCTCGTGCAGGTTTCGGTCCGCATCGAAACGGTCGCGCTGTGCTGCCTCACGGATAAACTGAGGCTGAAACGACGTCAGACGCAAATACTCCTTCACCTCGTCCAACGGTAGCTCTTGGGGAGGCGTAGAACGCCAGACTGCCGGAGGCACTTGATGGTACTGTTTGCCTTCCTTCTCCGCTTGTGCGGAAGCTCCCTTGTGGATCTGAGTTAGCCGTTCCCGAGCCAGACTCTGCTCGAAGAATCCATTTGCCTTGAGGTAGTAGACGTATGCGTTTCCATCCCGCATGTCGAAATCGTCAGGTATCAGCCGGTACTTCAGTGCAGGGCGGGGTTCAGCCTTTGGCTGCAATGTCAACTCCATCGTCCGGACGGTGATGCCGGTCTGGTCGTCTCGCTCCAAAATCCAACTGTCCTCCATCGTCGGCTTCTCGTCTCCGGCGCTTTTTGGAGCTTCCACGATGGAGATTTGTGCTTCGCTTTGCGAGACCCAGCCACAAAGCCAGATGACCAGGAAGGTAGGGGCGCAAAGCGTTCGCGGAGAGGGGGTGTTCATATTGGGGCTCCCTTCGTAAGCCGAGTTATGATGTTTTCGTTTAACCCGAAGCCGGAGGCGACGGCGGATAGTGCGATAAATCGTCAACACGTAGCGCCCGCCATCGCCTCCGGCTTCGGGTTAAACGAGGCCCGCGGATGGTCTCCTAGAGAACGGAATCAGGACGCGTGCCAAGCAATTCTCGCAGCAACTGTTCTTGCGTGATTGAGGGTGCCGGGGCAGCACGAGGTGTCATGTCTTGTCGGATATCGCTGCCCGGGTCTGGCGTGTGCGTCCGGTTTGGCTGTGCGGCGTTGGTACCATGACGAAAACGCGAAGCGCCCGACGCGCCCTGGCCGCGTGCCAAAGCGCCGGCTCTCAATGTAGGCCACTCGTCTCCATAAGGTGCAACTCCGTGACCGACCGTATCGAGCAACATGACGGCAACGAGCGAATCTGAGGGTGACCATGGGGGCACGTTCTTCCGTGGGGAATCATCGCGCGGGCGTTGCTCCGAGTCGTCGTCTGGCGCATTCTTTTCCCGCGGCTCCACGACCCTCGGCAGCTCTTCATCCATCGCCGTCGACCTATCGGTTGGGCGCTCTGGTGGCACAACCCGGCTCAGCAGAATGAATGTCACCAGCGCTCCGGCAATTGCTCCGCACGCCCAAGACCCGGCAATCGCGATAGTCCAACGGTACGATCGAATGCCGCGTCGTTCAACGGGCGGTTCACGCAACGCAACCGTTTGGTCCGCCGCGTGCGCCGTGCGCACAATCGCCTCGATGTCCAACTCTGCCGGCCGCGGCCGCGCGGCCTTCAGTCGCTGTTCGACGTCCGCCAGTCGCTGCGGGTCGACGCCGTCGTCTCGAAACTGTCCATGATCTTCAGAGGAAGGATGGTCTTGGTTCATCTGTCTGTCTCGAATCTTCGAGTTGGTTGGTCATAATCCGCCCCAGCTCCGCCAACGCTCGCTGGTAACGCCGGTGCACCGCGCTGGTGGATCGATCGACCAGGTCGGCGATTTGGCCAAACGAGAGTTCGCCCCAAACGCGGGCCACAACGATCTCGCGTTCCAACGGCGGCAGTCGTCTGAGCAATGCTTCGGCGTCGACGGGTTCGTCCGACATGCCGTCGGCTGGCAGAAACCACGATTTTCGTTGCTCGCAGGCCTGCCGATGGTGCTTGACGCGACGACGTTCGGCGCGAGCCAAATTCATGGCCCGTCGTCGGACCGTTTTGTAGAGCCAAGCGATTGGGTGATTGGGTACTGGGGTCTGACGCAACAGGTCGATCAACGCCTCCTGCAAAGCATCCTCGGGCGAGCGACACCACTGACGCGCGTACAGCGTGAGCGCCGCACCATGCGTGTCGATCAACTCTCCGAGTCGTTGCGTGTCGATACGTGTCACGTGCCAGCCGCCGTCAAAGTCCGCTTTCGAGCCATGGGTTTCGTACCTATCGCCATTCTACCCGTTCGCGAGTCTTCCCGGCGACATGCGTCCCACAGTTATGGATATGTCACCGATCACGAGGCGTTTTCCCACCTGATTCTAGAAAAATATGCGGTGCACTTTCCGGTTTTGGCGGAATTCAAGTAAAACAGTGCCTTTGGCAATGAGGACGGAGATGGCTCGTTTAACCCGAAGCCGGAGGCGATGGCGGGCGCTACGTGTGGACTGTCCATGCCGCTACCCGCCATCGCCTCCGGCTTCGGGTTAAACGGGCAAATGTGCCAATCCTTGCTGGTAGCGGTATGTTTTCCGACAATCATCTCTCTGCCGGCCATAAGGCCGCAAACGTATGAATGTGCCCGGCTGCCTTCGACAATCCACCTCGCTCACCGGTGTGATAGTGCTTTTCGGCACCCTGTTCGTATTGTCTCAGGCTACAATCGTCTGGACCTTGGGACCTATCCAGCATGACCTCTTGGCTCTCCAGACAACGTTCAGTCAGGCCGGATTCGCAGCCATCACCGACGAATGGGGACCGGAAGAAGTGGAGTGCTTCAGGAGACATTTCCACTTCGACATCGTCCATCCCATATGGTACGCCCTATTCTCGGCCGCTGTCCTTGCGAGGCTTTTCAATCTGAACGGCGTCCCCAAGCGTTACGATACGTTCATCTGGACGCCTCTCCTTGCGGGCTTTTTCGACTTCGCCGAAAACTCGATTCACGCACCGTTCGCCGGCCAGATACATAGCATGCCTCAGCCTTACATCGCACTGGCCGCCTTCTTCGCCACCGTGAAGTGGATTCTGGTTCTTCTCTTCTTTCTCGCAATAGTAGTCCTCTACGTTCGCTGTGCCTTCAGAAGGAACACATCGACTTATTTGTGACCGAGGCAGGCCGTCCATTTTCCTTTCCACCGGAGCGGAAGCGTGTTTCACCGCAGTCCTCGTAGCCGAGCAATCTGGCTGTTTCTGGGATGCATCGCGTTTTTCGCCGCTGCCAACTGTCTGATCTTCCCGTTGATGCTCGTCGCAGATGCGAATCAAATACTTGGGACTTTCTTCGTTGCCGCCTGGTACAGCGCGATCGGTGCGCAGATGGCACTTCACGCTATCTGGTGCGTGTTCGTTCCGCTCCATTGGATCAAGCGATTCTTGGTGGGAGCAACGTCAGGACTTGTCCTGTATGGGGCCTTGGCGGGCGCGTTTGCCCTCTTTTTTTATCATCTTGGCTTCATGGGTGACGAGGATTGGCTCATTTTCATCATTGGACTGTTATGCCTGCCCCTGTTGTTGCTGGCCGCGCAGGCACCTTTGTGGATAATGCGGACCTGGTTCCGCTGGCGCATTACCCATCTAGGCGATGATCCGTCTACCAGTTTCCAGTCGTTGCGAATCAGAGATTTGATGATCGCGACGGCAGTCATTGCGATGGCCTTGACGGCAGCGCAGATCTCGCAGTCGATAGGGGCGTCATCGGGCAACAACAATATCGTTGGAATAGCGGTCGCGGCTCTGATCATCATGGTAACAAGCGGGATACTCGTCCTGCCTGTGGTCGTGGCCACACTACACGCGCGCCGGCTGCTGATGGCCCTGGCGCTGGTTTTCTCCGTGGATGTTGCGATTGTCGTGGCTTGCGTGACACTCATGGTAATTCTCACGGACACGCCAGCGAATTGGGAGACGTACGTTGCAATACCGACCATCACAGGGGGCTTCTTCGTGAATTTCACAACGCCAATGCTAATCGCTCGCAAGCTCGGCTACCGATTGCAATGGGGCCATCAGTAGCCTGGCCCGGATTATTCATGAATCTGTAGGCCGGAACGAGCAAACGCCGCTACTGCCGGGACTTCGGTCGCTTTCCTGCGATCACTCCGCAAACGTAGCGCCACGTCGCTCGATTGCATTTGAGCTGTTCCGGAAACGTGTTGAGCGACCTGCTTCCGGCCTACACGCTGGTACAGGGCGTCGGCTGCACAAAGAAATCAATGGCGCGTCGTCGGTTCGTGTTCAGCGTTGGAACCGTTGCCATGTTTTGCCCACTGCTTCCCTTTCCGCACACCAGCCAGACGGCAAATCGGCAAGTTCCTTGATTGTCGGGTCAAGTTCGACGACACGCTTGAGCGATGCCATTTCGGCGTCCTCTTCGGAAACGTCTCCGCCATCGAGAAACTGCCAATCACCATCTTCATCGTGAACAACGTACAAGATCGGGTTCGATCCGTCGGTAATGCGAGTGAGCGTGATAACTGCGAGATTCGGGACATCCTCGAAAGGCCAGTCGTTCTTCATTGCAGCTATCTCCGGCTTCGGTGCGGGAGTCTTGATTTGCGCGGTCGCGTCTGGCGTCGGCGCCGGTGCATTCGTGCCGCATCCGGTAAGCACCGTCAACAGGGCGACGACGAGTAGTGGGCGTAGACATCTAATCATGCGGAATGCTCCGTTCTGCCAACGGGTGGAACGCCTAATACTGCCGCCAACGAATGCAGCGGATATCCGGCAAGAACAACTCCCATGAAAGTGATTCTCAAGAGCATTCTCCTGGTCTCCCCGTTCGATAGACGCGCTGGCTCGCCTGAGACGTCACGACGGACGCTAAAGCCGAAAGTACCATTGCGAGGTCGTACAGGCAACGATCGTCGCTCGAAAAAAACAAATCCGGCTTCCACTAGCGAAGCGAGGCACAGTGCGAAGGCATGATATTCCTGTTAGACTGAGTGAGACATCTGACCTCTTGAGTAGAGTCAACCGATCGGAATTGCCATGAATCCAAACAAGTCGTCTTGCGTGAGAGTCTGTTCCGTTTCGATCGCGTTGCTTGTGATGCTGATGGGTACGGTTGCGGCATCGGCGGAACCTCCGTTGCCTTGGGCCCCCGGCTCTTGGACCTTGGTTGTCCTTCCCGATACCCAACGCTATACGGACACACGTTGGGATAAGGACTCGGTCATCTTCCGCACCATGACCCAGTGGATGGCCGACAACCGGAAGGCTCGCAACATCAAATTCGTGTTACACGAAGGCGACATCACCAGCGGGAATACGGCCTCGGTGACTCCTCCTAACAAGGTTGCAGCGTGGCAGGTCGCTTCCGATGCGATGGCCATTCTGGATAAGGTGTGTATCCCTTATTCCCTGACCACAGGCAATCACGATCACGACCGATGGAACCCATTCCGCAATTCGCCCAGCCGCGACACCTTCTTGAACGACTTCTTTCCCGTCTCACGGTACAAGTCGATGTCTACCTTCGGTGGAGTGTTCGAGCCGGACAGGACGGAAACCAACTATCACCTGTTCAGCGCTGGCGGCACGGATTACGTCACGGTGGCCCTGGAGTGGGGCCCAAGAAATGAAGCCATCGCCTGGGCCGACGGCGTCCTTTCGCGACACGCCAACCGAACGGCCTTGATCGTGACCCATGCCTATACCTACCAGGACGGCGCGCGATACGACTGGGCAACCAAGGGAACTCACCAGAAGCTCAACCCGCACTGCAAATCGTACGGCTTCAGCGCCCCACACGACGGCAGCGAGAATGTCAATGATGGCGAGCAATTGTGGCAAAAACTGATCTCCAAACATGCAAACGTGCGGATGGTCTTCAGCGGGCACCTGAACAACGGCGCGCGGCAGACGAGCGTCGGCCGTCACGGCCAGAAGGTACACGAGATGATGGCTGCCTATCACGATCCGCCTGAGGGATACTTACGCCTGCTGGAGTTCCTCCCGAACGGCACAACAGTCCAAGTCAGGACCTATTCGCCCTACCTGAAGAAATCCCTGACTGACGGTAACAACCAATTCCGCCTGGACGTCGAGCCGGTGCGCGAATCCTCATGAAGGAGTGTCGAGTATGAACCGCAAAGTCGCGTTGATTACCTTGCGCCTGCTGGCGTTTCTGGCGTGCGCCGGTGTGATCCGGGCGGAGCAGAAGCTTTGGATTGAACCGCGTGCGGAAGTGCTGCCCGTGGACAAACCCGGCCCGTTTGTCGAATTACAGGACGGCAGCCTGTTGACCGTGGGAAACAACACCGTGATCACCAGCTCGGACGACGGCAAGACCTGGTCAGAGCCGCGGAGAATCTACGACGGCCCAAAGCCGGGGATTCCAAGTCACGGCCTGTTGCTGGGGACACGCGATGGCGTGATCGTGTTGGTGTACATGGACTTTTCAACGCAGGTGTCGATCGTCAGAGGATGGGACGCCGTCAAGGCCCAGCCGCCGGAAGGCGGACGTCGAGCCGTGTGGACCATCCGAAGCCTGGACGGCGGCAAGACATGGGTCGATCGCCAGAAAATCTTCGAGGGCTACTGCGGCGCCCTGATCAATATCATTCAAACTAGCAGCGGCCAAATCGTCGTGCCCGTGCAACGCATGCTCCTGGATCCCGGCCGGCATGGTCAGTGTACCTACGTCTCCGCCGACAACGGCAAGACGTGGAGACGCAGCAGCATCATCGATATCGGTGGACGCGGTTTCGAAGACGGGGCATTCGAAGGCACGGTCGCCGAGCTTTCCGATGGCCGGTTGCTGATGTTCATGCGCACCACGCTCGACTACTTCTGGAAAGCCTACTCGGACGACAACGGGCTGTCCTGGCGAGTGATCGGGCCGAGCAAGATCGACGCCAGCAACGCACCGGGCTACCTGATCCGCCTGGCAAGTGGGCGTTTGGCCCTGGTATGGAATCGCCTGGCCCTGGAAGGAAAGGAGCCTATCCGCGGTGCCGGCGGGCGCGATCAACTCAGCCACCACCTGCGCGTGGACGTCAGTTGGCAACGCCTCGAACTGTCGCTGGCCTTCTCCGAAGACGACGGCAAGACATGGACCAAACCCGTCGTAATCGTCCGCGCCGACAGCGGCGAGATCTGCTATCCGTACATCCTGGAACACAGCCCCGGCCGATTGTGGATCACCACGCGCAATCGTGCCCATGTGCGTCTGGCCATTCGAGAAGACGATTTTGTGGCCAAGTAATCGTTCATCACATCGTTGCCAGATGAGCCGACACTTTCTTTCATATAGGGCAAGCCTTCGCAGAGGCGATTCTGCCTCTGGTCAGCACGGAGCCCAAGCTCCGAGAGACGAAATAGCAACGGCGAATCATGATTGAGAAAATTCGACAACTCGAAGAACAGTCGCTGGCGCTAGAACCGAACGCGGGCGCACGCGCACAGATGTTGGACAAGGTGGTCCGTTACACGGAGGAGTTTCTGAATCGTCAGCCGCGAGGTCCAGTCTTCTGTGTATCGGACCATGAAGGCGCGGGGCTCCTGGATTCACCCATCGCCGAAGATCCGATCGATATCGATACCGCGATCGACCTGTACCGGGAAAACGTCGAGCGGCCGGGGATCAACCCGGCGTCGCCGTGGCACCTGGGCTATGTGCCTGGCGGCGGGCTCTATCACGCCGCGCTCGGAGATTTTCTAGCCGCTGTCACCAACCGTTATTCGGGTATCTTCCTCGCCAGCCCCGGCGCGGTTCGGATGGAACGCATGGTGCTCGGCTGGCTGGGCAACGTGTTCGGATTTCCGCACACGATGGCCGGCGACCTGACGTCGGGTGGCAGTATCGCTCACCTATCCGGCATCGTCGCAGCACGCGAATCGCGTGGTCTGAAGGCGCGCGATTTCGAGCGGACGGTGGTCTATCTGACTCCGCAAACTCACCATTGCGTCAAGAAGGCGCTCGGCGTCGCCGGAATGAAAGAGTGCGTCCAGCGGACCATTGCACTGGACGACCACTACCGCATGTCGGCCGCAGCGCTGGAAGCGGCCATCAAAGCGGACTTGGCCGAAGGCCTGGATCCTTGGATGATCGTAGCCTCGGCGGGCACGACCGACACCGGGGCCGTTGATCCGCTTGAAGCAATTGCCGATATCGCAGAGCAGTGCGGTCTTTGGATGCAGGTCGACGGGGCTTACGGAGGTGTCTTCGCGTTGCTTGACTACGGCAAGCAACTCATGAGAGGAATCGAACGTTCCGACGCGGTGATTGTCAATCCGCACAAGGGCCTGTTTCTGCCCTACGGATCGGGCGCAATCCTGGTCCGGGATGGAGCGGCCTTGAGACAGGCTCACCGGTACAGTGCCAATTACATGCAGGACGAAGAGACTCTGGCCAGCGAAGATGAAATTTCGCCAGCAGACCTTTCGCCCGAATTGACGCGACACTTTCGAGGGTTGCGGCTCTGGCTGCCGCTAAAGCTGCTGGGCGTCGCGCCGTTTCGTGCGGCCCTGGAGGAGAAGCTCCTGCTGGCGCGTTATTTCTACGAACGCATTCAAGAGATAGATGGCTTCGAGGTGGGGCCTTATCCTGATCTTTCGATCGTAGCGTTCCGCTACGTGCCCAAACACGGCGACGCCAACGCGTTCAACCAGGCGCTCGTTCTTGCCGTCCAACGAGACGGGCGGACGTTTCTCTCGTCGACAAATATCGACGGAGCTTTCATGCTCCGTGTCGCCGTCCTTTCGTTTCGGACGCACCTGGAACAGATCGACAGGACGGTCGAGATTCTCCAGGAGAAGGTCCGTGAACTGGAATCCGGCCAAATCGCCACCGGCGGCGCACGCTGATCTCTCTGTGTGACGACCGGCCGCACGAGGCGGCAGGGGGTCTGGGTGAGAAATGCGTTTGAATCCTCTAGCCTTTCAAACTGGTCCACCTGCCTGACGAGCAGGCAGGGGCATGTTGATTTGTGGGCAAGAAAGGCCACCAAGCCCGTGCTAAAAGACTTGCGCAGGACTTTCTTTGCGCTGCGAACAGACGAAACACGCGCGACCGGCGCGGCACCGATGGCGACTGCTACCACCAAGACGAAGTGCTTCCGAAAAACCGGGTTTCTATTCCGCACAGAAACTTTCGAGCGGGTAATTACTACTTCAGCCACCATCTCCGCTGTGCCATCCCTGGAACCGGAAAACCGCTCAATTAAGACCCGCCTTCTTCAGACAGCGGTAAGCGCCGTTGACGATCGCATCCTTGGTCACGGTCGCTCCGCTCACGGCGTCCACCTGTAGGCTTTGCGAATCGATGATTCGCTGGGGCACCAGCGTGCACGCGTTTTGGTCGATCTTCTCTTCGTGCCTTATCTTGATATCTGCGATCTTACCGTTCTCGACAACCAGCGTGACGTGGACGTCGCCCGCGTATCCGAGGGCCTTTTCCTGGTACTGGCCGTCGCGCAATTCGGCCGTCTCCAGCGAGCGGAAGGTCAACAGATCCAACTTCGACTGCACCTTGGCGGCTCGGCGCGGCAACAGATGGCCACCGTACGGCGGTTTGGCGGTGGGGTACAACTCGATGGCTTGGGCGTAGTACTTCTTCGCCTCGTCCGGTTTTCCCCAGGCCGCGTAGAGATCGCCGTAGGCGTCCATGATGTCCGCCTTGCGCATGATTTGCCAAGGCGGTCCGGGCAGACCGTTCATCGCGTCGTCCAGCAGGGCCTTCCCCTTTTCAAATTCGCCGTATCTCGCGTACAGCGAGGCCAGGCCGACATAGCCATACAGCGGCGCGTTTGCGTGCGGCTTGGCCAGGTACCACTGGTGGGCGCGTACAGACCACAGGGGCTCGCCACCCAACAACGTGTACATGGGGTACTCGTGGCCATCACCCATATCGTCTTTCTGGAGGTAGATCCACATCAACTTGACGGCCTCGCGATGCGTCTCCGTCTTGCCGAACCCCAAAAGACGGCGGATTTCCAGACGGGCCTCCTTCCAGGGTTGCGAGGTATCGTATTGAGTCTGAACCTGTTCCAGCCAGGGCGGCGGGATCTCCAGGTCGGCAAGCAGGTCATCCAGTGAGGGCCGTTCGGCGGTCGGTTCGGCGGTCGGTTCGGCGGCGGGTTCGATCGTGGGTTCGATCGTGGGTTCGACGGCGGCAACGGTTTCTGGCGTCGGTGGCTCCGGCTCGACGACGGGTTCGTCCATAGCTTCTTCACCCGGTTCCTCGCTCGGAACTGACTCGTCGGGATTTGTGACGGATGCTACCGGGTCAGGCTCCTGCATGTTCGGTTCGTCTTCGGTTGACGTCGCGACGGCCGGCGTAGGCGGTGTATCCGTGCCGGGCGCAGGTCCCTCCCCCGAGCATCCGAATGTGGCAACGATCAATAGCGCTGCAATGGCCTGCAAAGCAAATCCGAAACAGAAGGAGCGTCGACTCAAGTACATGGCGAATCCTGTGTTGATGGTTGCGGTGAACGACAAAAAGCCCGGTTTCTCACGCAGAATATCTTATCACTTTGTGACCCCTTAGTGAAACGAGCACTCCGAAGCTAGCTTAAGCGTTTTTGCCCGCGGCTGCCTGGTTATCACTTCACTAGATCGTCTATCTTGACACCCAGCGTTTTGGCAACGGCGAGCACTGTCGAAATGCGCGGGCCTGACGTGCGATACAACAGATACCACGCGTGCTTCTTTGTGGTCGGACCGTCATAGCCCAAGCCTTCGCCGAGTTCATTCAGTGTGCGGTGCGCGTCCGCTTTTCGCGCAATGAGGGGCTTCCGTTCGCGGACATTTTGACCGAGGCGAGCATCAGGGACGTTCTCTACGAACAGGGCGTCAAGTTTCGTTCGCATCGAAGTTGAAACCCGGATTGCTGCAAAGTAAACTGTCAAATTGTAGATGCCACGACCCCCTTTTTCATCCATGGGAGAATGCTGTGTCCCGCATTTCACGACGACGTTTCCTGGAAGACTCGATGTTTGCCGTTACGGCGGCCGGTGCTGCGGCGGCTGGAGTTGGCAGCGTGCTCCCGTTACAGGCTGCGGCGCAGACGAGCGCGAATGAGAAGATCGGGGTTTGCGTAGTGGGCATCGGCGGTCGCGGGTGGGGGAGTCATTGCAAAGAATGGCTCAACGACCCCCGCACGGAGATTCGCTACCTCTGCGACCCGGACTCGACGAAAGAGGCGAAGTGCGACCAGATCGCCGAGAAACAGGGCGGGGCCCGGCCGAAGTTCGTGACCGACATGCGCGAGGCATTGGACGATGCGGCCGTGGACGTGGTCAGCAACGCGTCGTCCAACCACTGGCACGCGCTTTGTGGCGTCTGGGCGATGCAGGCGAATAAGCACTGTTATCTGGAGAAGCCGATCTGCCACAATGTCCACGAAGGCCGAGCGTTGGTGGCTGCTGCGTTGAAGTACAACATGTGTTGCCAGGTAGGAACGCAATGTCGCTCGAACCCCTCCAACATCAACGCGGTCCGTTTCATCCATGAGGGCGGAATTGGCGAAGTCAAGTTCGCCAGAGGACTCTGCTATCGACGCCGCAAGTCGATCGGACCGCTGGGAAAGTATGAGGTTCCGAAAGAGGTGGACTACAATCTGTGGAGTGGTCCGGCGCCGTTGACGCCGCCGACTCGGCCCAGATTCCATTACGACTGGCACTGGCAGCGGATGTACGGAAACGGCGACCTGGGCAATCAGGGGCCGCATCAAACGGATATCGCACGCTGGCATCTGGCGATCGACCGATTCCCCAACTCGGTCATCACCTGGGGCGGTCGGCTCGGCTACGACATCGAAAACAACGATCCGAATTTTTTCGATGCCGGCGACACGGGCAATATCGAGACGACCATCTACGATTACGGCGATAAATGCATCGTGTTCGAAACCTACGGGCTTGATACGCCAGCCGTGCGCGGCGCCAAGGTCGGCGTGATTTCACACGGAAGCAAAGGCTACGTCGTACAGTCCACTTACGGCTACTCGGCCGCGTTCGATCTGGAGGGGAATAAGACCGAGGAGTTCAAGGGCAGCGGGAACCACTTTGGGAACTTCCTGGATGCCGTTGTCGCGGACGATCCGTCGCTGCTGAATTCGGATGCACGCTGCGGCCACCTCTCGGCGGGCCTGAGCCATATCGGCAACATCTCCTACTACCTGGGCGAAGAGGACAAGATCTCGGTCGCCGACCTGACGGAGCGGGTCAAGCGGATCAAGAGCCTCGACGACAACGTGGCGACCCTCGAACGGATTGTGGAGAAGACCGAGAAGTACGGCGTCGATCTCGACCGAACACCGTTCTCAATTGGTCCGCTGTTGAAGTTCGATCCAGAGTCGGAAACGTTCATCGACAACGACGAAGCCAATGCGATGCTAACGCGGGACTACCGGGCCCCGTTTGTCGTGCCAAAGCCGAAAGACGTCTGAGGCTTACAGGCGTTTCTGAAGCACGGCATTCGGGATATAGACTTCACGCGCCTGTCTATTTGGTTCGCAACCACGCCTCGAACTTCTTGATTGCCTGCTTGTTAGCGGACGTGCCCGGCCCCCAGTTATGAAGACTGTAGCCGAATGTACTGCCAGTCAGCTTGCTCATGCCCTGCATCACCGTGACTTTGTATCCTTCGTCGAGCTTGTCTTGCCTGAGCAGCTTCAAAATGACCGGTCCGGCAGACGGATCTTTCTGTTCGGCAAAGCAACGCAACGCGTCGAATCGCACGGTTTCATCCTCATCGTTCAGCAGAGACAGCAACTTGCCGCGTACGGCGGCGAAGGAATCCGCGGGCAAGTTCGAGGCAAATTGGGCTGCAGCACTTCGAAAGCGTGTTTCCTTTTCGCTTGATAGTCTCACAGCATGAGGGGCCAGCTTTGGATCGCGACATTCATACAACGCATAGACGGCGTGGTAACGGACTTCCGTATCCGGTGATTCCAATAGCTTCAACAACGTTGGCTCGGCCGGCCTGCGCCACAACGGCCCCTGAAACAACCCGGCACACCGCACAAGGAACTTCGGATCCTTTTCCACTCGTTCGAGCATTGGTCGCGTGATCGAGATGTTTCTCATGAACAGAAGTGTCCGGAAGACTCCCTCCGGCGGATCAGCATCGTCCATGAAGATTGTCAAGAGCCGATCGACGAAGGATCGCAATTGCAGTGTGAGGATGGTATCACAGGCTCGATTCACTGCTTGCTTTCCGCCGGATTTCAAGTCCGCATCGATCAATGCCGCTGTCGCATTCGCATGCTTCTTGAACACCTGAATCGCACGCCTACGCGCGGCGATGTCCAGCCACAGGCGGATTTCGAGCTTATCCGCAACCTGCTCGGGGTTCATCTCCGACGCGGCGTCGGCCAATTGCTGCTCCCATGTCGTCCTATGGCCGCCGCCCGGCCCGCTGGACTTTGTGCGATCGAGGATGTTCTCTGGGTGCCAACTGAGGATTCCCTCGATGAACTGGTTCATGTAGTGAGGGGCCAAATTCTTGTATAGATGCGGCAACTGTTTCGCCTGCTCGGGCATCGACAGGCGGGCGATCCGCTCGATGGCCACGAATCGGCTGCGGGCGTTGTTGTCCGTGGGCCGAGCTACTTTGTTCTCCTGCTCATGCCAGGCTGTCCACTTGGCCGCATCCTCGCCAAAATCTTCGCCAGTGATCTTTTTCAAAGCCCGCGCGGCCGATCTGCGAGCGTTGCGGCCGCGTTCCATGATTTCGATCAGCGGGACAATTGCGGATTCGCTCTTCAGCTCTCCCAGGCCGTAAGCCGCTGCGCCGACAACGTCTTGGGCGTCGTCCTTCAACGCCGCAAGTAACACCGAATTCGCTCGATCGTCTTTCAAATAGGCAAGGCCCCAAGCGGCCTCGCGACGCACGCGGGAGAACGCGTCTTGCTTCAGGGCACGGACTAACGGTTCCAGGCATTCCGGGCTGGAGATCTTGCCCAAGGCGGTCGCCGCTTCGGCGCGGACGTCGTCCACGGGGTCGCTCAAGTTTTTCGCAAGCGCCGGAATGGCCCGTGCATCTCGATTCCATCCCAAAGCCAACGCTGCCTTCGCCCGGACTTTCGGAGACTCGTCGGACAAGGCTGCGATCAGTGGGGCGACCGCTTTCGGATCCACGAAACGGTGCAAGGTATGGGCCGCCGCTTCGCGCAATGGTCCATGATCATCGCTCAACAGCGGAATCAGGTGCGACAGAACCAGGGGCTGCATCTCCCCACGGCGTTCATTGGTCGCCATATGGTTCAGTACATAGACCACTTGTACTCGTATCGCCGGATCTTTGTGCTTCAAGGTCTCGATCAACGCGGGAATCGCCGGCAGCCCTATGTTCGCCAGGCTGCGGGCCGCCGTATTCGCGGGTGGATTGATAGGCAGGCTATCGGTGTCCTCCAGCAGTTTGACCAAGAAAGGAATGGCCTCCAGCGAGTCGGGCCCGTATACCGACGCCCCCGTTTTCCGGCGGTAGGGACTTAGCGACGTCATGCTGTAGATCTGATAAGACGTCTGCTCTTTGACACCTTTCGCCTGCATCGCTTTGTGCATTTCTGTCGAGGTCGCCGTGTTGGCATCAATTCCTGCAAGTTTGGAAAGCATGCTACGCAGTTCTCGCACGAAGGACGGTGCATCGCTCGCTTTGAACTGGTACGACTTCGCGCGCAGAGCCTCGGAAACCAGCGTCCCTTGCCAGATCTTCGTGGGCGTGGAATGCTCTGGCTCCTTCGGTCTGAAGGATTTCAACGTGATGGTCAAGGGCACGAATCCGTTGTATTTCTTCCCGAAGCGGTTGGGGTCCTGCGGGGAGAAATAACCGCTCGTCTTCTTTCCTTGCGGAATGACAATCGACTCTCCTGCAAACACTTCTCCGCTCTCAAGCACCTTAAACTCGACGGTAAAGCATAGATCGACCGGCACCGGTTCGGTCAACTCCCACAGCGGCATGTGCAAGGCAAACTCCTGCTGGCGATCGGATCCGCTCCAGCCACTGATCTGCGGCGTCCAGGGGTCCGGTTCCATTCCGAGGCCAAAACCTGTCGAGACTTGTACGGGACGGCCGTCTATGATCACGGCACCCCCCGTCATTTCCATGAATCGAAACACACGTCGCACCTGATCGTCCAACGACTCGTTTTCCGGGCGAGGTTCCGTTGGCGATTGAGGGGCCGGCGTTACGTCTTCCGCGTCGGCGACGCTGCTCTTGGGCGTTTTGGATTCAGCCGGCGGCGTTTGATTCATGGCCAGAGCCGCAGCGACGAGACTGATGGATGCGAGAAACGTTGTGAAGGCGTTCATTCTTCACCCCCTTCCAACTCGTCCAGCAATTGGCGAATTTCTGCCAGCTCTTTCGGCGATGCCTTCTGCGATGCGAGTGCCTGCAGCACGAGGCTTCCGGCAGAGCCGTCGTAGACCTTGTGGATCAGATCCTTGAGCATCTGTTGCTGAGTGCGCTGTTGCGTGGCAGCGGGACGAAACACCTGCGGACGCACCGTATCATCGCGTCGGACGAGCCCCTTGTCCAGCATAACCGACAGCATCTTGACCGTGGTCGAGTAGTTGGTGTCACGAACATCGGCCAAGCGATTGTGGATTTGGCGCGCGGTCGAGGCCCCCTGTCCCCAAAGTATGCGGAGGATCTGCAACTCGACTTCCGTCGGTTGCGACGAAGGCGGACGAGGCATGAAGCGACTCCCTTTGCCGGCTACACATGGCGAAGAATAGCGAATACATTCGCCACACAATGGCACTGTAGCGAATGAATTCGCCAAGCCAACAGCAAAAAGCGAATGAATTCGCTACTTCTCTCTCGGGGCTGCTGGCGAACGGAATTTCCGCATCGTCGAATCGACCGTCGACGGGCTCGCTGCGCCGGTCGACCTGTGCTTTGACGTCGAGTTTCATATCGAGAAGACCGGCGAGGTCGTGAAAGGGAAACCGCTGATCGCAATCCGCGGACAACGGCAAGGCGGTTACATTGGTCTCGGCCGACTCGATCCACGAATGGAAGCGGCCGCGGATGAATCGGGTCTCGTCCAGGCTCGGATCGTCCTGAAACCATCGCGCGAAGTGGCTCTGTCGAACCCCGAGGTGACGAGCTATTTCCAGGGAACGGTAACCTTGAAGTCCGTTCGCCTTCTCGTCTGGCAGTCGCAACAGATGCAGGAGGAAAAACTCAACTCGCTACCGGTTCCCGATCCGGAACGAAACGAGGCCGGCGTCGATTGAATCAACAGTCATTCGTGCGCACCCAGTTCATGCGCCGCCTCTGGAGCTAAAAGTGGACCATCAGCGATACTCGATTTACGGAGCCGCCGGGGCCGGGTTTGGTGGGAGGACTCTCATTGCCAACTCGCGGTCGATAAGGAATAGCGCGGCCCGGTCGTCGCCGACCAGCTTGAGCTGTTGCACGATTTTGTACGTCGAATCTTCTTCCTCGACCTGTTCGGCTACAAACCATTGCAGGAAGTTGTCGGTCGAGTCGTCACTCTGTCCACGGGCGTGTTTTACGAGCGACCGAATACGCGAGCTGATGTGCTTCTCGTGCTCGTATGCCGCAGTAAATGCGTCCAGCGGCGATTTCCATTTCACCTGGGGGGCTTCTATTTCCGTAAGCAAGACCCGGCCGTTCCGTCTATTGACGTAGTCGAAGAACATCATGGCATGCCGAGTCTCTTCCTGTGTCTGTACGCGCATCCAGTTGGCGAAGCCCGGCAGATTCGCGGACTCGAAGTAGGCGGCCATGGAAAGGTACAGATACGAGGAAAACATCTCTTCGTTGATCTGCTTGTTTAGCCCTGCTTCCAGCTCCTTATCCAATCGGCTGTCGTTCTCCTGACCACAGGCAATCGCACCTTGAAGAACGGCAATCATCAGCGAGAGCAGCAACGCAGGTTTTGTTGTTCTCATCACAGGCTCCTTGATTCATGGAGATGGAAGGCGACGTGGACGAATCTCATCGAAGCAACACAAGGATTATACTCGGACCGGTCAACAGTTTCCACTTGCGCGCGAGGCGGAGGTGGAATCTCAGGCAATCGCTAGCTGACCGGAGATGCCAGCGTGGCGGAAAGCGGAATCACGAAACGATTTGCACCCGCAATAGTCCGTCGCGGGAAGTAAACCTCCTTCGTCCCTGCTCCGTCTATCCTAAGCCCATGGTCCATACTCAGCACGATGGACGTCTTGCCATCGAGCCGATCCACGCGTTCGATCGGGTAGCCGTGTGCGTAACCATTGCCGTGAGTAACGATCATCCATGCCCCGCGAAGCCCCTGGCCGACGGGCAATTCGGCGTCGGTGATAAAGGCGTCATGATCGGCGCCATCGGCTTGGCGGGTGGCGGACAGTATCTGACCCTCGTACCGGGCCACTGGCATTTCGAGGCGTGTGGCGTCGGCTTCGAGCGATTCGCCATCGAAGAGCCAGAGCCGTGTGACGCGGCCGGCGCGCTGCCTGACGATGCCCAGGCGGCCTTTGATCCGGATACCCACGGCGGTCACGCGGTCGGGGTACGGCGGTTTGTCGTCGGTCTTGATGATCGTGTCGACGGTGTCGCCATAACGGACCTGCAGTGCGACCGTGCCATGGTCGGCGCTGGTGACGTCCAGGCGTTTGACGCTGTCGATGAACGACCGACCCGAGAAGGGCTCCACGACCACCGCGAAAAGCGACCGCATCGGATCTTGGCCCGTACCGGTGCGACGTAGGACGAGTTGCGGCATCCAGAAATCCAACGCCTTCTGCGAATCTCTTCCGGCCCTGCGTACCGAGGGGCTCCGTCCCAGGAACACCTCCGTTTCGGCGCCGCCCGGCACATGAAGATGTACGCCCGTGTCGGACTTATCCGTGTAGGCGAAAGTAAAACTCACGTCGCTGTCGGTGCGGCCTTTGGCGATGTCTCTTATGGCGCCGTACGGGTTGAAGCTCGACTGCTCGGTTTTCGGTTCCTGCCACGTTTCGCCTTCTTCCAGCATGTTCTCCAAATGCGTCGCGAGTTCGATGCTGCAATTCGCCCTCATGTCGTGATCGGCGGCACCATGCAGCAGCCAATCATGGATCTGTCCGCCAGCGACGGAGAACAGGTCGACGACATAGGCGTCGTTTGCCGAAACCGGCACCAGCACGAGCATGCGACGGTACATATCGAGCCCCTGGATGTCTCGATAACATCGCTTGCCATCGGCCTCGACCATCGATACACCGTCAGCGTTTGGATAGAAGGCCAGCAGGTCACCGTCCGAGCCGCTGCTCGCCTGATTCGTGCGGTCGATCACGACCGTATTGTGGCCAACGGTGGACGTGCACCAGTTTCGTAGCCTCGTGTGGGTGTAGCCCATGTCGCAGAGCATTTCTCGGCCCTTGGCGAACAGCGAAAGGCTCAGACCGTCCCGGTGCTGGTGCCCATAACCGCCGGAGAAATGGAGTTGGGCCTGCATCTGGTTCTCTTGTTCGCCAAAGCCCAGTGAGGCATGGCCGTAGCCGGGAAGGATGCTCGACATCGTTCTGTCGCGCGGTGAGCTGCGTCGCTCGTTCGGCCAAGTGTCATGGATGGGTGAAGAATGGCCGTTGGGGAAATCGACCAGACTGAAGGCATCTTTGGCCTTGGCCATGAAAGCGATGTCCTTGTCAGGATCAAGATCGTCGAATCGCTTTCCGTCAACGCTGTCGACGTAGCCCGCAGGATCGGTGTATCCGCGGAAGCTCTCGAAGGCGCGTTTCAGCCCGCCCATGACTTGGTAGTGATAGGATGGCGCTTCCTTCCAGCAACCGTCGTAGAAGCATCCCCCATGAAGAATCTCCAGCAGCCAGCCATACGCCCAGTGCACATAACGCGGCTCGTTCAGCACGCGGCCCATGTGAACCGCAGTGCGAAGATAGAACGGCGCCATGTTATCGCTGTGTTTGGGGAAAGTGTTGACATATTCAAAAGTGCTCTTGAGAAAGTCGTTTTCGATCTTCTCGCGCACGGCATATCCGCGCTCTTTGGACAGTCTGTCGAATTCGCTACTGTCGTAGACCAGATCGTACGCTTCGATCACGCCGGCCGGCAGTTCGCTTTCAACCCACCTTCCCCATCGACCGCCGGCTCCTGGATACGGCGGCTTCTGTAGTCCGAATTTGAAGGTAGTGATCCACTGGCGCATCACCGGGTAATGAGGGTAGACCTGGGCAATACGATCGAGGATCAGTGCGGCGCGGCGGGCGTATTCGGGCTTACGCGTCGCGTGGTAGGCTCGGGCGAGGGCCGTCAGTTGACCGAGGATCCACTGCCGCCGGTGCAGGAGGAGGTGGCCCCCGATAAAGATCCGCAGGTCATCCCGGCTTTGGTCCTGGTGGTATTGATAGGTGACCGTTTCGCCTAACGGGTTCTGGCCCGTCAACACCTGGTCCGTGGGATACTTCTCATTTGGGAAAACCATGCCGCAGTAATTGCACTTGAGTTCCTCCGGCCGGTCGATGGTCCAGGCGAATATGCCTGACCCCTGCGATCCACCGTGGCAGTTCGGGCAATAGCAGAAACGGGTGATAGGCTTCTCAGGCACGAAAGAGAGCATTTCCCCTTCGCTCATAGCCATGACTCGCCCGACGGCGTTTTCGTAAGCCCCGGCCCTTGCCGGTTGGACGCCATGGTCGAGCACCGGGTGTTTGAGTTCGCTCCCGGGCGTTCCGCCAGAACACGACGAAGGGCAAATCAGCACCAAAGGTATTGCAGACAAGAAGAAGCCCACGCCGACCCGAATCTTGAGTTCTGATAGATCCATTGTGATCTCCAATCGCATATGACGGCGAATCTGCCGCAAGTCGTTTGGAAAACAAGGCTTCACCCCAACGTTGCAGAAAAACAAAGTAAGATGGCCTTCCAAGGCCGTCTTTTTCCATGCGAAACGCCAAGTTGGGCCTTGTCGGCAAATTCCACGTTACGTGAGATGTGGCTACAGGACGCCAATCGCGGTCTCATGCCGTAATCGACGGCCTTGGAAGGCCATCGTACCAAAGGAATATGCAACGTTGGGGTTCAATCAAACTTCTTTCCACTTGCCCGGCACGGGGACTTCGAACTGGCCGTTCTCGTCGGCTTTGACCGGCACCGGGCTGTCGTAGTCCAGATCGTCCAGGTAGTCGCAGAACTTGAAGTCCGAAGCGAAGATCTGGTCCCAGGTGACCGTCTGGCCCGTGTGGCAAGCGGCGCGGCCCATCAAGGTGGTCAAGTCGGAGTAGGCGGCCCGTTTGCACTCGTTGTGCGCCAGGTCGTTGCGGATACTGTGGATTAAGTCGTTCCATTCGTACTGCCAAGGGCTGTACTCATCGGCCGTTGGCGTCCAGGCGATGTTGTCCGCGTTGATCCGTTGGTCGTTGAACATGTGGACCGTCGCTTTGTGCACGTTGCCGGAGAACTGTGCGGCGGACTTGGTGCCGTGGATGTAGGTGGCGAAGTCCTTTTCGGTATTCGCGATGCGACGAAAACCACAGAACGCCTTGGTGCCGTCGGCAAAGGTGTACTCCATCGAATAGATGTCTATGTTCTGTCCACAGTCGGTGCTGCCGGGTACCCGACCGCCGAGGCCCCGGCAGGATACGGGCCAGCCGTCCTTGATCCAGCAGCACTCGTCGATCTGATGGATCAGGTAGTCGACCATGTGACCTGACCCTATCCAGAACAAGTGAATCCGGGCGAACTTCAGTTGTTCCATCAAGATATTGGATCTGTCGCCCTGATTGCGCAACCAACCGCCGCCTCCGAGCCGGTTGGCTCGGAGCAGTGTGATGTCGCCCATAGCCCCATCGCGAATCCGCTTGATCAGCTCGATGCGGGCGGGCGAGTGACGGCATTGCAGCCCAGCAGCGATTTTCAGGTTCTTTTCCTCGGCTTCTTCGCCGGCGCGGAGCAATCGCTGCAGGTTACCCGGATCCGATGCGAAGGGCTTTTCCATGAAGACATTGATGCCTTTCTTGACCGCGTACTCGACGTGGAGCGGCCGGATGTAAGCCCGCGTGGTGCACATCGCCACATCACCGGGGCGCAGGGAGTCGATGGCCTTCTTGTAGGCGTCAAAACCGACGAAGCGACGGTCCTCCGGCACGTCCATCTGGACGGAGAATTGTCGCTCGAGCGTCTTGTAGCGGGAATCGATATTCTTCTTGTCCAGATCAGCCATGGCGTAAAGCTGGACTGGGCCTTCGTTCTGCACCGAAAGCGCGTCGCGAACCGCACCTGTGCCGCGGCCACCACAACCGATCAGCGCCAGGCGGATGGTGTTGTCCTCGGCCGCATGGACCGCTGGTGTCACGCTGCCGAGCACCGCCGTGCTGAAGGCCGCCGCAGAGGTCTGTCGGAGGAATCGGCGGCGCGAGGGATTCTTCTGGGAGTGGGTCATATCGCTCTCCTGGATTAAAACGTGAAAAAGGGCGTGCCGTTCACACGGAGCTCTGTGTCCGGTGGTTTGCGGCAACAAGGCAGGTAAATGGTAAGGTGGGAGTGGCATGGTAGCAAGAACCACGCGGGACACATTCAAGCCTGGATGGAGTATCGAGCCTCGAAGGCCAATCGAGACGGGAAGGACCAAACGATGAAGAAGGAGGAGCCATTGATCAACTCAGTGCGAGGGAGCCTCTCTTCCTTGGAAGAGAACGCTAGTTAGTTGCCCCGACCGGGACGTACCGCACCGTTGTTGTTAATCCCCGTGATTCGTCCAGTGGGAATCAGGCTAGAATCGTAGAGTTGTGGTCGATACTGATAGTCAGCGTTTTGGCGTTTCTTCGCGATGATGTCTGCGAGGTCTCGCTGTAGTTTTTCAGCGGTCTCCAAATCCATTTGTGCCGTGAGAGCAGTGAAGTTGTGATCCGGGTCGTAAATCGCAACGACCAGCACCCCCTTGTCGACGAGTCGGTAGACGATGCGAAAGGGAAACTTCTTGATCGGGCACTCTCGATGTACACCGTCTGGGCTCGCAAATTGGGCTGGATTCGCGGCAACCCTCTCCAGTGCCGCATCCACGGCCGCCGCAAATCGCACAGCAGCCTGCGCGCTTCCTTCGGCGTACCAGTCAAACGACTCGTCGAAATCGCGGCGTGCGCCGGGAAGATAGTCAATGGGTGGCATCCGGAACCGCCATTCCCACTCGGCGCAGCGCCTCGGCCTTCACCTGCTCCCAGGACACTGTTTCGGCCGAACCAGCATCGTACTCGGCCGAGCGTCTGTGAATCTCCGCGCCCCACTCGTCACTTAGTGGCGGCAGGGAATCAGTAGGCAACGTGTCCCAGATCTCGTCAATCAACTGAATCCGATCCGCAACCGGCAAGCGGGTCGCGTCCGCAAGCAACGTTTCGTACGTTGTCATGGCAACACCTCCACCGCGAATTATACCAGCCCGACCGATGACCACTCAATGACGGCAACGATTCCGCGAAACCGCGCGGGACTTCGGCCCGAACTATATTATTAACCCAGTGATAACAGGGAATAACTGCCAGTTGGTTGTTATTCCCTGCAAGAACTCTACATGGGCAAGGTGGCAATTAAGCCCAGCCCTGATTCCGCGCATTGCCCCCCCCAACGCCCGTGCAACATCTTCTGGGCGAGATTCGCGGGATCTCAACAGAGCGAACGCCCACCGCACGATCGACCTCGAACACGATGATTGACACGTCCCGAGGTTGGGCGCGGGAGAGGGATGCACAGAAGCGACACGAGGGAATTCGCTTGACGCGAAGAAATCCGATGCGTTGGCTCCTGGGCCGGTGCGAATTCGAGATGATCGAAGTGGACACCGACGAAACGCTGAAGGGAAGGCCGCTGACGCTGGAGGAATTCGAGCGGATGCTGGATGCGTGCAACGATGTTTGCCGCGATCCCGATAGCTGGCGACGCTGGCCGCATCATATCCAAGATTGGCCACAAGGCCGGTGTGATTATGACTCGCAGCAAACAGCCACAAGTCGTTCAGAATCAACGAGTAAAGTCGAGGGTGGATGAGGGGATTTGAACCCCCGACCCTTGGAACCACAATCCAATGCTCTAACCAACTGAGCTACATCCACCACATCCGAATCAATCTAATTTAGTCCTGATCCGAAAAACGGTCAATGACCGGTGGGATGGGGTGGCGGTCGACGGACCAGCGTGGTTGACACGACCCATTGGGCTGGTACCGTGGTCCAGCGACGTAGGCAAGCGGAAAGCATGAAGCTAGCCGACCCGCAGGCGTAAGACGGAATGCCATTCCGCTCTACGGGGTTCTATTTCCGTCCGTTTGTCAAAGCCAGGGCATCCGGGGATTCGGAACACTCGAGAGGAGACGCATGAATTCGTTTAACCGCAGGGCCAACGGCCCGCGTGTCGGCGGGATTGAGAACGCAAGGGCCCATTCCCACGCGCGGCCCGTTGGGCACTGCGGTTAAACGAGTCTGCCGATAGTTTATGCGTCTGTTGTCGAATACGAAATTCTAGGGAGAGTGTCCGTACGTCGTTCGCTCTTTTGACTCGGACAGATCGAGGAAGGTATGACTGCGATTCAACTGCGGACTATGGGACCGGACGACTGGGACGAGGTGGCCGAGTTGATCTGCGATTCGACGAACGCCTGGTACCAGGCCCACGGTCGGCCGCCGTCTTTCACGGGTCCGAAAGACAATGCCCGGTTGTTCTGCTCGGTGTACGAACAACTGGATCCTGGGTGCTGTGTGGTGGCTGAAGATTGCGACGCGGGGCGATTGGCCGGGTCGTGCTTCTACCATCCACGGCCGACGCACGTCTCGCTGGGGATCATGAACGCCCATCCGGACTATTTCGGGCAAGGCGTTGCGCGAAGGCTACTGAAGTACATCACCGACTTTGCCGATCAGCAAGGCAAACCCGTGCGTCTGGTATCCAGTACTCTGAATCTTGATTCCTTCTCGTTGTACAACCGAGCGGGGTTCGTTCCTCGTTTGGTCTATCAAGACATGACGATGAAAGTGCCGGACGAGGGGCTGGATGCCGAGCCGCCCTGCGGCGGGAACGTCCGCGACGCGACGCCGGACGATGTAGTGGTGATGGCGGATCTGGAGATGGCAATCAATCACATCCGTCGGGAAGACGACTATCGCCATTTCGTCGAGAATCCCGACGGGATCTGGCATGTGTCGGTGCTGGAAGACGACAAAGGTGGCTTGGACGGGTTCTTGGTTTCACTTGCCCATCCGGCGATGCGCATGCTCGGCCCCGGCATTGCGCGCAGCGGGCAGCAGGCCGCTGCGTTGATTCATGCCGAGTTGAATCGTCACCGCGGCTGCCAACCGGTCTGGCTTGTGCCGTCACAGTGCGATGAACTGGTTCGAACCATGTACGATTGGGGCGCGGTAAACTGCGAAATGCACTTCGCTCAAGCGCGAGGCGCGTGGGAGGCGCCGTCCGGAATCGTGATGCCGACGTTTATGCCGGAGACGGGGTGAAAGAGGGAGGAGCTGTCAGCTATCAGCGATCAGCTTTCAGCCTGGAGTTCTTTGGAGGACGCGAGGCTCCTCGAGGCATCCCAACGGTTTCCCGCCGGCCCCGTTCCGGTCGGGATCGGCGAGCAGTGTCGAGAGGTCTCTCTCGGATGGCTGATGGCTGACCGCTGATAGCTGACCGCTGAGCATCTTCATATCGGCAGAAGACTTCAATAGTGAGCGAAGCGTTCCAGCCGGAGTTCTCGCGGGTCTTTCAGGCCATCGGCCAGGCGCTTTAGGGCCTCGGTTTCGATTTGTCGGACGCGTTCTCGGGTCAGGCCCAACTGTTCGCCGATCTCTTTCAGCGTGTGGGGATCGCAGCCCTCCAGCCCAAAACGCATGCGCAACACGGTGGCTTCGCGGGTGTCCATTCGCTGGATCATCTCCATCACGTGCTTCAGCACGTCGCTTTCCACCAATTCGTCTTCGGGGGTCTTGGCCCGTTCGTCCATGACCATCTCGCCGAGTGACCATCCCGCTTCGGCCTGATCGGTCTGGGGCGTGGAATTGTAGATGCGGATGGCCTTCTTGATGATCGGCAACTTCTTCTTGGGCAAGCCCAGCACGCGAGCGATTTCCTCGGGCGTTGGTGTGCGCCCCAATGCCTCGCTCAGACGCGAGTTCGCACGGCGCCACTTCGACAACAGTTCCACCATGTAGGCGGGAATGCGGATCGTCTTTGCCGAATTGATCAGCGCACGCTTGATCGACTGCTTGATCCAGTAGCTTGCGTAGGTACTGAAGCGAGTACCCACCGTTGGGTCGTAGCCTTCCACGGCGCGCAGCAATCCCAAGTTGCCTTCTTCAATCAGATCCTGCAGTCCCAGGCCCTTGCCCGAGTAACCGCGAGCGATGTTCACCACCAGGCGGAGATTGGCACGCACCATGCGGTCGCGGGCCTCGGCATCGCCCTGGGCAATGCGACGCGCCAACTCCTGTTCGTCTTCGGCAGACAGAAGCGCCGTTTCATTGATTTCTCGCAGGTAGGTCTCTAATGGTGATTGCGGCGAGGAGTCCGACTTCCGACGGCGGCGTTTGGGGCGAACGTCTTCCAATTCGTCATTGGGCGAGTCGGGTTCGCAAGTTGGCTCCGCATCGTCGGAGTGATCGTCGTCGGCCAAGTGGTCCAAATCGGCGACGTGGTCGGTATGGGTGAAGTGCATCAGCGTCGATTCTTTCCGGTGGCACAAGCATCCCGCTCGTGCAAAAGGGCGCCATGACAATCCTTTCGTGACCTGACTAGGGACAAACAGTGAGAGTGTGGATCAATTCGATCCAGTCACAGTATCGACGGACGCTGCCCTGGGTCTGAAGTCCGCATGCAAGTCAATGAACTACAACAGTTTTGCGTCTGCTTACGGAAGTGCCAAAAGAAACGGCCCCGCCGGTTGCAACCAGCAGGGCCATCAATGCGAGGGAGGCGAACGGTTCTCGTTCTAATCTGATTTTTCGGTCACCGGAGAATCGTCGCCCGCATCCGCCGGAGAGTCGTCGCCCGCATCCGCCGGAGAATCGTCGCCCGCATCCGCCGGAGAATCGTCGCCCGCATCCGCCGGAGAATCGTCGCCCGCATCCGCCGGAGAATCGTCGCCCGCATCTGCCGGAGCGTCGTCGCCCGCGTCTGCCGGAGCGTCGTCGCCCGCGTCTGCCGGAGCGTCGTCGCCCGCGTCTGCCGGAGCGTCGTCGCCCGCGTCTGCCGGAGCGTCATCGCCCGCGTCTGCCGGAGCGTCGTCGCCCGCGTCCGTCGGAGCGTCGTCGCTCGTGTCCGCTGGAGAGTCGTCAGCCACAACCGCCGGTGCGACTTCTTCAGGCGCGGGCATAGGTGCGATCAGCGGACCGGACGCTCCCAGTCCACCTTTCAGCGCCGCCTGAGGTGCTTTCTCCTGAGGTGTCTTTCCTTGGGCCTCGTCCTCTTCGGCCCACTCGACCCGTTTCCGCGACAGACCGATCTTTCGTTCGTCCGTGTCGACGCGCAGGATCTTTACCTCGATCTCCTCGCCGACCTTCACCACCTCTTCCGGGTTTTCCACCTTGTGGTCGGCCAATTCCGAAATGTGCAACAGACCCTCCAAGCCGTCCTCCAGGCCGACGAACACACCGAAATTGGTGATCTTCGTCACGGCACCCCGAATGACCTGGCCGGGTTGGTACTTATTGGGAATGTCGTGCGACCACGGATCCTCGTCCATCTGCTTCAGGCCCAAAGCGATCCGCCGTCGAGACTGATCCACCGACAGCACGCGGCAGCTCACTTCCTGACTCTTCTCGAGCATTTCGTTCGGGTGACTGATCTTCCGCGTCCACGACATGTCTGAAACGTGCAGTAAACCGTCGATGCCTTCTTCCAGTTCGACAAAGGCACCGTAGTTGGTCAAGTTGCGAACCTTGCCCTCGACCATGGTGCCTTCCGGATATCGTTCACCTACGCGGTCCCACGGGTTTTCCTGAGTCTGCTTCATGCCGAGCGAGAGTTGCTGGCCCTTGCGGTCGACGCTCAGGATCACCACGTCGATCTCGTCGCCGATGCCGACCAGTTCGTTGGGGTGATTGATCCGTTTCGTCCACGACATCTCGCTGATGTGGACCAAGCCTTCGATACCCGGTTCCAGCTTGACGAACGCACCATAGCTCATCACGTTCACGACACTGCCGCCGTGAGTCGTGCCCTCGGGGTACTTCTCCTCCACGTTGTCCCAAGGGTTCGCTTGTTTCTGTTTCAGGCCAAGCGCTATCTTTTGCTTTTCGCGGTCGATGTTCAGAATCACCACGTCGATGTCTTGGTCCAGCGAAACCATCTCGGACGGATGATTGATGCGTTCCCAACTCATGTCGGTGATGTGCAGCAAACCGTCGATCCCGCCCAGATCGACAAAGGCCCCGAACTCGGCGATGTTCTTCACCACGCCCTTGCGGATCTCGCCCTGGACCAGCTCTTCCAGCAGGCGCTCCCGATCCTCTTTGCGTTGCTTTTCGATCAGCGAGCGACGACTGACGACGATATTCCGCCGCGCCTCGTCGATCTTCAGGACTTCACACTGAACGAAACGGCCGATGTAGTCGCCAATATCCGACGGGCGGCGAATGTCCACTTGGCTGGCCGGCAGGAAGACATTGACACCGATGTCGACGAGCAAGCCGCCTTTGATTTTGCGCGTGACCGTGCCGGTGACCACTTGGCCTTCCTGCACGGATTTCATGATGTTGTCCCATTCGATCAGCTTCTGGGCCTTGCGCCGACTGAGACTGACCATACCGTGCGGGTCGTCGGCAAACCCCAATTCGTCTTCCATTTCTTCGATCAGCACTTTGATCGTGTCGCCGACAACCGGGGGATCTTCGTGGCTGTCCCATTCGTACAGAGGGACCGTGCCTTCGCTCTTGAAACCGACGTCGATAAGTACCGAGTCGTCGTCCACGCGGACTATGTGTCCGTCGACGATTTTGTTGATGTCGAAATCCGTTTCGGTTTCAATCAGATCGATGATATCGGCGGGATCTTCAAGTTCGGCTACTGCCGACTGGAACAGATTGTCAATTTCCTGGTCGCTTTCGAGGTTTCGGATCAGATTGCGGTTTACCATAAGTTCACTCGGGTGACTGCTGGCCGTCTCGAACGACGTACTCAACAGGCACGCATTTGGGAGATAAGGAGTCAATGGTCGTCATGGGCCGTCACCATAACAGCCTGGTACAATCGGACCAGTCGAAGCACGTAAATTTAGCAGAACGACCAAGTTACGACAACCGAGGGATCTGACCGTCCGTCCGTAATTAGCGGACTCGGAAGAAAACCGCTATGCTAACTCCAAGCCCATAACATGACTTGGCCGGAGAAAACAGATATGACCGACAGAATCTCATTGAGAGCCTTTGCCTTATTCGGAGCTATGGCCTTCGCCACACACGCCGGGGCCGGCGATTGGCCTCAATTTCGAGGACCGCATGGTAACGGACACGCGGACGGCGAGGTATTTCCCGCTGAATGGGGGAGCGATGATAGCATCAAATGGAAAACGCCGCTGCCCGAACCGGGTAACGGTAGCCCGATCGTATCGGCCGGTCGCGTGTTCGTCACGTGTACGGAGAATCAGGGACGCACGCGCAGCCTCTTCTGCTTCGACCGCGGTACCGGTCGACAGTTGTGGGTGCGGACGGTCGAGTTCGACAAGGTGGAAAAGACGCACAAGACGAATCCGCACGGTTCGTCGACTCCGGCCACCAACGGCCAGCGCATAGTAGTCTGGCACGGCTCTGCCGGGCTGTACTGTTACGATCTCTCGGGCCAGGAGCTTTGGAGTCGGGATTTGGGCGCCTTCCAGCACATCTGGGGTTATGGCACTTCGCCAATTCTGCTCGAAGATCGGGTCATCATGCACTGCGGTCCCGGCCCGCGAGTCTTCTTGGCGGCGGTCGATCTGCAGACCGGCCGGACGCTGTGGGAAACCGACGAACCGCAAAAGGGCGATGGCAGTTACAACGAGAACAAGAAATACATGGGCTCGTGGGCCACGCCCGTCGTCGCACACGTTGGCGGCAAGCGGCAAATCATCTGCGCGATGGCGACGCGAGTGAACGCTTATGACCCCGAAACGGGTGAAATCGTCTGGACCGACGACGGCGTTCGCGGCCCGCGCGGCGATCTGGCGTACTCGTGCCCAATTCTTGGCAATGATTTCGGCGTGTATTTTGCCGGATTCACGGGCCCAGCGTTCGGATTTCGCCTGGGGGGCTCGGGCAACGTAACCGACACGCATCGTCTGTGGCGAATCGAACGCAACCCGCAGAATATCGGCACGGGCGTTCTGATTGGTCCGCACGTCTACAAAGCCAACGCCGGTCCGGGCACGCTGCAATGTGTCGTAGCCGTGACCGGCGAGGAAACCTGGCAGGAGAGGGTGCCGGACGGAAATCACTGGGGATCGGTCATATACGCCGCGGGCCGGTTATACGCCACGAACCAGAAAGGGGCGACTCACGTATTTCTGCCGAATCCCGAGCGTCTTGAAATCGTGGCCACCAACGAATTGGGTGAAAGCAGCAATTCGACCCCGGCGTTTTCCGAAGGCGAAATCTTCATTCGAACGTTCGAGCACCTGTACTGTATTGCGGATCAGTCACGCGAATGATAATCGCCGACATAGATGGCCGCTCTGCACAGCCGTCTCGATTTCTTGGGTCAATCCAGCGGACTTGCGAGTAGCCACTCTTGTAGGATCGCCCGTTCGCCGTTTCGGAGTTGGGCGAACAGATTGTCGGCGGTGCCGTCGGTCTGTTCCGAGTCGTCAACCAGCGTCGTCGCTTGGTCGGCCTTTCCTGCGTGATTGTGGGCGGTGCCAAACGCCAGAGTACGCAGCCAGAGTTTCTGCAGCAGTACGGTTCGCTCCAGGTCGTTGGCGCCCATGTACTCGACGGCATCAAATTGGCGGGGCAGGCTCGTGAGGTGACGGCGTGCTTCGTCCGACAAGCTGCCTTCGTCCAGTCCGGCAGCGTAGCGTTCGATCATCAGACGCAAGACGCGCGCGGGGCTTTCCGCGGCGTCGTACTGCTCGGGTAGGACGCCCAGTAGTTTGGCTTGGGTACTGTACTGGTCGCGAAGAGCCAAACTGGCATCGTCGTAGACTCTCCCGGCGCCGACCTGGCGACCTGCAGCAAATGACAGATCCTCGATCACGTCTCGAATCATCGCTTGGTACGCCTCTTGCTTCCAATCGTCGTCGGCCAGTTCGATGTTCCGCCTGAGAACTCTTGAGAAAAGGGCCTGGATTCGTTCCTTGTGTAGGTTGGTGTCGAGGACCTGATCGGCCAGGGCCAGACGTACGTGCTTCCAGCGAGTCACCGTTTCGGCATGCTCGAGCACTACAGCTTGCTCGTCGTCGGTCTTCGCTTTCATGAGATAACGCGCCAACAGTCCGGCCGGCTCCGGTTCCAACTCGGGCACTTGTGACGCGAACGACGCGATGCCGCGAAGATACACGGGTCGGTGAGCGGGCTGGCGGCGCTGGTCCGTCAAATAATGAATGTAACGAAGCACATTCTTCGTTTGTGCGGCGGCCGCTGGCCCAGCCTGGCGCCGTCGCGGGCGGCGAGGTCCATCGGGCAGGTCCGCTGAGCCTGACAGTTTCGGTGGGCCGTCTTGAATCAACTCGTCGAAGGTCGCATAGCCGATTTCTCCTTGCGCCAAAGCGCAGGCCAACGTGCTCGTGCGTGCCAGATCGACGACCTGCTGCAACGTGGGCACCGTCTGGTCGTCGGGGGCATCCGGTTCGGCAAGCGTATCGCCCGCCAGATCGGCCAGCCGCTTCCAGCGATGCCGCCCGGTGACGATGTGCTTTGCGCCCATCGCCTCACGCACCCGCCGCGCCACTTCGTCCACTTTCAGCGGTCCGGGATAGACGCCGGCTCGCCGAAGTAGTCGATCGGCCAGGTAATCGCGAAGCGACGCGTCCGTTATTTCCTCGTACAGCTCCACAACCCGCAGGACGACCAACGGGTCTGCCGAGTTGATGGTCCATTGGATCAAGGTTTCGTACTCTTTCCACGCCTCGCCTACCTCCGGCAGAGCGGCCGCAAGCAGATCGACGTTCGTGCGTTCGATGACGCTCCTATCCAGATAGCGCAAGGCCTGGACCGTAAGGGCCGTGTACAGCGGAGCCGCTATCAGCGGTTGCGATGCCGCCGACTGAATGACCACCTGGTACAGATGCCGGCAAAGCGCCGCCAGGCACTGGCGTTCCAGTTGCGGCAGGTCCAGCGTCGTGTCGACGGTCGTGCCGATTGCCCGGCCGATCGCTCGGCCCAGTTCGTCTGCTCGCGCCGCGTCCAGCGACTCGTCAGCCAACGCCGCCAAGGCGGTGCGGATGACCCAGAAGGCGACATCGTGGGCCGTATCGTCATCGGGCAACGCGTCGCCAACTGCGGGCATTAGATCCAACAAGGCCTCGCGCAGGACACCCGCACACTCGTCTGAAGGCTCTGCCACATAGCAGCTCGCGAGCAACTCTCGCAGGATTGCCCGATGCACGTCGTTATCGGCATTGATGGCCGCCGCCTGTGTCAATTCGCGATACGAGCGGCCTCGAGCCTCCGTGTCCGTTAGATTCAACCCGACCAAATGCCCTTTCATGTTTGGCAGAACGATGCGCATTTTGGTAACGGCGATCAGCAGGTCCTCATCCTTGGCCCACCATTCCTGGCCGGTCGGCGATTCGATGGCGGCGGTCTCCGGGGTGACCGGCGATTGCACAATCGGTTGCTCGGCAATCGGTACGGTCTCCGGCGTGTCGCCGCCTCCGAAAAGGAGGACCCACGCCAGGAAACCCAACAGCGCGCATACGATGCCGATGCCTGCCGTGAGTGCCAATCCCACCAAGCTTCGTTCGGACGACCGTTTCCGCCGGTTCACGCGGACGCGTTCTCGAATGATTGCATCCACTTGCATGGGGGCGAGTCCCCACTGTGTACCTTCCGAGAAGATCCTTGCGCGAGTCGGCCCGTCCAACCGCGTGGCATCGCCCATCAATTGCTCGACCACGCCGGCCACGTGGTTCTTGGCTTGATCTTCCGAGACGATTCGCACATCTTGCTTGGACGCAAGCTCGCGGATGACCTCCCGAGCCTGTTGCGTCTCAACGCCGTGCAGCTCCTCGCCGTCCGCGACCCACTTCTGTTGCACGCGCGACGTGGCTACCTCGTGGGGCAGCCGGCCAAATACCTCGCCAAGGTATTCGCGAAACGAGTCGATCCTCTCTTGCCGCCATACGTCTTCTGCGTCGTCACCGGAGACGCTGCCTTGTAGCGAGGCGATCGCCTCGTCCATTTGTTCGTCCGACAGGCCCAGTTCACCGGCCGCTGCAGCCAAGAGGATTCGACTTCTGGGATTGATGCCTCGCTGTTCGGCAAGGATCGCTACCGCGCGTTCGAGGAATTCGTCCACGTTGGGATTCTCGCCCGAGTCGCTCGAACCGGCGGTACTCTGTTCGTCCTCTTCCAGAGAAACGACCGCCTTGTCGCTGTCGGCCGCGACCTGATGGACAATTTGGCGCGCGAACACCGTGGAAAGGCCCAGCTTGCTTTTGCCTTCCTCGATCAGTTTCCGTTCCCTACGGCGGGAGATGACGTGCCTTGACGATTTGGCCAAAGCTTCGTCGACGTAGGCGCGAAAGACTTCCTGAGGCGTTTCGCTTTCCTTCTGCGGAGATTCATCGTCGCGCCAGCGCGAATCGACCGGCGGTGCCGCGACGGGCGGCGCCGCGATGTTGCCACGCGTTTGCTGCAGGGAGGCAATCGCTTTCTCGGCCTCCTCGCTGGAAAGTCCCAATTCGTCGGCCGCGCTGACCAGCATCATCTGGCTCTTGGCCGTTACGCCGCGCTGCTCGGCCAGAATGTAGCGGGCCTTTGCCAAGAATGACTGCAGTCGCTGCGTCTTCGGCGCGTCGGCGGGACAAGCATCGGCAAACTCGGCCATCGGTGGGGGCGGAGGCAGCTTGGCTCGCGAATCACCGCTCTTCGGAGGGGGTGGCGGCACTGAAGAATCCGATCGCTTCGGCAAAGGCGGCGGCCCCGGCGGTATCGTTTTGGAATCGTCTTGTGAAGGTTGAGAAGGCATATGTCGAAGCGACGTAGCCGGCGGCCCCTACTTCCCTTGCCCGTAGCGACAAGCTGCCAGCATGTCGATTCGCAAGCTAGCAGCTTGCGACTACGGACAATTTCAACTGGCTGCGATATATTGTACTACTCTCGGACGGTTTCCGACCAGAGTTGAATGTGCATGGAGCGAACATCGGAGACGCCAATTATCCACCCTTAGCGGGGTGGCGACGGCCGCTTTTCCTGATAGACTTCATGGCAACCAATCGACCAAAAACCGCCACTATCATTGTCGAAAAGGAGATCAGGGAATGCCAGTACCAGGAACCATGGGCAAGATCCTCATGGTGGATCTTGACGCACAGCAAGTCTCTGTGGAAACGCCAGATGACGACCTTTACCTGACCTACCTCGGCGGCTACGGGTTGGGTGCCTACTATCTGTACAAGATGCAGAAACCGGGCGTCGATCCACTGGGCCCCGAAAACCACCTTGGGTTTTTCACGGGAGTGCTTACAGGGACCCCGGGCATCACGGCGAATCGATACGTGGTGGTGGCGAAGAGCCCCAAGACGGGAACATGGGGCGACGCCAACTCGGGCGGCAGCTTCGGACCTGCCATGAAGCGAGCCGGCTTTGATGGGGTCATCGTCAAAGGCGTCAGTGAAAAGCCCGTGTATCTTCTGCTCGAAAACGGCGAGGGCAAGTTGGTGCCGGCCGAAGACTGGTGGGGAATGGACGCGCACGAGGTCGAAGACAAGACCCAAGAACTCTACGGCAAGAATGCCCGTTCCGCATGCATCGGGCCTCCCGGCGAAAAGATGAACCTGCTTTCCTGTATCATCAACGACAAAGGGCGGGCAGCGGGCCGAAGTGGGCTTGGTGCCGTGATGGGCTCCAAGAAACTCAAGGCCATTGTCGCCGCCGGCGACGCGGAGATCTCCATTGCCGATCTTGACGGCATGAAAGCGTCCATGAAGGAACATAGGGCGTTCATGAGGGAGCAGGGGTTCTTTGACGTATTGGCTGAACATGGTACTTCGGGGATCGCGGCAGCCGCTTGCGCCACCGCCGACACGCCCATCAAGAATTGGGGCGGTGTGCCGGATGACTTCCCGACGGTGGAGAAGATCAGCGACGAAAATGTTAAAGCGCTGCAAAAGAAGAAATGGGGTTGCTGGAAGTGCCCGATCAGTTGCGGCGGACTGACCGAGGTGGAAGAAGGCCCATACAAGTCCGATACCCACAAGCCCGAGTACGAAACGCTTGGCTCGTTTGGCACCATGTGCCTGAACGACAACGTGGAATCCATCAACCTGTGCAACGAGTACTGCAACCGTTACGGGCTCGACACGATCAGCGCCGGATGCACCGTGGCCTTCGCCATCGAATGCTACGAGAACGGGGTGTTGACGAAGGACGATACCGATGGACTGGAACTGACGTGGGGCAACCATCAGGCGATTGCCGAAGTCACGCGGCAGATTGCCACGGGCGAGGGCTTCGGTGGAAAGGTATTGGCCGATGGAGCCAAGGCGGCGGCCGAGCGGATCGGCAAGGGGGCCGAGCAATACGCAATTCACGTCGGCGGCGAAGAACTGCCCATGCACGACCCGCGTTTGAATCCGGGGTTGGCCACCAGCTACAAGATGGATGCGACGCCCGGCCGGCATACGCAGATGAGTGCCTGGACGGTCGAGGGTCAGTTCTCACCTCCAGGTCTGGTGGCGGGCGAGTACGAACGTTATCAAGTCGAAGGCAAAGGCCAAGTGTATCGCACGGTCGCCGCTCACCATCACGTAACGAGCGCTGCCGGAATGTGCATGTTTTCCTGGTGCAACATGAAGCCCGAGTCGCTGACCGACTCGTTGAAGTACACCACGGGTAAGGAGTATACGCTGGACGAGGTGCAGCAGATGGGCGACCGGATCACCGCGCTGCGTACGGCGTTCAATATTCGCGAAGGATTCCGCAATATCGACTTGAAAGTGCCACCACGAATGATCGGTGTGCCGCCCCTCGAAGCCGGCCCGCTCGAGGGTGTCACCGTCGATATCGACACGCAGATCCGCGACTACCTGGACGCCATGGGCTGGGATGCGGAAACAGGCGTTCCCACCAGGGAGACGCTCGACGGCCTGGGCCTCGATTTCGTTTCCGCAGACTTGCATCCGGCGGGGGCGTAGGCGTCGCCGTTGCCGACAAGTAGGTCCCGTCTGCCGGACGGGACCTGGTTTCGTATCGTTGGAGTTCACGCTTTAGCGTGTGTTCGAAGACACGCTAAAGCGTGAACTCCAACAAACTCAAGGTCCCGCTCGGCAAGCGGGACCTACCTTTTCTGTAGCATGCGTCATCGTTTAACCGCAAGCCGGAGGCGTGCGCGGAGGGGACGCGCACGCCTCCGGCTTGCGGTTAAACGAAGAAGTTGTTTTCTTCGCGACTCATGCGCACAGGGCGAGACCATGGAAGTCGAAGTGAAACTCTCGGCCTCTCTGCGAAAAGGCCGCTTCGGCCGAGAGACGATCGACGTGTCGGACGGCAGCACAGTCGGCGACCTCCTTCAGCAGTTGAACCTGCCGGAAAGGAAGGTGGCTGTCGTTGCGGTCAACAGCGAATATGCCGCCCACGACCGCAAGCTGCAGGCCGGCGACGCGATTTCCATTTACCCACCTGTGGCTGGTGGCTGAGTGTTTGTCGGATGTCTCCTATCTGAACACCATCGGGGGGAAGGGGACAGGTATCACACGAGCGGCCTTGATCATAAGCTTGCGAAATGCTGGCGGTGGTAGCACGTGGGGCACGTTTCTAACGTGCCGTCCTTCACCGACTTGCGCACATTGGCACGTTGGAAACGTGCCCCACATTGCCGACGCTACGATCAAGGCCCACACGAGCACATCCGATGCCAGCGCAGTAACCGTCTGCTAGCAGCTTCCGCAATAACTGATCTTCCGGCGGTCCTCTGATTTTGGTAAGTACGCAGCTCCCATTCTAGTTGGCCGGGGGATTGTCTATTTTCTCGTCTCTTGCGGGATGCAAACAATGTCAGGACCCAAAACTAAACTTGCAAAACGTCTCGTTCTAGGTTTGGCCGCAGTGGCTATTGTAGGGGGGCTTACCGCCTTTGCCATCATGCCAGGCCAACTCTTCTCGGAGGCCCCTGTGGCAGATGGCGATCCGGGCCCGGCTGCCGAACTCAAGGAACCGGACAACGTTCAGCCAATCCCGCTGCCTACCGGGGATGCCGTGCCGCCAGGTTCCATGGTGGCGTCGGTCGGTGGCGATGGTGGCCAATCGGTTTCTCTCGCCGCCTATGAGGTAGAGGCTCCCGAAAACCCGGGGACTCCGAAGGACTTCTTGCTCCCGCCTCCCAGCACGATTATCAGAGCCAACGACGGAGAAACCGCGGCGACGGTGTCTACGCCGCCTGCCACCGAGGCGGTCTCCGATGCGGGTGTCAGTCCAGACACTGTTCCCCCGTCCCCCCCAATGCCCGAATTCGATAGCCCGGCTGATTTGAACCCACCGTCGCCGCCAGCCGACGTCACGGTTGCGGGGCCCGGCCAGACGCCTACGCCGGCAGGCCCAGAGCCCGAGCCTCCGGCCGCGTTGGACGGGAGCTTGCGCGATGCGGCACGCGCGGCCATCACGGACAACGGTTCGGATGCTAGCATCTACGGCAGCGGGCCCGCAACGGGCGCTACGCCTGCGGAAACAGCCACTGAATCACAGTTCGAGGCCACGATAAGTGATGCGGCTCCCGCGAACGACCAAACGGCACCGATCTACGCGACTCCGACTCCCGCGGTCGACATGGGGACGCCCTCACCGACTTTACCACCTACGGAACCAACCACCGGCAGCGTCTATTCGCCGAATCCGTCCTTGACGGAGCCATCGTTCAATTCCGCAGCCGCCGGTGATGCTCGGCCGTTCGAAGGGGATGGCACGCCCGGCACAAATTCGCTGGAGGGGCTGCAATCGCCGGCTTTGACGCTGGAAAAGACGGCTCCGGAAGAAATTCAGGTCGGTAAAGAGACCGAATTCCAACTGAAGGTCCGCAACGTGGGCACCGTGGCGGCTCAGGACGTGATCGTGTTGGATCGTGTGCCGCGGGGAACTCGTTTCGTCAACGCCAAACCGCAAGCGAACCGCACGTCCGATGGCCAGTTGATGTGGCAGTTGGGCACGCTGCAGCCGGGTGACGAGACCATGATTACCGTCCAGTTGCTACCGACGACCGAAGGCGAAATCGGCAGCGTTGCACAAGTGCTGTTCGCAGCGCAAGCGTCCGCCCGCACGGTTTGCACAAAGCCGGAACTCAAGCTTACCTACACGGCCCCGGAAAAGGTGATGATCGGCGAAGCCGTCACTTTTGACATTACGGTGTCGAACCCAGGAACGGGAGCGGCAACGGGGATCGTCTTGGAAGAAAACGTTCCTGAAGGGCTGGCGCACATCAAGGGCAACGAACTGGCGTTCGAAGTCGGCACACTGAAACCCGGCGAAACGCGCCGGATGCAGTTGGCATTGAAAGCCGACGGGCCCGGAATCATCGAAAACGTGTTGCTGGCTAGAGGCGATGGGAACCTGATCGCAAAAGACAGTGCCATTCTGGAAGTGATCGCACCGTCGTTGGAGGTGGCGCTTAGCGGTCCCAGCCTACGGTTCCTTGAAAGAGAAGCCACCTACGAAGTCGCCGTGTCCAACCCCGGCACCGCGACCGCCCGTGAGGTCGAGTTGGTCACCTACTTGCCCAAGGGCATGAAGTTCCTCTCAGCCGATCACAAAGGCCAGTACGAATCGCAGAACCATGCCGTTTACTGGAGTCTAGAGGAACTGCCGGCGAATGAGATGGGAGTCGCCAAGCTGACGCTACTGCCTCTGGAAACGGGCGAGCAGAAGCTGAGCGTCGAAGGCCGAGCGGCACTGGGGATCGAGCACTCGCATGACAAACTGGTCCGGGTGGATGGTCTGGCCGAGTTGGAATTCGACGTGGCGGACGTCGCCGATCCCATCGAAGTCGGCAGCGACACGACGTATACGATCACACTGAACAACAGCGGTTCCAGCGCTGCCACGAACATTCGCCTGGCCCTTAATCTGCCGCCATCGCTCAAACCGGTCGGCGGCGACGGACCGACTCGCGTGGTCGTCGACGGCGCCCAAGTGGCGATTGATCCTCTGGCCCGCTTGGCCCCTGGCGAACAGGCCGTTTACAAGCTGAAGGTGCAGGGTCTGGACGCGGGCGCTCAGCGAATCCAAGTACAACTGATCACCAACGAGACACCCATTGCGGTGGCGAAGGAAGAGGTTACGCGAGTGTACTTGGACCGATAGTGCCAGTTGAGGCGAGCGGCAGTTAGGTATGTACCGTGGCGTAAGCTTCCAGCTTGCGAATTCGCCGAGGAAGGCAAGCTGGAAGCTCGCCCCACGGGTAGATTCTCATCTGCCGCTCGCCTAAGTTCTCTTGTCTGTCGCTGAATTGACAAGAATTCAGCTACCAGGGTGATCGCCGGGGCATCTGGCCACACATACGCTGGTCCGTTTCTGGACTTCCGCAACCGTAGTTGTTATCCTGCCGGGCTATGGTTGCGTCGCCCGAGACTATCGATCACGTCGTCACTACTTACGCTCAAGCGGCGGAAGCTAACCGCGATACGCCCACGCGCGACGGGAACATCGTCTCGCTCTCGGACGACGTTGCGGACGATGTGCTGATCGCCGGCGACCTTCATGGCCAGCGAAACCACTTCAACAAGCTCTGTCGCATCGCGGATCTGCAGTCCAACGTACGCCGCCACCTCGTGTTGCAGGAAGTCTGCCACGGTGGTCCGGTGTATCCAACCGGTTCGGGATGCATGTCCCATTTGCTGCTTGAAGACGTGGCCCGGTTGAAGGTGCAGTACCCCGAGCGTCTTCACTTCCTGCTCAGCAATCACGAGTTGGCCGAACTGAATGACTTTCCGATCGCCAAGGGCGGCAACATGCTGAACTTGCAGTTTCGCGCCGGGCTAAAGGCGATGTACGGCGAATCCATGATGCGGGTCCGCGATGCCCTTGTCGAGTTCCTCTCGACGTGCCCCCTATCGGTTCGTCTGGCCAACGGAGTGTTTGTCAGTCATGGGGTACCGGAGGACGTGGACTTGGAAGGCTTTGATACCGCCGTATTCAAGCGACGCTTGACGAAAAACGATCTCAGGCAGGGCGGCGCGGCCTTCCGTCTGGTCTGGGGACGCGACTTCCGGGCTCAGAATGCCGAGGCCCTCTCGCGGTTGATCGGTGCCACGGTGTTCGTTCACGGCCACGAACCCTGTGCCGACGGATTCGCCACGCCGAACGACCGGCAAGTGATTCTGGACTGCGCCGGTCCAAACGCCTGTTATCTGATCGCGCCTGTCGGAGGCACGATCACGCACGAGCAGCTTGTCGCACGCATCCAGCGACTGCACGCTGTGGCCACAAATGATCATTGACCCGGTCGGTGAATTGGCGCCGACCATCGCGGCGCTCATTAGGGTGACTACTTGGAAAGACTGAACATGGCTGGACGAGTTGAAGGTCGCGAGCCGTCGTCTTCATTTTGGATCAACAAGGCGATGGGGTCAGATCTGACCCCATCCTTTATCCTTGTTACTCTAGCAGCAACGCGGCCACTGCAACTGCGACGATGAAGAGGCCGAACAGTATCTTGCCCAGCGTGCCCATTAGACGGCCCCAGAAGGCCCCGTGGCCCACTTGGAAACTGGCCGACCAGTCCTGACCCTTCGACTTTTCGCCGATCACGGCTCCAACCAGTGCGCCTAAGCTGGCGAACAATAGAATCCCGATCACCGGGCCCACCAGCGGAATTGGGATGCCGACAAACGCGCCCACGATGCCGCCGATCATCGAGCCCACGAGGGCCAGCACCGCGCCGCGGCGACTCCCTCCCGTTTTCGCCACGCCCAAAGCTCCGGCGATCCACTCGATCAACTCGCCCAAGATCGCAAGCACGAGGATCACGGCCACGACGAGCCAGCCCATCGAGAGACGCTGCCCGGCCGGTATGAGGAACGCGTAGACGGCCGCAGCAGCCACGTTCAGCCAGTTGCCGGGAAGACCGAACAGGTTGGACGCCCATCCGATCAGAAGCACCAGAACCAAAACAATGGCCCATGCGATGCCCATGCTATCAGGCTGCCTTCTTAGGCTGCGCCATCCACAACAGGGCGGGCGACGCGACGAAGATCGAACTGTAGGTTCCGACGATCACGCCAATCACCAGGCAAAATGCAAACGCGTGTATGCCTTGGCCGCCAAACGCATACAAAATGGCCACCACCACGAACGTGGTCAACGATGTCAACAACGTGCGGCCCAGCGTTTGGTTGATGCTGGTATTGATCATCTCGCCCGTCAGTTCGGGGCTCTTGCCACGCACCTCACGGATTCGGTCGAACACGACGATCGTATCGTTCAGCGAGTATCCAATGATCGTCAACAGTGCCGCCACAACCGGCAGACTGATCTTGAATTCCTCGATCAACAAGAATCCCATCACGCCGGCCAGCCAGTAGCTGACGCCGATGGCACCCAGCGTAATCAGCACGTCGTGCACCAGGGCGATCACCGCGGCCAAACCGAAAATAACGCGTTGGAACCGAATCCATATGTAGCCAACGATACCCAGCAAACTGGTCAGCAGCGCGGCAATGGCCAACGTGCGCGTATCGCCCGCCACCTGGCCGCCAATCGCGCTGGACGACAGCCAATACGGCGTTTCGGCCAACTCCGTTTGCATGTGCTCGAATACTTCTCTCGCCTTCTCTTCCGTGGTAACCAGCGACACGTCCCATACCTTGAATGTCCTAGAGTCTTCGATCCACCAATCGGCTAGGGCAGCCTTGGCATCGTCGGCCGCCTTGCGTTTAGCGACGGCTTCGTCTGCAGCCTTTTTCTTCTCCTCTGGGGACTTGCTGGCATCTTCGCTGGTCGCTCTAGCTGTGGCCTCGGCTTCCTGGGCCGCTTTTTCGGAGGGCTGCGGTACGGGCTTCAAGGTGTTCGTGTCAATTTCTTCCTCGACCAGGGGAACATCGACGGCAGCAGCCGCATCGAGAATCTCGGCTTTCAACGTCAAGCCGTTAATTTCGTAGGCGAACTTCAACTGCGTTCGGGTGACGGTCTTTTCTTCCCCTGATACCCTCGCCGGTTCGGGTACGTCGGCCTTCTCCGAGCCTTCGCCGGTCTCGGGTGCCTCTGCCGGCTTATCGTCGGCTGGCTTATCTGCGAGGGAGCCATCCTTGCCCGCTGCCGCTGGCTCGGCAGGCTTCTCCTCCGGGGGCTTGCCTTCGGGGGCAACCGTTTCGTCTTTGGCCGGAGCCGGTTTTTCATCGGGCGTAGGTTTTTCCTTTTCAGCCGCGGCCGGTTCCTTCTTCGGCGGTTCGTCCACCGAAGCATCCTTTGGCTTGGGCGCCTCAGTATCGGCCGGCTTCTCTTCGGTTGATTCCTTGGGCTTGTCACCGGCCGGCTTGGCCGATGGTTCTTCGGAAGGTTTCTCTTTTCCTGGCGTCTTGCCTTCGGTTGCGGGTGTTTCGCTTTTGGCTGGAGCGGTCTTCTCTGCCGGGGCGGGTTCCTCGGCCGGGACCGTTTCTTCCTTCGGCTTGGCCTCGGCCGCGTCGCTCGGTGCGTCCTTTGCCGGATCGGCCTGGGACAGCAGGAACGCCCCATCGCCGGCTAGAGCCAGAACGTTATCCGGCGGCAGGTCCGTTCTCACGGCGCCTTGGTCGCTTGGCTTCGGTGTTTCCTTGCTGGATTCATCTGGTTTGCTGCTTCCGCCATCTTCCGCATCCTTGGCCTTCTCTTCTGGCGCAGCTACGGCCTTCGACGGCCCAGGATCGTCTTTCGTTTCGTCAGCCGGCTTCGGCGTTTCCTTTGGGGCCTCGGGGGCCTTCTCGGTTTTGGACGGTCTCGGCGATGTCTCTTTTGGCTTCGGTTCCAGATCTTCTTCGGATTTCGGTTCCACAGCGCCGGCGGGCTTCTTTTCCTCGGGGTCGGTTGCTTCTTCCTTACTCGGCGTCGTTGGAGCGATGGGCTTTTTTTTCAGCGTTTCGAAATCCATCGAGTACCTAGCCACGGGAAACTCTTCTTGCAGGATTGCCTGCAATTTTTTCGCTTTCTTGTACGACGAGTCGATCTTCCAGACCGTGTTGGCATCCTGGCCTTCCACGTCGACGCGGTTGACCGAGTACTGAACCGACGAATCTTCGACTCTCTCTGTGGCAAACGCCTTTTTCAACTTCGATCGGATCTCGGCCCCGTTTGTCGGCAATTGCATCGAGAAGGAGACTACCGGGAAGGCACTTTTCAAGATCTCCTGCAACTGCTCAACATCGGGAATCGACGAGTCGATCTTCCAAACCGTATTGTCGGCCTGTCCCGCATCGTCGACGCGGTTCACCGAGTACTTCACCGAGGAACCCTCGAACGTCAAACCCGCAAACTTCTGATCCAGCTTCGAACGAATCCCGGCCTCGCTTGTCGGCGGTTCCAAAACCATCCTGACCGAAGTGCCGCCCGAGAAGTCGGGCTCCAGAACCATCGTGACCGAAGTGCCGCCGGCAAAGTCGATGTCGAAGATCTGCGCACCCCGCACTCCGACTGCGACGAGGCCGACAATGATCAAGAGCGTCGACACGACCGCGGCGATCGTCCGCCTTCCGATGAAGTCGATGTGCGTGTCGCCCACCATTCGTCTCATTTTGAGCGACTTTAGGCGGCGCTTCCGTTCGAAAAGGTCGAAGACTACGCGAGCACAGAAGATCGCCGTAAACATACTCATCAGGATGCCAAGGATAAGCGTGACGGCAAACCCTCGGATTTGATCCGTTCCGATCGCGTAGAGCACGAGGGCGGTGATCAATGTCGTTAGGTTCGCGTCCACAATCGTCGTCGTGGCGCGGCTGAAACCGTTACGAATTGCCATGCGTAGTGCCGCGCCGCGATCCAGTTCCTCGCGGAGGCGTTCAAATATCAGCACATTGGCATCGACCGACATCCCAACCGTCAGTACTAAACCGGCCAGTCCGGGCAGAGTCATGGCGGCATTGAAAGACATCATCAGCGCCAAAATCAGCAGTAGGTTGGCCGCCAAGGCAAGACATGCGACGATGCCGGCATAGCGGTACCAAAAGAGTACGAACACAAGCACGGCACCTAGCGAGATTCCGATGGCCCACTTGCCGCGTTGAATTGTGTCTTCGCCAAGAACCGCGCCGATCTGGTTCTCGCTGATCGGTTCTTCGTTCACGGCTGCGGGAAGACTACCGGAATGCAAAACGCCAACCAAGAAGTCGACTTCCTCCACCGTGAAACTACCAGTGATCTGACCGCGGTCGCTGATCGTGGTAATGATTCGCGGCGCGGACAACACACTGCCGTCCAACAGGATGGCCATCCGCTGATAGAAGTCCCGCTGCTCGTCCGGAAGATTGCTGCCGGTCAGCGCGCCCATTAAACCAGCGCCCTGCCCTCTCATATTGAATCTTACGCAGGGCCTCATGGTCTCGTCATAGCCACGGCTGACCATGCCAAGATGCTCGCCTTTGACGTGGAACCTGGTGTCTTCGTCGACGACCATCAATACATCAATCTCGACGCTGTCCAGGTCAACCTCATTCAGCGAGACCGGTTTCCCCGTGGTGGCGTTGCGAATAACGTCACCCCTCACATCAACTCTTAGTTCACCGAGCTTGCCGGCTTCGCCTTCCTCGCGGTCCACGCGCGCCCAGTAGCCCACGATGGTGCCTTCAGTATCCCTGACGTTTTTCGATCGACGCTTGTTCGGGTCTTGCGCCTGCGTTTCGGCCAGGTTAATCACGTATTCATGCGGGGCGTGGTTTCGTTTTGCCACGATGCGGAATTCCAGCGAGCCGGCCGTACTGATCAATTTCTTGATCTGTTCGACTTCGCGCCGATCTACTTTCGGAATGATGATTTCGATCTGCCAATCCCCATACTGGCGTACTATGATCTCTTTCGTGCCGCTGGGATTGATCCGGTTGGAGATCGCTTCGATCAGCCGGTTTCGGACGCCTTGGGTCAAGGCCTGCGTGCCTTGCTCTTTGAGCGTTTCGCGGTCGACTTCGTAGACCAGGATGTCGCCGCCTTCGAGATCGACGCCCAGGGGTAGCGTTCCGGCCTGGACGATGACCCCCGCGCTGGCCAACGCGCAGAAGATTACCCCAAGCTTCCAACTGTAATCCTTCATGCGCAGGTACACTGCCAATCTGTGTCCCAAGTACCATGGCAGCGGCAGAGCGATAAACAGACGCAACAGCGTCCACCATGGAAAGGCGAGGAACGCACTCCACAGCGCCGACAACCACGGCTGATCGGCCATCTGGGTGTCGGACAGGACGATTTGATCCACATTGATGTGTCCCCCGTCCCCGGTGTGATCGTCGACGATCTGGATGACCGCCTCCTTGCCAGCAAGGTCAGTCACATCCCAGGTGACCCACGAAAGTGCTTCGCTCCCGCCGGTCTCCGTATTCGGCCCCATGGCCGTTTTCACACGCTGGCCGTTGACCAAAAGGCTGACGTACGTTTTGTCCTTGTACCCGCCACCGCCGACGAGCAGGTTCACGAAGTCGCGATCGATGGTGAACTTCGGCGAGGTGAGCGTCCCGGTGGTTTCATCACCGCTGTTGACCAGCCCTTTGCCTAGAAGTTTCTTGACCTCCTCCGTCTGGTCCGGCAGTGTCGACGGCGCCGGGCCCGTACCGAAGGCCTCGCCTTCGACCTTCCAATCGCCATAGTCTTTGCCTTCGAAGTCGGCGATGACAATGTCCTTCTGCTCAGAAGCGACAACACACGGTGCAACGACAAATAGCGCCAGCAGGGCCGGCCATTTGAAATCGAAGGACATGACGGAAACTTCCTGATCCGGAGGGGATACGTTGAACTTGCCCGGAAGGCTAACTTACCCGTCCTCTTTCTTTGCGTCCGACTTGTCGTCAGTCAGGACACGCGAAATCGAACTTCGGAGGATATGGATGCGAGTATTGTTGTTGTCGTCCACACGGATGGTGACTTCGTTCGACTCTTTCTGGGTGTTGACTACAACGCCCATGATGCCACCAATCGTGACGATACGATCGTTCTTCTTCAGATCATCCTGCATCCTTGCGATGCCGGCCCGCTTTCGTCTTTCCGGCCGGACCATGAGGAAATAGAACAGCAGGCCGATAGCCAAGAATGGCAGCATCATGTTAAACAGGTTGAACTCAGGAGCGTCCGCTGCAAGAAGAAGCCAAGTGGTCGTGTCAAGCCATGTGGACATGGGAGTCACCATTCTTCAAACGGGAGTTCTGAGTGTGGAGGGTGCCGCCCACTGCTGTGTAGGGGCTCTTAGCCATTGCCGCGTTCCGTGCGGCCTCTTTGCGCGAAGCCTTCTCGCTACGGACATCAATCCGCGAACGCAAAAAGGGCCCGACAGAATGTGACAGCCGGGCCGACTTCACGTCGTGGTAGGGCAGCTATCATAAGGTGTTGCTGTACACCGGGCAAGGGCATCAGTCCGCTCCACCCGTGACGGACGACGAGTTCATCCCATCTCGCCAGCCACGGCTCTTTTCTTGCAGAAACTGCAGGTATTCGCCATGTTCGATCGCCCCTCGGGCGTCCGAGAGCAGTCGCTGGTAGTAGGTGATGTTGTGGGCCGACAGCAGGATCGGCCCGAGCATTTCACCTGCCACGAACAGGTGGCGAATATACCCGCGACTGTGGCAGCAGGCAAGGCAGGGGCAGTGCTCGTCGATGGGGCGGGAATCTCGTTGATGCGCGAGATTACGCATTCTGAGTGGTCCGTCGTCCGTGAACGCCAACGCGTTCCGTCCGTTTCGCGTGGGGATGACGCAGTCGAAGAGATCCACCCCGCGGCGTACGGCTTCCAGGACATCGATCGGCGTACCGACTCCCATCAAATACCGTGGGCGGCCCTCCGGCAACGCCGGACAGGTGACGTCCAACGTGCCGTACATGTCAGCCGGAGCCTCGCCCACACTCAGGCCGCCTATTGCATAGCCAGGAAAATCCAGCCCCTCCAACTGCTCGGCACACCAGAGGCGAAGCTCCGGATCCAAACCGCCCTGGACGATCGCGAATTGAGCCTGATCGTCCCGACGAGCCGCATCGCGGCAGCGTTCGGCCCAGCGGACCGTACGCTGGCAGGCGTCTCGCACGACATCTTCGTTGCTGGGAAGTGGCACCACGTGATCCAGAACCATGGCGATGTCGCTGCCCAGGTCCTCCTGGATGGTGACAGAGCGTTCGGGTGTCAGTTCCAGCAACCGCCCATCGATGTGCGAACGAAAGACGGCCGCTTCATCGGTAACGCTGGAGATTCTCGCCAGGCTGAACAACTGAAATCCACCGCTGTCGGTCAGAATCGGCCCGTTCCAGCCGGTCAAGGCGTGCAGCCCCCCCAGGTCCCGAATGACATCTTCCCCCGGCCGCAACGCCAGGTGGTAGGCGTTGGCCAGGATCATTTGGGCGCCGGTAGCCCGCACCATTGCGGCGGTCAGTCCTTTGACCGTACCCTGCGTGCCGACGGGCATGAAGGCCGGCGTATCGACTTGGCCGTGAGGCGTGTGGAAAACGCCACGTCGTGCCGGAGAGCGGGAATCGACGTGTCGAAGTTGAAACTCGAACAATGCTCAGACATTCGGAACGCAAGGTTGGTCAGTCACCGCGCAACTTGATGCTGTATTGGGTCAACTTGTCGCGGACTTCGTTCAGGCTGGTAACGCCGAAGTTCTTGCACTCCAGCAGGTCGTCGCCCGTCTTGCGGACCAGTTCGCCAATGGTACTAAGTCCCAAGCGGACCATGCACTTGCGAGCGCGGACCGACAAATTCAAATCGGAAATGGGGCGACTAAGTAGCGCTTGTTCGTCGGGCGACAGGTTCGACAAGTCGTACGACGGCTCGACATCAACTCGCTCGTGGGCAAACTGGCCGAGATCCAAACCCTTGGACGTCAACATGTCGCGAATCTCGACCAGTGACGTCTCGCCGAAGTTCTTGCTGGCCAGCAATTCCGCCTCCGTCGTACGCGTTAGATCGCCCAGCGTAAGTATACCCATCTTCTGCAGGCAATTGCGGCTGCGTACCGACAATTCGAAGTCGGTCACTGGGACGTTCAAAATTTGGGTCAAACGATCATGACGCTTCTGGGCTTCTTCATCGTAGAACATGTCGCCCGAAGCATCGGCATCCTTGAAGTACAGTTGGGCTCGAGCGTGGCCGGGGTAGCAATCCAGTATCCGCTGATAGCAGACCCGTGACCGCTCGTACTGCTGAAGGTCCTCGTACAGGACGCCCAAGTTCAGCAAGACCCCCACGTGCGTCGGAAAGCAATCGGCGGCTTGTTGGTACAGTCGCAACGCCCGTTCGTCGTTTCCGCGACGATCGTTCTCTAATGCCAATCCGAACAGGGCGCCGGGATGGCGGCCGTCGGCCTCCACGGCCCGTTCATAAAGACGCACAACTTCATCCGGATTGCTGCCAATGGCGGCGACCGTCGCGCCGCGTTGATAGAGGTACTCCGATGTCTGTTCGATGGGCCCAAACATCTGATCCAACAGTTCCATCGCCCGCCCTGCATCACGGTTATACCGATGTGCTTCAGCGATGGCCAACGCGCAGTAGTCGGGATCGTAGCCGGCCGTTCTTGCCGATTCGTAGCCCGAGATCGCCCCCTCATAATGGCCCAACTCGAACTTGGATCGACCAAGGTAGAAATGGGCTACAGCACCTCCGTCAGCATTGGCTAACGTCTCCGCAGCCTGTTCATACCTTCCCAGGAGATATTGGCACACACCCAATCGAACCGCACTGGCCGGTGTCTGCCCCTCGCGGGACGCCAATTCGGCGACGGCGTTTCGAAGCACAGAATGTTGCGAGAAATCCTCGGCGATCGCGTTGGTGATGGCACGGATCTCTTGAGGGCCGAAGGAAATGTTTGACAAGGCAATCTCTCTGACGGGGAGTGCCGCTTCCAAACCAGTCGCCATAGGGAGTCTCTCCAGTAAAGTCGGGCCTGCAAGAAACGAGAAAGAGCCAGCGGCGGGAGTCGAACCCGCAACCCCCGCATTACGAATGCGGTGCTCTGCCAATTGAAGCTACGCTGGCGCCCAGGGTTTTTGCTGTCTTTTTGAGTTTCGGTGGGTTGTTGATACTATTCATTGATACTAAACGAAAGTCCGAAACCATCTCCGGTCATCAAGGATACCAGACAATGGCCAGACCTAACAAGATATGATGTTGGAAGGCCCGCGGCGAGTGGTGTGTCACCATCCACGGCAAGAGGCACCGACTGGTGCCAGACAAGGATGCGGCCGAGACGATATGCGCCAGTAGAGATAATTGCCACTCAGCGAAACATAAAATGTCTTCACGGGTCAACGTGGCCGGCTTTTCGGCAGAACTTATAGGGGGCACGATGAATATTTGGGTTCAATTCAGACGCGGGACACCACGAAGCCGTTGCTCCTTGTACCTTTGCATTGGCTTCCTAGAATACAGTGTTTTGCACGGATGAATCCCTCTTCTATCGGCTCGGCGGAGCCGCATGTCGGCTGGGCGGATACCCCCGTTTGTCGCTTTTTTGTCGGACGTGCCTGCCCAACTTGCGCTGCTGCCGGCCGGAGTAGAAATACGAAAAAATGCCTGCCTCGGACATTATTGTCAAAGGCGCTCGAGAACATAATCTTCGGGACGTCGATCTGGTTCTGCCGCGGAACAAGTTGATCTGCTTGACCGGTGTCAGCGGTTCGGGCAAGAGTTCGCTGGCGTTCGATACGTTGTATGCAGAAGGCCAGCGGCGGTACGTCGAGAGCCTGTCCAGTTTCGCTCGGCAGTTTCTCGGGCAGATGCCCAAGCCGGATGTCGACTATATTGCCGGCCTGAGCCCTTCGGTTTCTATTTCGCAGAAGTCCACCGGCAACAATCCTCGGTCGACGGTCGGCACCATTACCGAGGTCTACGATTACCTGCGCGTGTTGTTTGCGCGTGTCGGGCAAGGCTACTGCCCCAAGTGCGATAAGCCGATCACCGCACAGACGCGCGAACAGATCCTCGCTCGCATCCTCCAACTCGAACAGGGCGTTCGATTCGCCGTGCTGGCGCCGATCATCCGTGGCCAGAAGGGCGAGTACCGCGATCTGTTCGAGGACCTGTTGAAACAGGGGTTTGTGCGTGCGCGTGTCGACGGCCAGGTCGTATCGCTGAGCGACCAACTGCAGTTGGACCGCCAGATGCGGCATGACATCGAGGTGATGGTGGATCGACTGGTCGCCAAACCGGCCGTGCGCTCACGGTTGGCCGAGGCGGTCGATCTGGCATTGAAAGTCGGCCGCGGGAATCTGATTGTGGCGATGGAAGTGGCGGAGAAGCGCTCACCCCAGCCCTCTCCCAGAAAACGCCGGAGAAGGAACCCGAACGACGTTGTCTTTTCGGTCGACTACGCGTGTACGGACTGTGGCCTGAGCTTCGAACCGCCGAGCCCGCAAATGTTCAGCTTCAACAGTCCCCAGGGCATGTGTCTGGAATGCGATGGACTGGGGCAGTTCTACACGTTTGACCCCGATCTGCTTGTGCCTGAGGAGAATCGCAAACGCTCGTTCAAGCAGGGCTGCTTCGAGTTGTTGGGCAAATGGAAAGAACTGGGACGCTGGCGGCGGCATATTTACCAGGGCGTGGCGGACACTATGGAGCGGAAGCTCGGGCTACCGTCCGGCGTGATGCTTGAAACAGCCTGGCAGGACCTCGATCATGCCATCCAAGAACTCTTGCTTTGGGGCACGGGCGACGAACACATCACCTTAACCTGGCGCGGCGGCAAGTCGCCCATGAAGTATGGCGGACGCTTCGAAGGGATCATTCCTACTTTGTTGTCGAGGTACCGCAACGCCAAGAACCGCCTGTACCTGCGACAGCTTGAAAAATACATGAGCACCGCGCCCTGCACTTCGTGCAAAGGGCAACGGCTGAATCCGCAAGCCCAATCGGTGAAGGTGACCACGACTCATGCGCGATTCAAGGACCATCCGACGCTGTCGCTGCCCGAAGTCTGCGATTTGTCGATCGCCGAGGCGGCGGACTTTTTCAGCCAATTGGAGTTGGACAAGACGCGTTCGCTGATTGCCGAGGAGGTGCTGAAAGAAATCCGCGCTCGCCTGAGCTTCTTGTTGAACGTCGGCTTGGATTACCTGACGTTGGACCGCACTGCGCCCACCCTTGCCGGAGGCGAGTCTCAACGCATCCGGTTGGCCGGTCAAATCGGTTCCGGTCTGGTCGGCGTGCTGTACATCTTGGACGAACCGTCCATCGGCCTGCACTCGCGCGACAACCATCGGTTGCTATCGACCCTCCAGCGGCTTCGCGACATGGGCAACACGGTCGTTGTGGTCGAACACGACGAAGACACCATGCGGGCCGCGGACCATATCATCGACTTCGGCCCCGGCCCCGGCGTGCGCGGTGGTGAGTTGGTTGTGGCGGGCCCCCTGCGAAAGGTGCTCGGCGAGAAACGCAGCATCACGGGAAAATATTTGGCTGGCGAGTTGGAGATCGAAGTGCCCGAAGAGCGCCGGTCGATTGGCGACCAGTGCCTGCGCGTGATGGGCGCCTCGCACAACAACCTGAAGAAGGTCGATGTCGATATCCCGCTGGGAATGTTCGTGTGCGTGACCGGCGTTTCGGGCTCCGGCAAGAGTTCGCTGGTGAATGACATCCTGGTCGAAGCGTTGCGGCGGGATTTGAACCGCGGCGAAGGGACTCCGGGTGCACACACGGCGATCAAAGGTCTTCAGCATTTGGACAAACTGATCGCCATCGACCAGTCGCCGATCGGCCGCACGCCGCGTTCGAATCCGGGCACCTATATCAAGGTCTTTGACGACATCCGCCATCTGTACACCCAGCTTCCCGAGTCGAAGCGCCGCGGATACAAACCAGGGCGTTTCAGCTTCAACGTGGACGGCGGCAGATGCGGAGCCTGTGACGGCAACGGTTCCAACCGGCTGGAAATGGATTTCCTGGCGGACGTCTGGGTCACCTGCCCAATCTGCGAAGGCCACCGGTACAACCGCGAAACGCTGCAGGTCCGATTCAAGGGCAAGTCGATCGCGGAAGTGCTGGAAATGGATGTCCAGCAAGCGTTGGAGTTGTTCGAGAACATCCCGAAGGTGCGACACAAGCTTCAGACGCTGCACGATGTCGGGCTGGATTATTTGAAATTGGGCCAGTCGTCGCCAACGCTGTCCGGCGGCGAGGCGCAGCGGATCAAGCTTGCCCGCGAGTTGGTCAAGATAAGCACCGGCCAGACGCTCTATCTGCTGGACGAGCCGACCACGGGTCTGCACTTCGCGGACATCAAGATGTTGCTGAAGGTCCTGCACGACTTCGTGACTGCCGGCAACACGGTCTTGGTGGTCGAGCACAACCTGGACGTAATCAAAACGGCCGACTGGATCATCGACTTGGGACCGGAAGGCGGCGAAGACGGCGGTCGGATCGTAGCGACGGGAACGCCGGAGGAACTGGCCGCGCATCCCGACTCATACACAGGACAAGCCCTAGCCCCCATCCTGCCGCACAACGCAGTAGGTCCCGCCTGCCGGGCGGGACCTGAATCGCCCACCAACGCCGCCCCCAAGAAATCTCCCCAATCAAATGGCAAAGGCCGCCTAGCCAAAGAAATCATCGTCCAAGGTGCTCGCCAGCACAACCTGAAAGGCGTCGACGCCAAGATTCGTCGCGACAAAATGACCGTGTTCTGTGGCCCCAGCGGGTCCGGCAAAAGTTCGCTGGCCATGGATACGATCTACGCCGAAGGCCAGCGGCGGTATGTGGAAAGCCTGAGCGCCTACGCTCGCCAGTTCGTCGGCCAGATGCAGAAGCCCAAGCTGGACCACATCGACGGCCTGTCGCCGGCGGTGGCCATCGAGCAAAAGAACCTGGGCAACACCCCCCGGTCCACCGTCGGGACGGTCACAGAGATCTACGATTATCTCCGGATTCTACTGGCCCGCGCCGGCCAGCCTAACTGTCCCGACTGCAACGTGCCGATCGGAACGCAGTCGGTTGACGAAATCGCGGATAAGGTCATGGCCGTGCCGGAGGGCACAAGGCTGTACCTAATGGCACCGGTGGACATCGAAGTGGGCCAGCAGTACGAGACGTTGTGGGAGGAGATTCGTGCTGCGGGCTACGTACGAATCCGCGTTGACCGAACCACGCATTCGATTGACCAACCGCCGGAAATCGACCGCCGGCGTCGCCATTCGGTCGAGATTGTGGTCGACCGCGTAGCAGTTGGGGAGCGGGCACGTTCCAGAATCGCCGAGAGTGTGGAAGATGCACTGGCGGTGGGCAAAGGGGTGATCCGCGTCGCTCGCGTGCGAGACAACGTTGCCGAATCGCGATGGAAAGTCCGCGTCCACAGCCAACACCTGGCATGCGATCGTTGCGGACGCAGCTTCGAACCATTGACGCCTCACAGTTTCTCCTTCAATAGCCCGCTCGGCTGGTGTGAATCCTGCGAAGGCCTCGGCGTCCAAATCGGCACAAATCCGGCAGCCCTGTTGCGCGATCCGAAGCTGACTTTGGCCGAAGGCGCGGTCGCCCTGTGGCCGAATCTAGGCCACCAGGTGTCGCAACTGATGCTGGATGCCCTGTCGCAAGGTACGGGCATACCGATCGACAAGCCGTTCGAACAACTCGACGCGCGCGAACGCCGTCTGGTGATGCACGGCACGGGCGATCAGTGGTTTGACGTGACGCCACGCCGCAAGGGCAAACGCCGCGCGGCACGTCCCCTTTTCCGGTTTCAGTTCAAGGGGCTGTATCCGGCGTTGGAGGAGGCGTCACGCCTGTCGCCGTCGTTCCGTGCCCGTCTGGAGCAGTTCGTCGACGAAGTAGAGTGTTCCGTGTGCAGTGGCAGCCGCTTGCGCGACGACGCAGGGGCTGTGCGTTTTCATGGCAAAACGATTGACGAATTGAGCCGGTTGCCCTTGAGGCAATTTCGGAAAACCGTCAGTGGGTGGAAGCTGACGACGCGCGAACGAAAGACCGCCGGCGAACTCATACGCGAGATCCGCGGCCGCGTTCAGTTCCTCCTCGACGTGGGGCTGGACTACCTGACGCTGGGGCGTGGCGCCGCAACGCTCTCCAACGGCGAGGCGCAGCGAATACGTCTGGCCAGCCAATTGGGCAGCGGACTTTGCGGAGTGCTGTACGTCCTGGACGAACCGACCATCGGGCTCCACCCACGTGACAACCGTCGGCTGTTGGCCGCATTGCACAAACTGCGCGACCTGGGCAACACGCTAGTCGTGGTCGAACACGATCGAGACGTGATCGCCGGCGGCGACTACGTGTGTGACTTCGGCCCCGGCGCCGGCAAGAACGGCGGGCAGATCGTCGCTCAAGGGACATCTGCACAGATCGCTCGGCGACGCGCCTCGGTAACCGGTCCGTATCTGGGCGGCAAGAAGGCGATTGCCGTACCGGCCAACCGCCGGCTCGAACGACTGCCGGACGGTGACGGCTGGTATCGAGCCAACAGCCGCGCGTCCGGCGACTCGGTTTCTGCGTCCGCACCTTCCGCGACGATCGACTGGCTGGAAATCGGTGGCGCTCGCCACAATAACCTGAAGAATATCGACGTACGCATACCGCTTGGTACGCTCACGGTCGTAACCGGCGTCAGCGGCGGCGGGAAGAGTTCGTTGATCGACGACATACTTTACGGCGCACTGGCCAAGCGGCTACACCGCGCGAAGACGATCCCCGGCGCCCACGACGACATCCGCGGCGTGGAACACATCAACAAGGTGATCCGCGTGGATCAACAGCCGTTGGGCAATTCGCCCACGTCGAATCCCGCCACGTACACGGGCGTGTTCGAGTTGATCCGCACCTTGTTTTCGCAATTGCCCGAAGCCAAGCTCCGCGGGTACACGGCACGGCGTTTCAGCTTTAACGTGGCCGGCGGGCGTTGCGACGATTGTGAGGGCAACGGCCAGCGGTGCATCGAAATGCACTTCCTGCCGGACGTGTGGGTCGAGTGCGAAACGTGTAAAGGCAAGCGGTACAACCCAGAAACGCTGGCGGTCGCGTACCACGGTCGTTCGATCAGCGACGTGCTGGACATGACGTGCGGTGAAGCGATTCGGCTGTTCGAGAATATCCCCAAGATCCGCCGAATCCTGCAGACGTTGTGCGACGTGGGCCTGGACTACCTGACGCTGGGCCAGCCGGCGCCGACCCTCTCGGGCGGTGAGGCGCAACGAGTTAAGTTGGCGGCGGAGTTGGCGCGACCGGATACCGGCCGGACGCTGTATTTGCTGGACGAGCCCACGACCGGTTTGCACTTCGACGACCTGACCAAGTTGCTCGACGTCCTGCACCGACTGGTCGATCTGGGCAATACGGTTGTGTTGATCGAGCACAACTTGGATGTGATCAAGCAGGCTGATTGGATCATCGACTTGGGACCCGAGGCGGGCGAGCAAGGCGGGACAGTGGTCGTCGAGGGACCGCCGGAGGCGATCGTTGATTACGCGGCCGCAGGGGACGGACTTGGAAGTCCATCCTACAAGACGTCGAAAGGGAATGCGGGCAGCAAGCCGGTATCGCACACGGCTGTGGCGTTGGCGCCGGTACTGAAGGCCGGTCCGCTCGAAGAACGGTCGGTGTACGATCCGGTGGCCGCGGAGCAGCGACGCGATGGCGATATGGACATCGTTGACGTTGGCCGGGAGGCCAAAATGCCGTGGGAAACGGACGGGCGGGGTTGGCACACCAAGGATCGCGTGGGCCGGAGGGGCGAGCCTTGCCGTTGGGACGGCCGGATCCTGGGGCAAGTTGTCGATCGCATTCACGAGCTGGGCAAGTTCAGCGACACGAATTGGAATGCCCGCAGTGTGATCGAGATCGCCGCGACAAAGAAGAGCGACGGCTGGTTCATGCACGCTATCACTGGCGAGGCGTGGCTGCTGAAAATGAAGTTCCGCATATCGCGCGGCGCCTTTCGTCGGCAGGACCTGGTCGAACGTCTGGACTTGAAAACGCTGAACCAGATGGAAGAACTGCCGATCTACGGCAACCAGCCGCGTGTCCGGTGCAAGAACCTTCGCGGACCCTGGCAGGAAGTGGAAGTACGCGCGTTTTCACTGGACGAGATCGACAAGCCCGAATTCTGGTCGTTTTTGGAGGAAGCGGTACGGAGCTTTCAGAAACTGACGACCGCCATCAATCCGGAAGACATGATGCCGTGGAAGATTCTGGGGCAGAAGTGGCATTTCATGCGCAAAGGGTTCCCGCTGGGCAAGCGGATCCTGTGGAGCACTGAGGTCTTGGAAGAGTTGTGCGAACTGCTGGCCGGTATCGCGCCCGGAGGCCAGTTCCTGTGGAACAACCAGCAACTGGTCCACTTCATTCCAGAAGGCCACCGCGAGCCCTGGGCCAGCTTGCACACGAAGCGGACCGAGTCGGTGGATCTGACGCTCGCCGGTCCGAAGAATCTGATGGGATTCGGCCGAGTCACGGCACTTGGCTGGGATCGGGAATTCGATTCCACTCGACCCGACCGGGACCTGATCCGGATTAAATTCCGCAAGGTGGCGGATTTGGAGAAAGGTGACCTAGAGGGATTCCTGAGGCAGCATTTGGATGGCGTGGCCCAGACCACGTGCTAGCACGAAAATCTTCAATCTTGATCTAGCACGGCTTTCGGCATTCGTTTACTATTCCGGGCGCGAAATTCTTATCGAATCCCGGTATCATTTCGTTTTCGTCAAGGAGGACGAAAGTGGAAACGATCAAAACGGCCGTCGTAGTTCTCTTGCTGCTTGCTGTCCTGTTCGGCGTGTACGTTGTGCTGAACAAGCCCCAATTGGGGTCGTCCACGGATGTGGCTTGGGAACAGGATACGGCACCAGAGCTGGAAGTTGATACGGGCACGCCCGTCGATCCCGCAGCTCCCTCACCCGACGAGCAGCAAGGCTTTGGGGTACCAAGTGTGACCGGCCCGGAGCCGATGCCAGTCGACTCAAGCTTCCCAGAACCGGATGCACGAGTAACCGACCAACGGCCGACTCCTGCTGACCCACCCTTCGGTTCCACAGACGAACCGACATCGGCCCCCCCCCTGACTCCGATTACAGAAGAATACAGCGTTCCGGAGACGACCGACTCGCCAGAATCCGCAAAAGGCCCCACCTATCAACAGCCGGGAGAGGGTTCCATCACTACTCAATCCGCTGATGGTACCGCACGGATGAGTATAGCCTACAACGATCCGCCGGCGGACCCGGTCCAGCCGCTTCACTTGGACGACGAACCAAGCAAGGCTGCCGAACCGCAGACGAATCGTGCGTTTGAGAACGCATGGAGTTCCGCCGCGGGGCAACTGGAGAAAGGTCAATGGGCCGAAGCGCTCTATACGCTGTCGCTGACCTACAATGATCCCGACGTGAGAGGCGAGGAGCGTGATCGTCTACTCGATTTGCTCGACCCACTGGCGGGTAAAGTGATCTATTCCAGCGAGTATGCGCTTGTATCGCCCCACGAAGTACAGCAGGGCGACACGCTCCAGGGCATAGCCGCTCGGTATCAGGTTCCGATGATCCTTCTGCAGAACATCAACGGAATCCCGGATCCCACCTCGCTACAGCCGGGTACGCAGTTGAAGGTCTTGCGCGGCCCGTTCCGGGCGGAAGTCGACCGAAAGCGAAGCGAATTAGTGCTGTTCCTGGGTCGTTACTACGCGGGTCGCTTTCCCATCAGCATTGGCAATGATCCTGATCCGGAGTCGGCCGAATACACGGTGGAAACCAAGCAACCCGGTCGCGAGTATTTCACTCGCGACAGGATGGAGATTCCCGCCAAAGCACCAGAGAATCCGTATGGCGACTGGTGGATCGGCCTGGGCGGAGATGTCTGTATTCACGGGGATGCCAAATCCATCGCGAACCATGGCAGTTTCGGATGCGTCCGATTGAGTTCTGCGGACGCCGCCGATGTCTACCACATCCTCTCGGTCGGATCGAAAGTCGTGATCCGCTAGACTGCCCCTTTCGTGCCTCTGCACCTCGTGGTAGAACGGAAGCGTTCGCCAAGTCCTCCCTTTTGGGGCTGGTCGACTGTGGGCCTTCTTCCGTAGGTTGGCCTTCCAAGGCCGACCGGAATCTCGACGGCCTTGGAAGACCATCGTACCGGCAGACTTGTAGGTTGTTCTTCCGAAGGAGCACGAAGTTGTACGACAAACAAGCTCTGATTGCGCTGATTCGTGAGAAGGCGCTCGAATTCGGCGATTTCACGCTCGCCTCCGGCAAGAAAGCGTCCTACTATCTGGACTGTCGCAAGGTCACCCTGGACTCGGCCGGCGCCAATCTGGTTGCCGAAGGGATCCTGGATCTTCTGGGCGATTCGTTGCCCGACGCCGTCGGCGGAATGGCGATCGGCGCCGACCCGATTACGGCCGCAGTAATCACAGTGGCCGGGCAAAGGGACAAGCCGCTGAAGGGCTTCATCGTCCGCAAAGAATCAAAGGCTCACGGCAAGGGGCGCGACGTGGAAGGCCCGATCGAAAGCGGCGATGCGGTCATGATCGTCGAAGACGTAGTCACCACGGGCGGTAGTTCGCTCAAGGCGATCGAGAAAGTGGAAGCTGCCGGTCTTCGAGTTCAAGGCGTGATCGCCATCATCGATCGCATGGAGGGCGGGGCGGAAGCGTTTGCCGAACGAGGCCACAACCTGCAGACGCTATTGACCATTCGCGATTTCGGCATCGAACCGCCGAGCGCCCGAGCTTGATATGCAAGATACACCTCTCCACATCGTCCACTATCCTCATCCCACGCTTCGTCACAAATCGAAACCGGTCAAACGGGTCGATGGCGAGTTGGCGCGGACCATCCAGGAGATGTGTCGGTTGATGTACGCCTCGGGCGGCATCGGGCTGGCGGCCAACCAAGTGAATCTGCCGTTGCGCCTGTTTGTCGTGAATCTGGCAGCCAAGCCGGACGAAGGCGAGGAGTTAGTTTTCATCAATCCGGTCATCACGCGTCCGAAAGGAAACGAAGAGTCCGAAGAAGGCTGCTTGAGCTTCCCCGAGTTGTGGGGACCGGTCAAGCGTCCCAAGCAGGTCACGGTGAACGCCTTCAATTTGAAGGGCGAGGAGATCATAGCCGAGATTACCGGCATGCTTGCCCGCGTGGTCCAGCACGAAACGGACCACCTGGACGGAGTCCTGTTCCCCGACCGCATGAGCGCCACGGCCACGGCGCAGGTGCAACCCCTGCTAGAAGAATTCGAACTAGCCTTCAACAACCGCCACCGCACAGGCGAAATCCCCGGCGACGAAAAAATCGCCGCACGGCTGGCCGAGTGGGAAAAGCGGTACTGTTGATCTCAGGCATTCACTCCAGCCCTTTTCAGGTTCGGGAAGACTTCATCCGGGGACTTGCCTGTGAGTTCCATGTACAGGGCATCGGCGCAGATATCTACGTCATCGCCCCATCGGATCTCACCACCGGAACCGATGGAAACACCTTCGAACACGCCGGGGTGGTCCCAAACCCGGAAAACGCCCTTCCCCGCAAGGTGCGAGAGATCCACCACGCCCTCGACGCCGTCCGAGTACCGCAAGCGAAGCTTAGACTCGGACACGGCAGTCACTTCGACAACTCGAATCATGCCATTCCTCGCAAGTCAAAGGGCCATTCGCATCAACCGGGAGTCTCTATACGCAGCTTGTGTTCATGCAGCCCGCTTTGCGTGACTCTTTGACGCATTGTACCATCCAAGCACGAGTCACTGACCACACCGGTCGGCCTATCTCGCTTTCCGAACGCCTTCCATTCTTTCCAGAAAACGTTGCCTGTCAACGACTTTGGGGAGAATCTCTCCCCTGTATTCTACCAGGATAGACTGACCACGATCGGTCAGTCTATCGTGGTCGTCTTGGGCATGTTAGGCTGACCGGAAGTACTCCAGGAAGGTGCCGGAAGCGACGGGGATCGGCGAACGTCTCCGGCGCTGGCTTGTCGCCAACAGTCAAGCTCGCACTGGTGGACGTTCCGGTGCCGTGCGCTGGCGGGGCGGCTGTCGTGGTGGATCGTCCCGGTAGCGTCATTATGTTCGGTTCGCAACAGCATGGTTTCGTCCCCCACCGCGGTGCCCTCAGGCGTCCTCCGAGCGTCTGGCGTGTGCTAAGGCGGTGACCTGCGTGTTCGTCGCCAATATTATCGGCTTGACTTCGTCAGGCAGAGCCGGCCAAGCGTCGACTTTTTCGCGTCCGGCCCCATTCTACACCCTTGCCTCTTCCACCGTCGGCAGCTTTTCCAGCTTGCCCACATCGAGGTGGTTCAGACTGCATTCGAGGATCAGCGCATGGTCACGGTGATTTGACACTTTATCGGCGGGAATTGCAGTTCCCGGTTTATCTGACGATAATTGGAGTGTAGACTGGAAATGGAAACCGAGACTCTGGCTGACCGAGTGACACGATGCTCGAAAAACACGGGAACCGCTGTCGGACGTATTTTGCCGCGGACTTTGACGCGCAGGTTGGCAGTCAATTTGCTGACTTGGCTAACGAGATTCGCAGGAAATACGAGCCTGACAAAGTACAACTGGGTCCCCATAACTACCTTTTCAGCTGGCCGAGCAAGCGTGTGTTGCTGGTGATGAATCCGTGGCGTATGGCACTGCAGACACTTGGCCTCGCTGCCTGGAAGAAGAAACTCTCGGATCATGAGACCATGATCCGGTTCAGCCTTGACCGTCTTGGCATTCACAAACTGAAACGGATCGGCTTCAAAGTAACCGCCGAAATCCCGCTGTCGATGTCGCACGCCGAAATGTGCGACTTGATGTTCGGAAGCTTCGTTGTTCCCAAAGAACGGCTGGAGAAGGTCTGCGGCAACCCGGTCGATCCGCTTGTTCATATCGAAGGCGAAAACGGCGACATGCAGTACATCCTCGTCGTCAGCTCGCTGACCCCCGAGCAAGTAACGAAGGACTTGCGAACCACGCCCAATCTCGATCTGTTCCTCGAGGACAAGTACTTAGATAAAGGGGTCAGAGAATTCCTTGAGCGTATTCGGCAAGAGGATTGTTTCCACTACGACATCGATCTGTTTCGACGAGACATGGACGCCTCCAACGTGAAAGACTTTGTTCAGTCTTCGATGGAGAAGGCTGAACAGATCGCCGAAGCCTGCGTTCGAAATCTCAAATCTCTGCCAATTGAAGCGAAGTAGAGCAATGCCCGAGGTCATACGCCAAAACGAGTCAAGCGCGCCGCCATCTGCCGCACTGGGCGAATCGACCGCACCGGAACTTGTCGAGGTATTTCACGACATTGGTACTGAAGTCGCAGATGTCACTGTCGAGAGGAGTCTCTTGATTGACAGAACTAGCCCACCATCCGAAGTCGTTTTTCGCTCTCACCTGATCACGAGTTCTGCACGTGTATTGAAGTCTCCAACATACTTGGCTTCGAAACGGCGCCGACGAGCAACGAAGATTGCACGGCTTATTCGCGACCTGGAAACCCATGCCGACGCTTCAGATTTCGCCGTATGGACCCAAGAGCCCCTTGACCAGCTTCGACGGTTAATACAAGAAATAGCGGATGCCGAGGAGCATGTTCAACCAGAACACGAGGGAAACAGCTGCGAGATTCTGCGGCAGTTGCGTGATACGTTTCTGAATACCGGGTGGGAACGGTATCGCGACCCGGCGATTCGAAACACCGCTGGACGCATTTTGAATAGGCTCGCCGACCAGGAGGAGGTCACGGCCGATGACGCTGATGAATCGATGGACATGCTTCTGGACATGAACCTGAATCCGAGTGTTGGATTGACTTTGCGAAATGTCGAAACGGAAGAAGAGGAAGTACCTAGTTGAGACCTCGGCCGTGCCAGTTGCCCTCGGCCAGTCCACGCCCGCACACTGTGACCACTTCACGCAACAGACAGCGGACGGGATGCTATCCACATCGGTCTATATCCGCAAGGAATTCGTCCAGCGATGGATTCGCGACTACATCGGAATGGCCTTCACAGTTGATCATTTTTCAGATCTTTCCCAAGCACTGTTCCACTTGAACCAAGCTTTCAGTGTTCGGGCTGTGAAAACCGAAAACCATGCTATCGCTGTACTGTTACAGCAGAAAGGTGCAATCAGCAACTGTCGGAATATGGCAAAGGAGCTGGGGCGGTTGGCGGTTGGTGAACTAAAGAGATTCGATCGACTCTTTCGATCGCGTATCAGCAACTCGTGTGGGTGCAGGGTCGGCGGAAAGGAGATGAGAGTCGACTACAATCATTTCTTCGATGACTTGAGGCGGTTCGTGGGTTCGGTCGACGTGGTTAGCGACTGTCCGATAAACGAGTTTCTCGGATTCTCAAAGCACGGGAGAGCGCCGAGGCTGTTGGAGATCGAGCACATCCACAAGACCAAATCTGGAAAGCAATTAGCGAAGCTGTACGAAGCGACGAAGTGGATCACATGTACCGAGTGTGCGAGGATTGGAGACGCGGTGATCTCACTTGAACAGCCGAAGACGGTCTGTCTGGTGCACATTGACCATGATTTCAAAGTCCTTTGCGCTGCAACAGGGAGAGAAAACAAACCAATCCTCTCGGAACGCGCAGTCGAGAACTAGAAAACGATGTCCTTGTAGCAGGGAGGGTGAAAACCCCTGTAGGCTATCGCGCGTTGCGACCTATCGCACTCTGTCGTAGCCCGCGCACTACCTTCATGATGCTGGCCTTGACTGTCTCCGGTAGTGCCCGCCAAGCGTCGATAACGGCCTGCAGACCGTGGGCATTGTGCAGCGATTTCGGTTCAACTGCTGCGACGCTCGCTGCGACGGCCTGAGAATTCCTCATTTTTTTCTTGGTCTTCCCGGGACGGGCGACAGATAGGAAGTAACGTGTCCCATACCGCACGTAACCCGGATTCTCCGACGTTGGGCCAGCTTGCCACTGATCAATCCACAAGCTCTCGCTCGATGTCTTCCAGCGATTTCCCTTTGGTTTCGGGCAACTTGAAGTAGACGACGACGAAGCCGATTACGCAGATTGTCCCGTATAGCCAGAAGACGCCGTGGGCGCCCAGGCTGCTTTTGAGGTAGGGGAATGTCAGGGTCAGCGCTGTGCAGCCGACCCAGAGGGAGAAGACGGCGATCGACATGGCCGCTCCGCGGATTCGGTTGGGGAAAATCTCGGAGATGACCACCCACACGATCGGTGCCAGGGACATGCCGTAACAGCCGATGGCGGCGACCACCAGGATCAGCATGTGCGGGCCTTTGCTTTCGAAGAAGTAGCCGGTGCCTAGAATCGCGTAAATGGCGGCCAAACCCGCGGCGCCGATGAGCATCAGTGGCCTTCGGCCGATTCGATCCACGGTGTTAATCGCCACAAACGTGAACACCAGGTTGACGACGCCCGTGATGACGATGCTGAGCATGATGTCGCTCACGCCGTAGCCGGCGGCCTTGAACACTTCCTGAGCATAGTTGAAGATCACGTTGATTCCGCACCACTGCTGGAAGACGGCCAAGAACACGCCCAGCCCGACGATTTTCAACAGTCGTGGTTCGAGCAGATCCCGGAAGTGGACCTGAGCTATCTCCTCGCTGGCCAATGTTTCTTTGATGTCTTGGACCTCGGATTTCGCGTAGTCATCACCCCCGACGCGCTTCAGGATGCCTTCGGCTTGCTCTTCCTTTCCATATTTGACCAGCCAACGTGGGCTTTCCGGGACGAAAAACATCAGCAGGAAGAATAGTGATGCGGGGATGGTCTCGGCGGCGAACATCCAACGCCAGCCATTTTGGCCATTCCACGATTCGCGGATGAACGCCAAAGTAGCATCCTCCGGCACCGGCCGCGCAATCAGCCAGTTGACAATCTGCGCCGCGAGAATGCCGATCACGATCGTCAACTGATTGATCGACACGAAGCGGCCGCGCATTGCGGCAGGCGAAATCTCGGCGATGTACATGGGCGACAGGTTGGACGCCAGGCCGATCCCGAGCCCGCCAATGATACGGAAGACATTGAACGAAACGAAGTCCCAGGCCAGCCCGGTGCCGACCGCTGACACGGTGAACAGCGCGCCGGCCAGGATCAACAGCCGCCTGCGGCCGTGCCGATCGGTTAGCATGCCCGAGATCAACGAGCCGATCAGACAGCCGACGAGGGCGCTGCTCTGTGCCCAGCCGCGCCATAGCGGCGTATCGTCGGTGATGCCGAAAAACGGCTCGTAGAACGGCTTGGCCCCCCCGACCACCACCCAGTCGTAGCCGAACAGCAAACCTCCCATCGCGACGACGATACAGATGAGCCAGAGGAACGCCATATGATAGTTCCGTGATTCTGGCTGAGCCGTTGTCATATTTGGATGTCCCTCACTAGTCCTGAGAACGAAGCCTTCTTGTCGGTCGCGACTGAATCGTCTGAGCTGTCAGCTATCAGCTATCAGCTATCAGCGGTCAGCCACCCGAGACGGGATCCAATTTGAAGGTCTTCAGTTCACCCACACGGGACTTGATATTGCTTCTTCGTTGTCGTCTTGGAGAATCCGTACATAGTAGTAGCACGAATCGTCGGCTTTGAATTCGGCGTCGCGCCAGTGGAGTTTGATGGACGTTTGCTTGGGGGTGAACGTGGCCACCACCTTGCTATCCTTCTTTAACTCGACCAGCGCGACCGGGGAAGTGCCAACTGCCTCAACCACAAGTTCCGGCGGCGATGCGGTGCGGTATTCCGTGCCCATGGGATGGCCGTCGACGCAGAAGTTTAAGATGATCCTGTCGCCGCTGGTAGCGTACACCTGGCGATTGTACAGTGCGCGGAAGATCGATTCACGAGTCCGTTCCGGAGCGTAGACTGCAACGGCCGCCATGCCGATCTCCTGGTGGTCCCAATCGTTCTTTGGCCGCAGGTACCCGTAGCCCGGGTTTCCGTAGTGGTTGTCGGTGCTGGCGATGATACCCAGCCGGTGGCCTTTGGTCAGGAACGTGGTTGCCCAGTCTTCGCTGCGGCGATGCTCGCTGAAGATCTCGATCATCCGCTGCACTTCCATGTCGTGCCATTGGGGGTTGCCGCGACGGCCTCCGAAATGCGGAATGCAGAGAACGTTTCTGTCCTGCAAGTGCTTCTTCAATTCGGCGAAGACGTCCGTCACGTGCTCCTGTTTCGGCGTCGGCCCGTGGTACATCTGCAGGTTTTCGGGCGTGTAGTAGGACGTGGACCGGTAAATCGGTGGATCGTCGTCCAGGAAGAAGCAGTTATGATCGCCGCCCAGCGGCGTGATGCCGCTCCATTCGTAGGCTTGGAACGTCACGAATCGTCCAGGCCGGTACGCGCGATTGGTCACCTTCTTGGAATGCTCCCACATCTCGTCCGGTATCTCGAAGGCATGGTCGGTGACCGCACAGAAATCCAAACCGACCACGTTTTCGGCAAAGTCGTAGAACTCCTCGACGGTGCCGCGGCCATCGGAGAACAACGTATGACCGTGCAAGTCGCCCCACAGAAGGAGTTGCTTCGGACGCTTGTTGTCAACGCGCACCGGGTTCCCAGTAGCCTGGAACTCGCCGTCGGTCGCCGTGATGGAGTGGTCACCCAATGCGCCGAACACGGCGTTTTCGAAGCGATGCACGCCGCGATCCGATTCCGTGAAGGTGTAGGCCGCCGGCAATTTCGCCGACGTGTCGGTCGACGTGAAACGGACCGTGCCGCGATAGCGCGCGGCCGGGTTGCCGTACCGATCTTCTGCACGAACAAGGCACCAAGTGGGTTCGCCCGCGACCGCATTGCTGGGCATGACCACGATTACACGGTATGGTTCGGCCGCGACGACTTCGATGGACGGACTCTTTCGAAGCAGCAGGAAATCGCCGTCGCCCAGAGAATCGACGTATGTCTTGAAGATAAAGCACGTTTCGTCGACCGGCTGTACCCGCATTCCCGGCGAACCGCCGCTAGTGTCGCCGTAGACCAATTCCAGTTTTTCACCGGGCCGAAGCCCCCGTTCGGGCAACAATACCTCGACCATGTGTTGCCAGGCGAAATACTGACCGAAAAATCGGCTGCGAAAGTCGACGGCGATTTTCGCCGGCTGATGGCCGGCGGCTCTGGCCGTGAAATACCCGATGGCTTTCGGGTCCTTCGTTTGCGGAACAGACCATTGCGAAAGATGCCGCAAACCGACGCGGATGCCGCCACCCGGCTTCATGCCCGCCTTGCCGGCCGTGTAAACGAGCTTCCATGTCTGATGCGACAGCACCTCGACCGCCTCCGGCCCGTCCAGCGTGGCCGTGCCAATGCCCAGTTCCTCCCCTCTCGCCACGGCTGCATCTTCGTAGTAGTTGGGTACCAAGCCGCGAAGTTCCGCGGACTGTGCGATTGGGACGACAAAAACCACGAGGCAAGACACAAGAACGCGTACACACGCCTTGCGCCATGTTGAACTGTGATCATGCATAGTTAATGGCTCTCCAGAAATGCACAATGCCGATTGATGTACGGAGTTTCGTGAAGGTCGTTTTGCGAAGGTCTTCATATTCCTGCACAGAAATATTCCTGCCTTCTCCCTCTCTCCAAAGAACCAGGCAGGAATATTCTAGGGCAGGAAAATTCGTCAAAGGGATTTCGCGGTGAAATGTCAGCAACGAAACAGCGACCGCCGAGCTGATTGCACAGGTCCATAAGACTGTACGGGCAATTGACCAAACCCCACGCCATGGCGCATCATCTGACGGTGTGGCTGATTCGCAGTTCGTCATTGCTGAATGCCCAGGGTCCTGAGATGTACCGGAGACTACTCGACTCTATCGTAACCCCGCTGCGCGACGCGGAAAACCAGCAGCGTGCGTTCTTATTGTCCGAAGATGCACGCCGCGTGGATTGGGAAGTGATCGCCGTGCTGTTGACCGCAGCGGTGACGTTGACAACGGGGCATTATGCGATCGCTGGCGGGAGCAGCATCGAGTGGCTGTTGGATCCGGCACGTGTCGGCGCCGAATTCGCGCGACGGGCCCATTGGGCAATCCTGCACATCGTCGCCTACGCGGTGATTCCTTTTCTGGTAATCCGATTGCTCCGGGGACGCAGCCTTCGCGACTACGGGATCGGATTTCGCCGTGCCTTGCCGCTGTGGTGGGTCTATGTGTTGATGTACCTGGTCATGTTGCCATGCGTACTGTACTTGTCGGCCGATGCCAGCTTCCAGCGGACGTACCCGTTCTATCGGCTCGAGGAGGGTGAACCGTTTTGGCCGAGACTGATTGTCTGGGAGATGCTGTACGGCGTTCAGTTCTTGGCTTTGGAGTTCTTCTACCGCGGGTTTCTACTGCACGGGACAAAGCGGCGTTTCGGGGCGTACGCGATTCTCGTGATGACCGTGCCCTACTGCCTGATCCACTTCGGCAAGCCGCTGCCGGAGACGCTGGGATCAATCGTGGCGGGACTGGCACTGGGCTTCATGAGCTTGAAAACGGGGTCGATTTGGCCCGGCGCCATCTTGCACGCCGCCGTGGCCTGGACGATGGACGCGGCGGCGTTATATCAGCGGATGCATTAGCCGTTCTCTCAGAACCGTGGCCCCGTCCGCACGGCTAGCTCAGTACTTCAGCTTCATCTTGGAGATTTCCTCCTTGGTCGCGCCAGGGACATCGCCTCGCGCCTTCCACCGTTTGAGCTTCCAGGCGTCCTCGCCCACCCAAGCCTTGAAGACGTTCAAGTTCTTCTGCCGTTCCTGATCGTCGTCTCCGAGGTACTCGTTCATATTCCCCGGCTTGCCGTCCTTGGTGGACTTTCCATCATCCAGGCGGCGCATGATGGCGCCCGTATCCGGCCAGCCGATGAAGAAGATCAAGTCCGCGTAGGTGTCCATGCGTGGCCCGATGTCATTCTCGACGTACTCCTCCTTTTTCTCCTTGAAATCCCCGAGGTAAGGTGCGTCAGCACCGTGGCAGGAGGCACACCGCTCTTCGAACAGGGGGCGGATCTGCTTGCGGTAGGTCACCTCATCGGCTGCCGCCGACAAGGTGGGCGCAGCCAAAAGGAACGCGGCAAAAGTCATGGAAACTCGCTTCATGGTGTTCTCCTTCTCTCCTGTCAACATTTCAAACACTAACTCGGTCTCGGATACACTCGAGGTCACCGGGCCAACCAGTCACCTCGGCCAACCAATGCCACACTATTATGCCGTTGACCGGCAAGACCGGCAACAGACTGTCGATCTTGACACGTTGATGACGACGGTAACCGTAGCACAAGTGCGTCTGCGCAAACTTGCACAGGAGAAAACAGAGGAAACAGAGAGAATCTGGGCATTGGCTCCGTTACCTTTGTTACCTCCTGTTCAAAACCGATAGCGGTCAGTTGTTTCCTGACTGCAATTGACGAACGGCTCCGCCCATCGCTCCGGCTGCGCCGCCGGCGATGGTGCCCACAGTGAAAGCCCAGCAAGTGACAGCGAAGGGATTGCTCGGATTCGACAGGAGGAGAAAGCCGAAGCCCATTCCGTGGATCAATAGGCCGATCGCCAGGCCGCTCCACCACCTGCCGGTTAGCGCACCGATCACGGCAACCAGCACTCCTCCGGGCGTGGCGAAGAACCATACGACAAACGGCGCCATCTCCCAACTGACAACGGGAGATCCAATCGACGCCTCGACAATGCCGCCAATGAGGCTCCCAATTACCACGACTAAGAAGACCGCCGCGCCGCCGGCTACGGCGGCTGCAAGTCCAATCACGGCGGCACGAGTTGTCTTCACTTCAATTGCTCCACTAATTCACTGTAGGCTAACGGTAACCGTTTCCTCAGCCCGTGCCCTCGGATCTTGACAACGGTCTTATATCGTTCACCATTTTGGATGACTCGAACGGACAATGCCACCTCCGACCCGTGCGAGACTGGCAGGAAACTCAGAATTGAAAGGACTTGAAGACATGCTCCGGGCACTTGCGGCCGCGGCGATCTGTGTTGCGACTTCGATTGGCGGTTCCCTCATGGCCGCTGAACGCGTACCGCCCAACTTTATCATCATTTTCGCCGACGATCTGGGGTACGGCGATCTGGGCTGCTTTGGCTCGAAGGCGATCCGAACGCCGAACTTGGATCGTATGGCCGCCGAGGGCATGAAGTTCACCAGCTTCTATGCCCAACCGGTCTGCGGCCCCAGCCGAGCGGCGATCATGACCGGCTGCCAACCCATGCGAGTTGCCGAACGCGGGAATGTGAAGAACACCCACCCGATCCTGCACGAGCGTGAAATCACAATCGCCGAATTGCTGCGGCCGTTGGACTACGCCACGGCCATGATCGGCAAGTGGGATCTGGCCAAGCACACCAACCGAGGCTTCCACGTCGATCTGCTGCCTCAGGGCCAGGGATTCGACATGCATTTTGGGAGTCCGTCCAGCAATGATAATTGGGCCCGTACCGTTTTGCTGCGCGACGGCAAGGTCATCGAGGATCCCATCCGCCAAGACGTGACCACCACCGAACGCTACACGGACGAGACGATCGAATTCATCAGGCGGAGCAAGGACCATCCGTTCTTCGTGTATCTCTGCCCGAATATGCCGCACACGGCACTGCATGTATCGGATCGCTTTCGCGGTAAGTCCAAACGGGGACTCTACGGCGACGTGGTCGAGGAAATGGACTTTCACGTCGGCCGCATTCTGGAAACGTTGCGAAATGAAGATTTGGCGGAGCGCACCTACGTGCTGTTTACTTCCGACAACGGTCCGTGGTTGATCAAGAATCAGAACCTCCGTCAGGGCGCCGGCCCGGAAGACCAGGGCGGATCGGCAGTGCCGCTTCGCAGCGGCAAGGTCTCGACATGGGAAGGTGGCGTTCGCGTGCCGTGCGTCTTCTGGGCACCGGGCCGCATCTCGGCGGGCACCGTTTGCGACAAACTCGCCTCGACGCTGGACGTCCTGCCCACGTTCGGCGTGCTGGCCGGCGCGAAGTTGCCCGACGATCGGATCATCGACGGCGAGGACATTCGACATTTGCTTGACGAGCAATTCGACGAGGCGAACGAAGACAAGGTATTCTGCTACTATTTCCTGACACATCTGCAGGCCGTTCGTCAGGGCAAATGGAAGTTGCACCTGCCTCGGCCCGAACGTCCGCCGTGGCTGCGGCCATTCGCGCCAAACCGTCACATCCATCCCAGTGACGATATCGGCATGGCTGACCCGATGTTGTTTGACCTCGAAGCAGACATCGGCGAGACCGCGGATGTAGCCAACCAACATCCGCAGATCGTCGAGCGGCTTCTGAGAATTGCCGAAGCCACACGCGCCGACATTGGTGACTATAATCGCGTTGGCAATGGCGCCCGGTTCTTCGACGATGGCCCGCGTCGCCCATGACGGCAGGGGAATGGGGGCAGGGGAATGTGAGTTCTATTACCTTATTCCCCTGCCCCCATTCCCCTGCCATTCCGTCTGGAAAGCGTCTAAGAGATGGCTGAACCAAAGGAGGTCTTTCGTGTCATTTTCCTCACTAACTCGTCGATTTCTATGCGGTGCAGTTGCCGCCCTGGTTGTGGCAGATTCGGCGACAAGCGAAACCACGTCGGCGCCGAATGATCGAGCAAACGTGGTTGCGAACGGCGATTTCCAGAAGGGCGAGATCGGCGGACTGCCCGAACAGTGGCAAAATGCGGCCGCTCGCCCTGCGCTGATGCCCGTGTTTCGGCTCGAAGAGAATGATGGCCGGAAGCTGCTGATGGCTACGGGTGGCGGCAACGGCGAGTGTACCGGGTATCTGTCTCAGGCGGTCCCAGTGAAACTTGGCGGAACGTATCTCTACCGCGTTGTGTTTCGGATGTCAGAGGATCTGGACCCGAACCGGAATCTGCTCTTTCGGTGCGTTCGTCCAGGAGTGAAGAACGGGGTCTTCCATTTCCGCAAGCTGGACGCCGGTTGGGTTGAAGGTACGGAGAAAATCCACTTTCCGGGCGAAGGCCAAACGAAGGCCGAGATCCAAGTGTTCTTTCGCTTTAGCGCCAATGGGAAGGCTTGGATCCGGGAAGTCTCCCTGTCCCAGACATCGCCCGTCGAGCCACGGTGGGTCAAGGTGGCCTGCACACAGGGGAAGACCGACCTCGATAGTTGTGCGAAGGTGCTGGATATCGTCGGCAAGGCGGGTGCCGACATCGTCTTGCTGACCGAGTACATGCGAGGCGGCTTCTTGCCGGAGCCTGTCCCCGGTCCATCGTCCAAGTTGATGAGCGCCATGGCGCGCAAGCACGGCATGTATGTGGCCGGCGGGATCGTGCGCAAAGTGGACGAGCCTGATCGAGTCTTCAATACGGCGCTACTTTACGACCGCCAAGGCAAACTGGTCGGCATGTACGACAAAATTCACCCCTACAGTCCGGAGAACAACGAGCAAGGCGTGACGCCCGGCACGAAAGTGCCGGTCTTCGAGACGGACTTCGGCAAGGTGGGCATCGTGATTTGCTACGACAGTTGGTTTCCGGATGTCTGCCAGTTGTTGGCGTTGAAAGGCGCGGAGATCGTCCTCTTTCCAAATGCCGGGCATCAGCCCGAGGTGTTGTATGCCCGGTCGATGGACAACTGCGTGCGGATCGTCAGCAGCGCGTGGAACCTACCGTATTCGATCCACGACACGCTGGGCCGAAACATCCTGAAGCCCGATGCTTACCGAACGGCGACTTCGCCCAACATGAACACCTTCAAGGACATCGTCCACGCCGAGGTGCCCGATAGCCATGTCAAGATCCTGATGGCTTCGTTAGATCTCAACTGTTCGCCTTCGCCCGCGTACAACGGAGGAACGATGATGTCCGCTCCCGGCGGCAAACGCAACCGGCGCGAGCAGTTGTACTATTTGCAGGACGAGATCAAGCAGGAAATCAACCGCTGGTGGGACCCATGAACTGCCACGTGCCTAATCCGTGGACGGCCGAGATGTTCTTGGTGAGCGTCGGTCAATCTAGCTAAAGCGGCTTGATGCGGATGTTCCTGTATGCGACCGGTCCGTGATCGCCTTGGAGCATCAGCGGGCCGGTGGGCTTTTCGTCACCAAAAGTGGCCGCGCGTGTTGGTCCCGTGAGTTCGACGTTCTCGTGGACGACAACGCCGTTGTGCACAACTTTGACGAAGCGAGCGTTCTCGGTCTTGTTGCCGGATTGGTCGAATCGCGCTGCGCGGAAGATCACGTCGAACGTTTGCCAGTGGCCCGGCGGCCGGCTGGCATTGACGCGGGGTGGATGTCCGTCGAAGCCTTTGCCGTCTTTCCATCGCTGGTAGATGCCGCCGCAATCGCCGTATTTGGGCTTGTCGATCCCCCAACTATCGAGAATTTGCACTTCGTAGCGCGACTGGAAATAGACTCCCGAGTTTGATCCCTTGGGTACCATGAACTCGATGTGGGCTTCCACGTCTGCGTGTTCGACCTTCGAAAGAATGTTGCTCGTCCGCCCCTTTGTACCGTTGACCAAGACGCCCTCGCCGGGTGAGGCGACCAAAAGCTGGCCTCCGTCGCCGCCGCCGGAATTGACGTTGCCGACCACCTGCCAATTGCCGTGAGGCTCGCGCCAGGTACTAAGGTCTTTGCCGATCAGGGTTTCCGTTGTTGGGTCCGCGGCAATCGCCGCCCCAATCACAGTCAAACCCAGCAAGATTGCGGTCAAGTATTTCCCAAATAGATGGAACATTGCGTTTCTCCTTCCGTCGCGGTGTAAGTCGAGGTCACAAAACCGCTTGTGGCATCCAAGATATCCACAAGCTGCGACCGGTGCAAACGATTTCTCTTGCCCAAACCTGCAACGATCGCAGTCAATACAACTTGGGCGATCCCACCGCATGAGTGGCTTGCGAAAGGACTAGCCCCGAAACCCACGCTTCAGGGCGGCGGGTTGCGTTTCGTCTAGGTTGGAATCTTGCGAACCGCGACGATTCCGGATAAACTGGAAGCCTTCGTCGTCTTTACTGATCTGTGTTTCCTCTAGCAACCCGCCAGTCGCAGATTGGGAACCCCGTTGGCCAATCTGCCGTACCATGCCACGAAGCGATACCGGACGAGCTTTACGTTAACTCCGATCCGGACCCACCTGACAAAATCTCCCGTGACGCCTGGCCGGATGTCGAAGCGACGACGGCCGGTTCGCGGAAGGAACTGAAGATCCAAAGGAGCATACTGAATGACCCAGGCAACGACCGAAATCGAACGCACGCCGCTACGGATTCACTGCCCCTGCGAAAAGGACACGTGCAGCGGCGAAGTCGTGTCGCTCGACAGCGAGTTTACGAGAGAGGTATATGTTCGATGTGCACCGGTCTTGGGACCGACACCCGAGTTGGACTTCGAGGGCCAAGCCCGCCGGTTCTACGGCTGTCTTCCAGGGCTCTTGGAGCAAGGCGGTGCGGACATGTCGCACGTGGTTTGGGAACGAGCGTTCTTCGAGAACTTCGCGGAGGACATGGACTCGTTTCGGCGAGTCCAGAAAGAGGTTTACGGAGCTGCTGGTGTGGCTGCTGAGCAACTCCCGGCAACCACCTACCTCCAGCAACCGCCAGCTCGTGCGGCCCAAAAGATCGAGCACCAGATTCATGCGATCGTGCCAAAGGACCCCGAATCCTACTCCGTCGAGACGTCTTACGACGAAGCGACCGATACAACTGCCAAACTGGTGACGATCGACGGGCGTCGCCATCTGTACATCACGGACATCAACGGGATATCAGACGATCCTGACAACCCAGGGACGTTTCGCGAGCAGAGCGATCGCATGTTCGTTAATTGCGAGAGGTTGCTGGCCAAGTTCGGTGCGAAATTCACGGACGTCTATCGCACTTGGTGTTACTTGGTCGACATCGACCGCGACTATGCGGAATTCAATCTTTCGCGAAATGTTTTCTTTGCCAAGGAGGGTGTCACGCTTCTGCCGGCCAGCACGGGTATCCAGTCCATACTGTGGCCACTCAGGGCGCTGGTTGGATTGGACCTGTACGCACTGTTGGATACCGATGGCGTGAACATCGAACGCATGTATACGCCAACGCTGAACGAGGCGGACGAGTACGGCTCGGCATTCTCGCGCGGCATGAAGCTGGATTTCCCTGAAAAAGTGGTGCTGCATATCTCGGGTACGGCAAGCGTGGACGAAAAAGGCGCCACGGTTCATTTGGACGATCCGTACAAACAGATCGAACGAATGTTGCTGAACGTCAAAGAATTGCTCGCCGCTCAAGGATCGAGTTTCGAGGACGTGACCCAGATCGCAACATTCTTGAAAGACGCCGAGTACCTGGAAATGTACGAGCAGATCCTGAAGGATTGGGGCATTCGCCACGTGCCCAATACGCTTGTCGAAACGGGTGTCTGCCGTCCGGAGTTGCTCTGTGAATTGGAAGCGATCGCCATTCTTCCCAAAGAGTCTTCCAACGGCAAACCGGTGGCGGCCGAACCGCCCAAGTAGATCCGTTATCGGTGGATTCGGTGCTTTCTGATGCGATTCATAGTAACCCGAAGCGTCAGCGAGGGCTCTTTCGATTCCCTCGCTGACGCTTCGGGTTACTTTTATTGAAGCCCAGGATCGTGCTATGCGAAAATCGGTCGGAATCCAAGCTCGCTGAATCGTCCGAGTAAGCCCCTAGCCTACCGGCTGACAGGAGGAATCGATGCTTGTTCAAGCCAGATTCAACGTTCGTCGTCCTGTTTTCCTTTTCCTCATGCTTCTGATCGCCGTTCTGTTGTCGGCAACACGGACGCTCGGCGGCGAGCCCCCCCAAGCCACAACTCCTGCGACCGGTGAGACCGGCAAACCGGATAGCCTGAAATCGCTCCTGAATGCCCCAATGCTGTTTGTCAAACGGCATGCGTATTTTGCCGGACATATTTACGACGACTACATCACTTGGCATCCCGGGGGTGGTATCTACATTCTGGAGAATCCCTGGGAGTCGCCGGAGAAACACCGGATTCGCACCGTTATCGATCCGACGACCAACGAGACGCTTGGCGAAGGTGTGTATCGTGATGCCGAGCTGTCGTGGGGCGCAAAGAGGGTCTTGTTCGCGTTCAAGGGCACTCAGGACGGACACACCTGTATCTATGAAATCGGGATCGACGGACAAGGACTGCGCCGACTGACAAACCCCGACGAGGACTGTGCCTGCCCGCCTCAGGAAGACCGCACCGGCAGAGGGCATCACGACATCACGCCGGCCTACTTGCCGGACGGACGGATCGTCTTCACTTCGACGCGACCTCGAGCACTGGTACCTTGTTTCAACTCGGGCGTCGACACGCTGCACGTGATGGACGGGGACGGCGGAAACATCCACAGCATCTCGGTGAACAACGTCAACGAATTTGACCCGGCTGTGCTGCACGACGGCCGGATCTTGTTTGGCCGCTGGGAGTATGTCGACAAGACGGCCCTGTACATGCAGAGTCTTTGGACCATCGCGCCCGATGGGCGTATGGAAGAAGCTCTGTTCGCCAACAATCTGGCCAAGCCGACGGCGATACTGGACGCGCGCTCCGTGCCCGGATCGCATCTGATCGCCGCCTGCCTGACGCCGCACAACGGCCAAGCTGTGGGAGCGATCGTGACGATCGATCCCCACAAGGGCAAGAACGACCTGGACGCCATCACCAATTTCACGCCGGAGTATCCGACCGAAATGGATCAGGGGCTAAAACGCGGCCCATGCGATCCGTGGCCTCTGTCCGAAGAGGTAATGCTGATCAGCAACAACGCCGAGGATCGCGCAAAAATTCAGATCATCCATAGCGACGGGCGCCGCGACCTGGTCTACGCCGATCCCGAGTTCTCGTGCTACTCGCCCACACTGATCAAGCCGCGGCCAAATCCGCCCGTCGTACCGCCATCGTGCGATCCGGAGCAGACCGGTCGGTTTCTAGTGACGGACATTTACCGGGGAATGCCAGGCATCGAGCGCGGCACGGTCAAACGCCTGCGCATCGTCGAAGAGACCGCTCGAACCAGCGGCCTGCCGCCTGGCGGCCGATGGTGGAACCAGGCATTTCTCGTCTCGTGGCAAGGCGCGTACGTGGTCAAGAACATTCTCGGCACCGTGCCGGTCCACGACGATGGTTCCGCTTACTTCGAAGCGCCGGCAGGCCGGGCGTTGTACTTCGAAGCCTTGGACGAACAGAATCGCGAAATCCAGCGCATGCGTTCCTTCGTGAAAGCCACTCCGGGCGTAACGCGTTCGTGCATCGGCTGTCACGAACACAAATACTCGGCGCCGATTCGCCCCGACGACCTGCCGCTGGCGATGACGTCCGAGCCGGCGGTGCCAGAAGCGGAATCGTGGGGAAGCGGATTTGTCGACTACGCAACCATGGTTCAGCCAATCTTTGATCGTCACTGTGTCGGCTGTCATGGGGGCGAGCAGGATATCGCCAAGGGGATCGATCTATCGGGCGGCTGGACGTGGGCCTTCAATATCAGCTACGAAACGTTGCTCAAGAATTGCCTGAGTGGCTTTCTGAATTGCCACAACTCCAGCGTGCATACGTCCGAGTTGCTGCCGCCACGGTCGATCGGCTCGGGCGGCGCGCCGTTGGCCGACCTGCTGCTCGCGGGACATGAGGGCCGGATCAAGGAAATGAGCCGCGCGGAGATCGATTTGGTACTCGCTTGGATGGATACCAACAGCAACTACTACGGGAGTTGGGACTACACGCCCCACGCGACTGCCAATGCACTGCTGAGTGTTGCGGGACCACTTACGGCAGTCATGCAACAAGCCGGCTGCACACGGTGTCACGCGTCTGGGCACATCGGCAACGACTGGGTGAATCTCGAACGGCCCGAGTGGAGCCGCATTCTCCGGGCTCCGATGGCCAAGTCGGATGGCGGCTTGGGGTTGGCCATGTGTCGCAACCGACAGGCGCGCGCCGGGTATCCGTTGGTGACCCAGCGTGTCCAACCGCCGGACATGGTCGTTCCAAGCCGGCAACCGGAATGGGACGACAGCGGTGAAGTAAACGTGTCCTTGCTTCCGAACGGTGATCCGCACTACCGCGAGATGCTTGAGATCATTCGTCGGATACGGGCCGAGGTCTTGGCTCAACCTCGTGTGGACATGCCCGGAGCGGAAATCGTTGGCGGCGAGTGCCGGATGCAGATTCTGCCACCCCTGCCGCTCGTCTCTCCGCAGCCCTCGGCCGCAGCGGCGGCGGATGGGACCGTCCAGTTGTCGTGGCCACGGACAACCGAGACTATCGGTTTTCAGTACGAGTTGCACCGCGGCGATTCTCCTCAGTTCGCGCCTGACGGGTCCACGTATCTAGGCCTGACAACGGCCGGACGATATGTTGACACAGCGGCATCGCCAGGCAAGCAAGTCTACGCGGTGGTCATCACCAAGGACACGCAAAAAGGCGTGCCCTCCTACGTCGCGGTCGATGTGCCACAGCCGCAGCCTCCCGAAACGCCTGTCGGTCTTGCTGCCAAACCGGCGCCGGGTGAAGTCGCATTGACGTGGAGTGCCGCGCTCTATCCGAACGTACGATATCACGTATTTCGCAGACAGGCAGGCGATCAAGGCATCCAGCAACTGACTGAAGCACCCATTGCCAGCGCGACTTTCTTCGATCTGTCGGTTGAATCAGGCAAGGAATATGCGTACACGGTTCGCTCGGTAGACCGACGCGGACAGGTCAGTGATGCATCGCCAGCCGCGACCGCCGTGCCGCTGCCGCTTGTTCGCGATCCGGTGTTCACTGCGTCAATGACCAAAGACGCCGCCGGCCAATTGCTCGACGGTCGGAAAGTGAGAGGGCAACTCCGGGGCAAAGCGCGAGTGGCCGAGGGAGTGTTGACGCTTGGCGAAGGCGGCTACGTCACGTTCGGCCATCAACCAGAATTCGACATCCGCCACGCATTGACCATCGAGTGCTGGGTCCGCATCGACGAACCCGCGAAGATGCCTGTGGTGATGGCTTGCGGCGAATTCAATCGAACCGGCTGGTTCCTGCAGAATTACGGAGGACGTTGGCGGTGGCACATCGGAGGCGTGAGCTGTGACGGCGGCAAATCGGTCGTGGGTGACTGGATGCATCTCGTGGGCACCTTCGATGGCCGCCGCGCTCGGCTGTATCAGAGCGGCCGACTCGTGGCCGATGTCCCGTGTGTACCCAATCGTGGGCCATGGACCGGCCCGTTATGTGTTGGCCAGTACTCGCGCGCTGCCCAAGATTACCAGGTAAAGGGCCTCGTGTCGGGTGTGAAGATCTACCAGAGGGCCCTGTCTGCGGCAGAGGTCGCTTCGAGTTCGAAAGACCCGCCGCGTATGATTGGGGGCACGTAGAATCCCAGTTTGTGCAATGCGAGGGCCTTGATCGTAGCGTCGGCAATGTGGGGCACGTTTCCAACGTGCCAATGTCTGTAAGTCTTTGAGCTACGGCACGTTAGAAACGTGCCCCACGTCCTAGCATTGCCAGCATTTGCCGGAGTTATGATCAAGCCCCAATGCGAGCATCGTCGTAGGGCCAAGTCTTCGCGGGCCCACCGTCTTCTGAGTACTGAGTACCGAGTACCGAGCGGTGGGCCCGCGAAGACTTGGCCCACCCTACTTGGCTAGTTGCTTGTGGCCGAGCCTGCCTCTGAAATGAAACGTCTGTCAGTCGAATCCTTCGATAAGGTTTTGCCAGTCGCGCAATCTTCTGTGAAACGCATCTTTTACTACAATGGTTGCAGGCGCGGCGGTCTTTGAGCGATCTTCATAGACAGGGACATCCTTCCCGCTTGGGTACAACTGCGCTTCGTAATGGAGAGGCACAAAGTGACGGTTCTTGCGCAATTACCGGCAGTACTTGGGATACCGGCGGAGTTCATTGTCGCAGCCATAGGCGCGGCTTTCTTGTTGCTGCAGCTCTACAACTGCGCACGAGTCTGGCGTCGCATGAAGCGGCACAATCGGAATTTGGCGAAGCTAATCAGCGACATGGATAACGAGGGTGACGGCCGGGGCATCGAAGCGTTTGTTGGCGATATTCCGTGGCTGAAATGGGTGGACGAGAACTTCCCGCGCGATTCCGCCGCACCGGCCAACTACACTCGGGACGACGTCCTGAAGGAACTAGATACGCAGATCGGCGCCGATGGCAACTATCTGCTTCTGCAGAGAGCGGGCGTAATGGCGCCCTTGTTGGGCGTGATCATTACCGTCGTTGGTTTCATTTTCCTGTTGCCTGCAACCGCCGGGTTGTCGGAAGAAATGGGGATGGGCGACATCCTGTACATGGTCACGCCACTGGTGGCGGGCGTGGGAATTGGTGCCGCGTTGGCGTTCATCAACCAGTGGCTGTTGCACTTGGTGGGTGTCCGAGTGGAGGCGGTACGAGATTCCGCGCGAACGTGGTTCGATGCGGCGATTTGGCGAGATCTCGGGCTCGATGTCCAGGCAGCGACCGTCAAAACGATCGCAGCCATGCAGCGCATGGGCAATGCCGTGTTGAAGTCGGCCCAGCAGCAAGAACAGAACGCGCGGGCGCTTCGCAAGAGCATCTCGAAAATCTATCAATCGTCTGATACTTTCCAGCAGACCTACGAGGCATTTGGCCAGGAACTTGGCGAGTTGCCCAAAACGCTGGCCGAATTAACCGATACGACCAAGGCCGCGGTCGAAACGATCGGATCGTTGATTCCCGTGGGCGAGCGAGCCGTGTTGGGAATGGACGTCTCGGTATCGGCATTCAGCAATGCGGTCGAGAAACAGTTTGTCGAAGCGGCGAAGACGCACCAAGGAACGATCGAGGGCATAGCCGAGTCGGTCGGCCGGATCAACGAGAGCACGCTGCAATTGAAGGTCAGCAGTGGCGATCTCCAGGAGACGGTCAACGCCCACACGAACGCATTCAAGACGCTGAACCGTTCGCTGCAGAAGCAGGTCTTGCCCGCGCACGAAGGCTTCCTGGCGGCCATATCGAAGTTCAGCGGCCAAGCCGAAGGGTTGCTCGAGCGATTGGACAGCCTGCACACGGAGGTGATCGCGTCGATTGAAAAGATGACCTCGTTGGCCCCCGAAGCGTCCGAGGCAATTACCAAGTTCGCCGGCTCGGCCGAAGCCTTCACAGACGTGGTTCAGAACAAGTTCGCAGTCGCCGCGGACAAGCACAGTGAAAACACGGACAAACTCGCAGAATCGGTCAGCGGTTTGCAGGTGTCGGCCGATGGTCTTACCCAAGGCGGCGTCGCGGTCGAAGGCCTGCTGAAGCTGCACACTGAATTGGGCCGCGAACTGGAGGCTACCGGCGGGTCGCTGCGGCAAGCTATCGAACACCTTGCCGAGACCGGAGCGTCGCTGCGTCAGTCTATGGCGAGCGAGGTGGCGCCGTCGCAACGTTCGATGCACGCAGCCGCCGATTCCTTCTCGGGTTCGGCCCAGCGGTTGGCGGCTTTCGTCGAACAAGGGCTTGACCCCGTGACCGAGCGGCTGACTAAGATGGACGAGACCTTTGCGAATCTTGCGGGAACGGTCGAGGCAATTCAGGATTTCACCAACGTTAGACAAGACATCAACCATCTGTCGCAGGCGCTATCGCAGGCGGCTACTGTGGCTGAGTCGATCGCTGCGTTGCCCGAACAGATTCGCACCGTCCTGGAAGGCGTCGCCGAAGCGCAACGACAACAGGCATTGGCAAACTCGAAAGGCAGCATGATGACGTGGCTCCGAGGGCGATGAGAGGGAAGATAGGTTTCGGGTGTCAGGTTTCAGGTGTCAGGCAAGAAGAAGAGGGGGAAGCCGACACCCGACACCCGACACCCGACGCCCGACGCCCGACACCTGACACCTGACACCCAACCCCCCGTTTCTTCCCGGGAGGCAAACCATGCAACTGGAAAAGACAACAAACCCTGCCGGCGAAGCAGGCTTGGCTGGTTGGATTTCCAGCAACGACGTGACGCTGTTTACCGTCGTGTTGGTCGTCGTGGTCGCGGTCTTTTTGCAGGCCAACGTGATCAAAGGCTCCAAGAAAAACGTTCAGTTGGAGGGTGACAAAGCAACGCTTGCCGACCAACTGTCGGAGACGAAAGAGGAGCTTGAGAAAGAAAAGAGCGAATTGGACCAGAGGAACGAGGAGTTGGAGCGTAAGCGTCGCGAGTTGGAGAATACAACCGAACGCTTGGAGGATACGACGCAGACGCTGAACGAGACCGCCGCGCAACTCGAGAAGACTGAGAAGGACTTAGCCGGGACCAAGAAGGAACGCGATGATCTGGAGAACACGCGAAAGGAACTGGACAAGAAGCTTGAGCAAACGCGAGGCGAGGTGCAGGAACTGAGCAAAACGCTTGACGCATTGAACATGGAGAAGAGTACTCTGCTGGCCGCTCGTGACACGCTGACAGAAGAAAAGAAGGAACTGACCGAAACGAAATCCAAGCTGGACGAAGACCTCGCCGATCTGACGGCCAAATTGAAAGAGCGGCTCCAGCATTTGGACGACTTGAAGAAAGAGCGCGATTTGCTGGACGAGAAAGCCAAAGCACTGAACGATCGTGTGGTGCGTTTGGAGCAACAACTGGGCGACAGCGAGGAATCTCTGGAGGAGATCAAGAAGTCCAGCCAGACGGAGATGGAGAGCTTGAAGAGCCTGCTCGCCCGAGCGCTGGAACGCCACAAGGCGGACCAGGCCGTTTCGGCGAACGACCTGCAAGACACCAGAACCAGAGCCCAAGAGGCCGGCGCAAAGGCCAAGGAGGCGACGGAACGAGCGGAAGACTACCTGTCCCGGTTGCAGCGTGCCGCGGATTACGTGAAGGGAATCAACGAGAACAAACAGATGCTGCAATTGCAGGTCGACGCTCTGAAGGTGCAACTGGCCAACGCGTTGGACGATCTGAAAGAGACCCAGCAGCAAGTCAGTCAAAGCCGCTCGAGAGAAAAGAGCATCAACCGGGAGCTAGTCGGCCTGCGAGGTGACTTGCGACGCGTGGCCATTCTATTCGACTCGTCCGGCAGCATGACCCAAGGCGGGCGGTGGGAAGAAGTCCAGCGAATCGCCTCGACGTGGCTGGATCATTTGGAGGTGGACGAGTGTGTGTTGATCGTCTTCTCGTCGGACGCGACCGCGTTTCCCGAGGACGGTTCCATGATCCGCGTCAACGGGCCCGACCGCGACGCGAACCGGATCCGGCTGATGACACACCTCCGTTCGGTCAAGCCATCGGGCTGGACCAATACGCTGGCCGCGATGCAAAAGGCCTACGCGTACGAGGACCTTGACACCATCATCTTGTTCTCCGACGGCGCCCCTACCTACGCGGACAAAAACCGCTTCAATGCAGAAGCCGCCAAACAGATCTACACACTCTGCCAGCGGCACGCGAACATCCCGGTCAACGCCATCGGACTGGGGAACTACTTCGACGAAGAGTTGTCGACTTTTCTCCGTAGCGTAGCCCGTATTACGGGCGGGACGTTTTTGGGGCGGTAGGGTTTGGTGTCGGGTGTCAGGTGTCGGTAAGTACCAGCGCAGAAGTTTCCGCGCGGAATAGAAACCCGGTTTTTCGCAAAGACCGGGTTTCTGTCACCGGTCCAATCTCCGAAAACTTGTGGTGAGGTACCTATGTGCTGCTCACTGTACATCTGAGCCCGATTCATGCGTCGGCTCTGTTGACACAATCGCGAATCGCCAGTTTCTGTGTTGCGCCATTCGCAGCTAAGCTTCCGTCGGGAGAAAGAGATCATCGCGGACTTCCAGAAGTCCGCGATGATCTCTCGTGACTTTCCCTGAAATGCGGAACATGAAGAATCGCAGGCGAGTGGAAACTGCCGTCCGTTCTTTGCTTACGTTTCGAGCCTGCGTGACTTGCGAGAGAAGCGAGCCGTTGCTTCACGCTCGCCGTCTGGTATCGCTGCCGTCGTGACGGGATTCAGTTCTCGGCTTCTACAGCTCTTTTCTGCCTGACACCTGACACCCGAAACCCGACACCCCCCAGTGAGGCCCTGCCGTGTTAATTCCCGCCGGCCTCTTCCACGGCCTTTCGGTGATCGCGTTCCAGTTGGTCGAAGAACTTGCCCGCTTCCTTTCGCACCATGCCGTAGACGGTGGTGGGACTCGCGCGAAGACTGAATTGGGCGATCGGGGCCTGATGGGTCCATACGCTGTGGGATTGCGAGTTGGCGTCGGTAACCTTCAGATCGCCCATCAGGCCCAGCGCGACCATGTCGCGGTCGGTCCTCGCCGCGATGGTAAGCGTCAAAACGCTCCTGGCACCGGTCCCCATTCCCCACTTCAGCTTCTCTGTCGCGTCCTCCAGCTTCTGCCGGCAAATCATGCCGACTTGGTTCAGGACTGGATTGGGCTTCGGCTGCTTCTTCTTCTCGGTACCCATATCCGCTTTCCAATCCACCGAAATCACTTCGATCTCGGCAAACATCTTCTTCCGTTCGGCATCGGAAAGTGGTGCGACTTCCGGCGGCTTTGGATCGACTTTTGCCAACGCGTCGTCCGGGTCGATCGAGCCGTCCTTCTTCGGTGTCTTCTCCAGCGGATCGGCTGGCGGGTCGTCCGGCTTTGTCGGTGGCTTGACCACTTCCTGGGTGCCATGTCCGTCGCCGTCCTTCTTCGGTGGATCCGCCGGTTGCTCCGTACTTTGTTTCCCCTTGCGTCCGGTCTTCTTTGGCTTTGTGTCCGCTTTCTCGTCGCCGGTGCCAGGCTGCTTGGGCGCGACATCTGGCTTTTCCTCGATCGGCTCCTTCGGCGGATCGTCTGGCTGCTCTTTCGGATCCTCGGCCACTGGGCCGGGCGGAACGAATGGCCGCACGGGAGCCGGGTCGTCCGAGGTGCTAAACATAAAGAACAAGATAATGATGCCCACGAGCAGTAGGCCGCCAACAATGCCGATCAGGATGGGAAGTCCAATGGACTTGATTCCGCCCTGTGCTGGCTTGGACGTGACGGCCGAGTCCTGACGAAGTCTTGTCGACGAATGGGGCGAAGCGGTCACCGGCAACTGCAAGTCGCTCTGGATGGCTCCCAGCGGATCCTCGCTGCCCGCCGGCTCCAGGTCCTCTTGATCGAGCGACCCGAGGTCCGCCGCGTCGAGCGACGACAACATGTCGTCGCCTCCCAGCGAATCGAGCGACCCGAGCATTTCGGCTTCATCCAGCGAAGGCAGTTCGCCCATCGCGGCCAGGTCGGCTAACGGCTCGTCCGCCGCGAGTGGCGCGACTTCATCCGGCTCCTCCAACGGCGGAAGTTCCACTTCGCCAGCGGCCTCGGGATTGATTTCGACTTCGTCTTCATCCGGTGCCAGTGCAATGTCGTCGTGGATCGAAGAGCCACTTCCTTTAGCAACGGACGAATCGGCTGGCTTCGGCGCGTCGTCCGCCAACGGTGCCAATCCCAGTTCCGCCGTTTCAGCCGTCGGCGACGACATAGCGCGTGTCGGTTCGCGCTGCGACAACATCCTCAAGAGGCCGCTGTCGCCGGCAATCTCGGAGTGCCGTCGCTTCCACTCCTCGCCGCCGTGCTCGATCAGCCATGCCGACAATGTGGTGGCGATTTCCGATGCGGTCTGGAAACGCTCTTCCGCCTTCTTATCCATCATCTTGTCGACGATGGCAACCAGATCTGCAGGGGCATCGGCACGCTCGTCGGTGATCGGCGTCGGTGTCTTGACCTGATGAGCGACCAGTCGCTGTGCCACGGTACCTTCCGGGAAGGGCGGGTGGCCGGTCAGCATGAAGTAGGCGGTGCATCCGAGGCTGTATATGTCGGTTCGATGGTCGACATCGTGGCTGTTCAACGCTTGCTCGGGCGACAGGTAGTCTGCCGTTCCCAGAACCGTCTCGTTGTGCTCCTTTGTCAACGAAGCCTCATCGCTATCGTCGAAGAACCTGGCCAACCCAAGATCCAAGATCTTGACGACGCCCTTCGTATCCACCAGTAAGTTAGCGGGTTTGATGTCGCGGTGCACGAGCCCGTTTTCGTGGGCATGCGCCAATCCGTTGGCCGTCTGGCGAACGAAATCGGCCGCCTTGATGCAGTCAATCTCACCGCTTTCGTTCACCATGCCCTGAATGTCGTCTCCATCCACGTATTCCATTACCAGATAGTGGATCTCCTTTTTGTCCTTAATCTCCTTGCTGACGTCGTAGGCTCGAACGATGTTCTGGTGATCCAGCGCCGCGACAGCTTGGGCTTCGACGTAGAACCGCTGCAGTACGGATGAACCTTCCTTGATACTGCTGTGCGGAAGCACCTTGATGGCACAGCGGCGGCGCATCATTTCGTGTTCCGCCAGGAAGACAGCTCCCATGCCGCCTTTGCCAAGCGGCCGCAGCAATCGGTAGGAACCCAGAAAGAAGCCCTTATGCTTGCCCTGCAGCAGCTTCTCAGCCTGCCATCGGGTAAGCGTCTCGTCCTCGACCAACGCATCGGCGACCGCGCCAGGGGCATCCAAGTCGACGCCCCGCTGCTCTAGGTCTTCACGGAGCTGGGGCACCTTGTTTTCGGAAACAAGGCCGCTCCGGTGCAACCTGTCAAGAAACGCAATGGCAACCTTGGACGACATGAAAAGCTCAGCTTACGTCCACGAGCACGGGATTCACAAGAACACTACCCTACCACAATCGGTCGGCCCGTCGAATCCCGGAGATGTACACTATTCTTACCCAAATTCAGTTTAACGCAAGTGTTACGTCCTTAGAATCCTACGTTCGGCTACATCGAAAAAATGCCGGCAGGGGCGGAACCGACCCCCTCAGTTTTCCGGCTGAGACCGGTATACTGCTTGGACCGTTACCTGTCGGGGGCCGATTTTCGAGATTCTCGCCGCGGAAAGGAACACCATCATGTCCTGCCACCACGACGCAATGCCAGCCAATTGCCGTCAATACCAGGTTAACCGACGCCATTTGCTGCGGGCGGCCGGTGCCCACGCGTTGGGTCTGCCGCTTGTACAGTTGCTAATGACCCGGAGTGCCGATGCCGCTGAAGACCTGCTGCCGCTGAACCGTTTTCCTCGCATGGTTCAAGAATTCTTCGTCGATCAGCTTCGGGCCGCCGAGCAACGAGGTCTGGAAGCAAAGGCGCGACTCAAGACCAAAAAGGACGCCGAGCGTTACGTCAAATCCATCCAGGCGAAGATCCGCCGCTCTTTTGGCCCCGAGCCGGAACGAACGCCGCTCGACGCACGCATCACAGGGGTCGTCGATCGCGATGTATACACAATCGAAAAGGTCATTTTCAACTCCCGTCCGGGATTTCCCGTCACTGCAAACTTTTACCTGCCGAAAGACCGCAAGTCCCCGGTACCGGGCGTTGTCGGCACATGCGGTCATTCGAACAACGGCAAGGCGTCCGAAGCGTACCAGTCGTTCGCCCAAGGCTTAGCCCGACTGGGATATGCGTGCCTGATCTACGATCCCATCGGCCAGGGCGAGCGTCTGCAATATGTGAAGGACGACTTGTCGCCACGCTTCCGGCCGGGAGTAACCGAACACCTGATCGCCGGCAACCAACAGTTTCTGGTCGGAGAATTCCTGGGGATGTGGCGAGCCTGGGATGGCATCCGCGCGCTCGACTACCTGCTGACTCGTCCGGAAGTCGACAAGGCCCACATCGGCGTTACCGGAAACTCGGGCGGCGGCACAATGACCACGTGGCTGTGCGGCGTGGAACAGCGATGGACGATGGCCGCGCCTTCTTGCTTCGTGTCCACCTTCCGCCGCAACCTGGAAAACGAACTGCCTCAAGACACCGAACAGTGCCCACCGAAGGCCGTGGCATTCGGGCTGGACCACGACGACTTCCTAGCCGCAATGGCGCCGAAGCCGGTGATCATTCTTGCCAAAGAACGCGACTACTTCGATGCGCGGGGCTCGGAGGAGACTCTCCGACGGCTCAAGCGGTTGTACGGGTTGCTCGGAGCCGAAGAGAACGTTTCCCTGTTCATCGGTCCGACGTACCACGGCTACTCGCAGGAGAACCGCGAGGCCATGTACCGCTGGTTCAACGGCGCGACGAAGATCTCCGATGCGACGACCGAGCCGGAAATCGTCATCGAGAAAGACGAGACGCTGTGGTGTACGCCAAAGGGCCAAGTGGCCGAGCTGGGCGCAAAAACGGTATTCACGTTTACACAAGCCAAATCCAAGCAACTGGCCGCTTCGCGCGGCAAGATCGAAGGCGAGGCGTTGCGACGGGCCATAACCGATGTACTCAAACTGCCACCACGTGAAGGTGTTCCCGACTACCGCATCCTACGTTACCTTCGTTCGCGCCAGTATCCATTGCCGCACGCCATCGCGTACGCAGTGGAAACGGAACCCGCGATTCAGGCGTTGGTGTATCGGCTGTCAAGCGAGCGCTGGTACTCGCGTCCGCCTCGCGGCGGCAAGCGAGCCGTGCTGTACGTCGCGCACATGTCAAGCGATGTCGAATTGCGCGATGAACCGCTTGTCCGTGAAGTAATCGAATCCGAACCGGAGACGCCATTATTCACCTGCGACGTCCGCGGCATCGGCGAATCCCAGCCGGACACATGCGGAATCAACTCCTTCCTGCAACCGTATGGATCGGACTTTTTCTACGCCATGCACAGCCTGATGCTGGACCGGCCGTACGTGGGCCAAAAGACACACGACATATTGCGCGTACTCGATTGGCTGGCAGCCATCGGCCACAACGATGTTCATCTAGTCGCCAAAGGCTGGGGCGCCTTGGCCGCCACTTTTGCCGCAGTACTTTCCGACCAAGTGAGACAGGTAACGCTAAAGAACGCACTCACCTCGTACCGAGACATCACCGAATCGGAAGATTACGCTTGGCCGCTGTCAACCATATTGCCGAACGTCCTGTCACGTTTCGACCTACCGGACTGCTACCAATCGCTCAAACCGAAGAAGCTCCGCCAAATCGAACCCTGGGGCGCGATGGCAGACAAGGCGTAGTGCCGCGTGAGATTCGATTGCTTGGGAAGCGAAACTCACAAACCGCAAAACGGCATTAGCCGCCTATTGCAGAAGCCAGTGCCTTGGCCGTGGCGTTGATGATCGCCTCGGACGTGATCGTGGCGCCGGAAGTTGCGTCTACTCCCTTGACTCCCTGTTTTTCGATGATCTTCCTCGGTGTTTCAGTCAGCGCCGTGTACGTCTGTTTCTCCTGGTGCTTTGTCACCGTCACGTCTTCGATGCGCCCACCCTGGACAGTCACCTCGACGTGGATTTCTGCGGCAAAGGCAGGAGTGCGGGCCCGATAGACTCCGTCGGGCACTCGCCGAAGGTCCAGCGTGTCGAAGACTTTGATGGCCGCGATGTTCTCCCTCGCGCGTTGATGGTTTCGCTGGATCCCTTTGGCCCGTTTGCCGGTTGGCCGAACGTCGAGGACCTTTTCGTAATACTCGATGGCTCGCTGGGACTGCCCGTCGATCCGACAGGCATCGCCGGCGTGCAGGTAGGCCAGATCCGGCAGATTGCCGCGAGCCCCGGCTTCGGCTATCCGAAGTGCGCGTTCCGTTTCGCCCATGTCGGCCAGGAGCTTGATCGTCGAGTAGTAGACCGAGTTCTTGTTCAGCAGATCCAAGGCCATCTGCTTATTGCCTAGTTTCCAGTAGCAGTCGGCCAACTGGACGCCCTGCGGAGTCTGGCCACTCCGTTCGACGCCCGCCTGACGCCACCAAAACGCCGCGCGGGCATAGTCACGCAGCAGGTGGTAGTACAACCTGCCCAGCGTCATCATCGCCCGCTGACGCTTTTCCTGATCGTCCTCGTGCATCTCCAGCAGATGGTGTATCAGTCGGACGCCTCCCCGCCATTTGCTCGAGTTGGGCTGGACCATGTCGAACAGGTACTGACTGACGTTCTTTCGAGGGTTCCAAGGGGGTGGCGCCTTCCTGGGCCAGGACAAATCAAGCGTTTGCGGGTAATCGAGCGGCGTTGAATCCCACCAGTCCGGCGGAGTCCGGCCTAATCGGTCGACAACCTGTTCGATTTCAGCGCGGCTGCGTCGAGTATCACCGTCGGACAACGCCGTATCAGAATGCCCGTCCGAAGATGCACCTTCGCCAGTTGCTCCGCCGAGAACCTCCCGGCGCCCGTCGATCGTGATAGACCGAATCTCGTCAACAGAGTACTGCCTGGTCAAGTTGCGTCCGCCGACTTTCAGTGCAACCGTAATGGCCTGGTCGTTTCTGGCAGTGATTCTTCCGTGGACTTTCGCCCCGCTGAGAAACTCGACCAACGCGTCTGACGTCGAACTGGCCGGCGACTCGCCGCCGGTCCGTCGCCTGACGTATGCTTGATCGGCGGCGCTCAGCTTGTCCAAAGGAACGGAGATGACCTCACCGTCGGTTTTCTTCAGATTGACGGCCCCGTCTGTAAGGTCGACAAACTCCGCCTCGGTCTGAAATCTGCCAGTGATGTCCGACCACGTTCTCATCTCGGCCCGAGAAACGCAAGGCAAGACGAGAGCCACAACAGCGGCTAGAAAGCAACGCTTCATTTGTCTATTGGTCATTATCCTAGAGTCTCTCCGGCCAGTATCCTGGCTATTGTATCTCGGTCGATCTTGAGCTGCGTCTGGCAAGAGTATCGTTGTGTTGAACAAGTTGCGCAAAGAATGCTCGTTTGACCGCGACCCGGAGGAGGCCGCAGAAAGAGTCGCAATTGATGGTGTGTAGGTCCCGCTCGGCAAGCGGGACCTGGCATGGGGAGGTCTGGTAGCGCTCCAGGTCCCGCTCGGCAAGCGGGACCTACTAATCATGCAGACTCCAGCGGTCAAACGATGATTGCAGAAGCCCTGGCACCGATACCCGTCTCGGCCTGCGAGACGTGTGTCTCATCTCGCAGACCGAGTTACTCGGTACGGACAACGCACTGGGTCTACCGCTCTTCGCGCTTCTTTTCGACCAGCGCTTCGAGGAGCCGTCGCATTTCGGCCATTTCGCGACGCAGCTCGTTCATCTGCCCGCTCAACTCGCGAACGCTGCCTTTCAGACGCTCCACTTCTTCCGGAGTCCGCGGGGCAGGTTGGGCGGCTGGACGTCGGACGGGTGGCTTCTCCAGATGCTGGACAAGTTCCTGCATCTGCCGCTTAAGGCGTGCGGCTTCGTCTTCCTTGCCCGCCTCTTGAGCTCGAACGAAGGCCTGCTCCAGTTCGTGCAGGCGTCCGCGGAGATTATCGCGCTCGCCCTCAGGACCGCGGCGTACTCGCTGCATTTCCTGCATGTGCGCGGTAATCTGACGTAACTTGGCTTGCAGTTTGCGAGCCTCTTCGTCTTGATCGTCACGCAGCCCTTCAAGCTCGCGCTTAATGGCCCGCGCCTGCTCCTCCAACTCCTGGTGTCGTCTGGCGAGTTCGGGCGGACGCCCTTCGGCTCGCGGGCGTTCTCGTTCGGCAACCTCGCGCCGCTCCCTGTCCGGCCGTTCTCGCTCCTGTTCGCGTTCGCCTTTGCCGGCGAGTTCTTTCGCCAGCCGACCCACGACCTCTGCCTTTTCTTGGTTGTTGAACTCGCGCCACAGGTTCGAGGCCATTGTTAGAATCTCCGCTAACTGCCCACGGTTTGGCATGCGTGAGCGGATCTGCTGCGCCTCGTCGTCGCGGCGTCCCTCGAGCATGACCTCAAAGGCGCGGATCGCTCGTTCCAACAGCTCCGCCGCGTCGCCGCGTTCACCTTCCCGGAGTGCAGGCAACGCCAGCCTCATCACTTCGAGGTGTCGCCCCGCTACTTCGCGTTCGGTTGGCCGCTCGGCGCGCTCCCGCGCCCCTTGCTCGGCTCGCTTGCGCTGAGCGTCCCGTTCTCCGGGTTGGCGAGCGAACTCTTCTGCAACGCGACCTACAACCGCGGCCTTTTCTTCATTCTTGAACTCGCGCCAAAGCCCCGCGGCCAACGAAAGGATCTCGGCCAACTGGCCTCGGTTTGGCGCACGTTCACGGATCATGTGCGCCTCGTCATCCCGACGCTCCTCGAGTGTGACCTCTCGAGCGCGAATCGCCCGCTGGAGCACGTCGGCGGCGTCCGCCTTCTTCGCCTCCTGCAACGCGTGCAAAGCGATCTTAAAAACTTCAACTTGTTGCTTCAGAATGTCTCGCTCCGTTGGCCGTTCGCCTCGTTCACGTTCCTTCGCCTCGGGACGCTCGCGTTCCTTTCGCTCGGGGGCCTTCCGCGACTTGAACGGGTTTTCATCGGAAGCCTCTTCACTCACGACGATCGGCTTGGCATGCTCGTGTCCTTCTTCTTGGGACCCGGCGTTGCGAATGAGCAAGCCCAGCGTTCCCGCCAGCATCGCGAACGCCAGCAGACCATACCACGACCTTGTCCACACACTCATGTTGTCTCTCCTTTTTCAAAGACACTCGAACGACTCGAATAACACAGAAAGCGAATCACGTCACCCCTTGCGCGGGTTGTGACGTTTCTTTTCGTGCTGTTCCACCAGCTTCTTGATCTCACCCAACTCGCGCGAGTCTACCTCGCGGCTTTCCAGCAGATGACTGACCAGTTGCGTGGAGCTGCCGCCGAAAACGGTCTCGATCAACTCGCCGAGCATCGAACTACCGACACCATCTTCGGACACGGCAGCGCGGTACACAAATGTGCGACCCTCCGCCCGATGAGCAACAAGTCCTTTCCGCTCCATTCGCGCCAGCACCGTCGCGACCGTGCTGTAGGCCAAAGGCCGTTCCACCTCCAATTCGCTCTGGACTTCGGCCACGGTCGCATCGCCCTGTTTCCACAGCACGCGCATGATCGCCAGTTGTCGGCCGTAAAGCCGATTGCCCATCCTGTCAGCTCCTTCCGCGGATTCCGAAGAACACTAGAACGACTCTCCCATCGCCGCCCTCTGCCCTAATCTACAAATGTAATACTACAGGCTGTAGATACAGGCGCCAACTGGCACCAAGCGAGATTTCCATTGCCGTGTGAAAAGTTGGGAATCTTGCGATCTGGTACGAAATCAATCCGCGGCTGCCCTGAATCCGTGGGGAGTTCCCGGTCCCTTTTTCCCCACGGATTCAGGGCCGCCACGGATTAGACGGAAACGCGAAGTTTCGACGTCAGCGCGAGATCGAACCGCGCGGCGTCTCGATGGAAGTCCCCCTGTTGTGGGCCGGGTCTCCTGATCGGCCCACTAACCCGACCGCAGGTCTGCCCCGATTCCTGGAGACCTTGCGGTCGTGAGACCGCGACACAACAGGCATCGCTGCACAACAGGGCGCGCCCCTTGTGCGAAGTTGTTCAGTCCTGTGAATCATGTCTCGTGATTGCGGCGACCCAACCGCCCGCGGCCGGTGCAGCAATGGTTACTACGTTGCCGGATTGCAGCATTTGTTTGTCAGCCCAATCTCCCGTCCCGACGTTGATCCAACTCAACTGGAATTCGCCTTCGCTGCCGGTCAAGTCGAGACCCACGGAGCCGCCATCGGTAAAATACAGAGCGTAGGCTTCGCCCGGCCGGGCGGCCAAGTAAGCCTCGTTCTCTGAGCGATCTTCCAGCAGGTCGTTGCGAGGTTCCACGTCCCACAGTTTGACCAGGGATTCCAGTTTTCGCGCGGCTTTGATGCTCGCCTGACTGATCGGCTGCAGGCCCGTACCGCCTCCGTCGCGATGGAAACGGGCGCTGGCACATCCGCCGATAATGTCTCGCCAAAAGCGCTGGACACCGTTTTCCGGTTCCCCCGAACCCCACGACGTCTTGCCGGCGCCATAGATCTTCGTGTTGTTGATCGGCCGAGGATGACGTTTGACCTCCTCGACCACCCACTGAAGCCGCCGCCAATGATCTTCGCCGAAGTTACGGCTATTGACCTGGGAAATCTCGACAAAGGAGTACAGTTCCGGGTGGTCCAGTTCCAGACGGATCTTCTCGGATCGCTCGGGCTTCCAGCCGTCGTCGAACATGTCGGTGACGTAAACATCCACGCCTTGTTCGGCAGCGGCCTTGCGGATGAACCCCATCCAATGCTGGCCCCACTCGGGTAACGTCGAGGTCTCGTTGTCCATACAGTACAGCACGTTGCCGTAGCTCAGGCTGTGCGACAGCATCTTGGCGACGAACTGCTCCTGGTAATGTCGTAGCATGTCGTACTTCTTGTCGTACCTCTTCATCCCAGGAATTGTGTGAAAGAACGGGTGCTTGTCGCGCCAAGGATCGTCGAGATACCGATCGGCCAGACCGGTTTCTTCGCCCGTGTAGTTGATGTTGTTCTGCGGCCTATACGGACTTACCTGCCAGTGGTTCGCCCCGCGCGCGTCGGTGTAGTCGAACCGATCCCATAGCTCGATCTGAATGATGATATCTCGCTCGTGGGTCCAACGAAGCAGGTTCTCGAATCGGGTCCAGTACTCGTCGTTCCATCCATCCAGATCGTACTTGCCGTCCGGCAAGCGGCGGAATGCATGAACCTCGAAGCCCTTATCTAACCGTGCGCTCATCGTGTTGCGCACGTAGTTGCCGCCAACGCTGGCCAGCAGGTCGAGGTGCTGCTTGAGGTCCGGTATCTGGAAGAGGTTGTCATCCTTCGTGCCTCCCAAGAGCAACACGGGCTCGCCCTTGTATTGCCAGTACCGCACATCCTTGACGTACGGTCTGATCCGGTCGGCGTTATCGACAGAAACAGTGGACGTCTCTGCCGCAACCGACATGTTCGAGATACCCGTGCACAGCGTGGTCAGTAGAACAAGTGACGTGTGTTTCATGTTGGTTTCTCTAGTCAACGAAGCGGCCAAAATCCGGGACGCTCATCGCGAGCCTTCCATCGCTTCCAGGATAAACGGCCACATCAGGTCCTTGTAGAATCGATGTCCGTCGTTGCCCCAACGGTGATCGAAGCGGTCGGGGCAGCCAGCCGCGCGATAGATCGTTCGGACTCGGCCGGCAGCCTGTTCGATGGCAGCGTCCGAGTGCAGTGCATCGCCATGACCGCTGACGGCCAACAGATGCCGTGGGACCGTCAGACCAGCCACGTCGGACAGGTCGCCAAACCGGAACAAGCCGGGCACCATGTTGCAGTCGCAATGGAAAATGTAGCCGGCTTCGCTCGTCAGAGGTGCGAACGAACAACTAGGCACAGCGATGGTGATCCGCGGTTCACATGCGGCTGTGTAGATCGTCACCATGCCGCCGCCGGAATTGCCCATCATCAGTACGTGTTTGGAATCCACTTCCGGCAGGGCAACCGCCCAATCAAGAACTCGTTGCATGTCCCAGACTCGCTCGCCAATCGCGGTCCGCCCGGCGAGCAGGCAGTGCATCAGTTGGCTGCGGCAAGATCGCCGGCCATGCCGGTCGTGCAAGTCTGGAACCCCATCCGTGGATAACCCGCGCACGGCAGGCGCTATGGCAAGGAACCCGCGTTTGGCGGCCTGGACTGCCACGTCGCGATCTTCTTCGATTCCCCTCTTGCGAAGCGTCTCGTTGGCGTAGACTCCGGCCGATGTGTCGTGTCCGACCGAATCATGTCCGTGCGGGAACACGCCCAGCGGCCACGGCCCGTCGCCCTTCGGTTTCAGTAACCAGAACGGGATGCGAACGTCGGGCTCCGTTTCGATCGTGCCTTGCTGCCGCGTGCAATCGCCGAGGTCTTCTGTTTCGTGGAGTTCGACGCGCGGCTTATGCTGGCCGACCGTAGCCGCGATCTTGTCCAATCCAAGCAACCCGCAAAGCACCGGTCGCGCGTCCGATCGCCACGCTTCGATTCCGCCCGGATAGTCTTCGCGGAAGGCATACTGCCGATGCTCCGCGGCGTAGATGCGATGCAGGTACTTGGCGACGGGTTCCGGATAGGCATTGAAGTCCTTGTCCTGCGCGCGAGTCTGCGTGTTCAGAAAAAGAATCGCCGTCGCGACGCACACGAAAAGCAGCAAGTGTCGCGTAAGGGGTTCGGATATCATTGTCGTTTGCTCCCAAGTCGAGTCGGGCACTTCAATCCAATTCGATGGTGTACGTTACGATGTGCTCCCCTTGTTTCGGCGCTTGAATCGCCCATTGACCATCGGGTTTCAACACGCCCGAAGGTGCCGAGCAAGGGATGTTCGTCGGGTGGCAGTTGTCGGAGGTGACAATCCACAACTTGCCGGTGCGGGCGCGAATCCGCAGATTCGTTTCGTGAAAAGGCCAATACACATTTCGCGACCAGTCGCTGCCGTTGCGCCCGCCGTTGATCGCCTGGAAGATTATTTTTGCCCCCATCTCGGACAGCTTCTGGCTCAGATGCGGATCCGGCATAGGCGTGCATTGCGGATTGGCCCACATGTCATTGCAGATCAGACCGCCCACCGTAATCCCTTTCAACTGAAACGTACGCAGTGGCCGGGCTGCGAAGTGGTTGATTTCGCCTTTCGACGGATAGGTCATCGTGCCGCACCGCAGGATCTTGTTATGAAATCCGCGGAAAGCCCCGTCGCAGTCATAAAAGCGAATCTGGTTGTAACACTTGCCATCATCCGCTTCGACGAAGCACGTACCCAGGGCAAGCGCCAAACCAGAGGAACTCGCCTTTGCCACGATCTTCTTAAGCGCCGCTTCCACCTGCGCTTGGTCAAACTGTGGTGTATAGCCGCTCAGCGAACCCTCAGGGGTCAACAGGATATCCGCCTTTTCTTTGATCGCCTGGTCGATAGCACCGTTGATAGTCTTAACGTTCAACGCGATGTCGCGAGTCACGGAGATCTGTGCTGTGGCAACACGAAGTCGACGGGCTTCTCCGTTGAAAGATACCTTGTCCGCCGTCGCGACTCCCGATTCAGCAGCAGCTACCATTTCAGCACTGCCATTGGCCAGGAAAGCAAATATTACTAAAGACAAAACCAGTGCGGCGTTTCGGAGGCTTCTCATGTGATCTTTCCTTTCTTCAATGATTTTGCCCAACAATCATTTTGCCCGAAGGATGACCTGGCAAAATCATAAGACAATAATGTGACTTTCCGTTGGATGCTCGATGCACACGACCATGGTTATCGACACAGGAGAACTGTTAGTACGATAAACAGCACAATTCCAGCACTCAAGCACACTCCGCCCAACCGACGTTTGCTGGGTTTACGCGCCCAAAGGTAGACACCGGACAAGACCCAAATCCACATCGAGATCCCCACAGCGTCCACAATCACCGCCCACGCGATCAGCGGGAAATATGCTTGGCGGTAGCCGCCCCGGAAGTGCAGGTAGTGCAGTAGGCGGTAGGCGGAATGTGATTCTTGCGTCTCCACGACGATTTCCGAGCGACTTCGATGCCACGTAATTCGATAATCCCGACTGCCGCACCGGCGAACGATGACCAATTGGTTCACCTTCGGTCTTTCGTGAGCCCCGTGAGCCCCGTCCAAATCAAGCCACTGCAATATCGCAAGCGCCTGATCCGCAGTCTCGCCCGAGAACCTGTCATTCGGGACCGAGTCGACCTTGCGGACCACTTTCCAAGTCGGCGGTTCGATGCCGAATGTCTCGCGGACCCACTCGTTGTGATTCAAGCAGAAGGCGCTAGTCCCGTAGATAAGCATCCAAGGAACCAAAAACAGACCCGTATACAAATGCAACCACCGCATGACGCGGTCCGCTTTTACCCATCCAGTCTTGGCCATGTGCGTGTAGCCTTTCTAATCAGATTCCTCGCAAACTGATGTTTGCTCGGCGCGTGGGGAAACTGCAACGGCTGCCGATCGGTTGTTGCACGAATTGCTTCGGCACCAGGCGAACGCGGTCCAGATTGTCGCTCATCCAAAGTCGCGCCGCAAGTCAAACGTTCGAGGGCGGTCCGACGGACGACCGAAATCAGGGCGCGAGCACATGCTTGAGAAAGAACTCGACTAGCCGCGGTTCTTGCCAGTATTCGGGCGCGACTTCGTGGCCCTTGCCGGAAATGACGATCACTTCGGCCGTGCCGCCAAGGGCCTTGTAGCGGCGGGCAAGTTCGGCCGAGTGGGATTCCAAGGGAACGGCTTTGTCTTGATCCCCGTGAACGTGAAGGATCGGTACACCAGCGGCTGCCAGCGGACGGAGACGGGCGACGGGATTGTGTTGGTCCATCTGTGCGCGCAACTCTGCAACGCTTAAACCGTACGGCTTCGCGATCCGCTGAAGCGGAGGATAGGCGGCGAGGTTGCACAGCGGGTAGATGCTGCCGATGCAGCTTACGCAGTCCGGGCGATTTGCGGCCCAGTTGTAAGCCATCAAGCCGCCGCGACTGATCGGCAGAAGGCCCGGCTTGGGCGAGAAGCCGTAGCGTTTGACGAGCAATTCGTGGAACCGGTCGTAGATTGATCGGCCCGCAGGGCTGCCGTACGACTCGCCGACGTCGACGCCCGTCACGTAGACGCCGCCGGCCAACAGTCGCTTGAAGATCCAAGCGTGCCGCGTCCCGGGCGACATCCAGTGTTCCTCGCGCTCCGCCAGCAAAGTTGGTGCATACCAGACCCATGGCTTATCGCCGTCGGCCTTCGGCGTAGCAGGCTTGAGGATGAACGCATCGTGCTCGTCGACTTCCAGCCGCACCATATCAGCATCAAACATGGACGACCGCACGCTTTCGATTTCTTCAAGTGCAGGTTTCTTCTTGACTTCGGCGGCTCTGAGAGTCTGCGCCGCGCCTGCGAGAAGAAGAAGCGTGGTGAGAGAAACGCACGAACGAATTGCAGGTCGATAGGAGCGCGATTTCATGGTTGTCTTTCTGGTTCACTGGCTCGCTTGCTTGTACCGGTACGCCCAGGTCTCGGTCACGCCGCCGTCGAACAGCTCCTGGCGGTCCCGCTTCACGTCGTTGACGAACAGATGGACGTTGTGGTCTGCGTCGTACCAGAGTTTGGTCCAACTGCCAGTGGTCTGCCCCTCCGGCCAAGGCCTGGGAGGATCGAGTTCGGTCCATTCGAGCGTCGCGACGTCAAGTGTCCAGGGAACGACGGTCTTCCTTCGTTTGTCGATTTGACTGTGTGCCAGCGCGATCACGACTCGGTTTGCCTGGTCGTATGCCAATGACTGGCAGCGAGCGAGAGCTTCCGGCGATTCCAGCGACGTGAGACGGTTGGCGGGCACATCGTACTTAAAGAAACCCTTCTTCATTGTGGAAATCAAGTGGCATTTCCATTCCGGGACGTACGTCGAATAGAACTCGTTCCACGCCAACTCGACCGGCCGTTCGCCGAGTCGCTTCCACTTGCGCTGTTCGTGATCGAACATAAAAACGCCGGTACTCCCGGCGCCACAGACCAGTACGGGGGCCCCGAGGGCGGGTTCGTAGTGGACATGGTTATGTGCCCAATGTCCGCGAGGCTCACTTCGGTCTTCGAATCGATTGATCAAGTGGATCCATTTCCGATTGACCGGATCGAACTCCCATGTGCCCGAACTGACCAGCACAATGAAGAACCGTTTACGCTCCGGCTGCCAGCAGACTTGCTGGTAGCTGTGCTCGGTAAACGGACGACCCGTGGGCGAGAGTTGGGTCGTGGTCCCGCCGCCTGAAATCATGGCCTTCCAGTCGGGACTGCCCAACTCGGGCCACTCCGGCTCGGTTGCCTGGATCCACTGGTTGGCGCGCGGATCGTAAAGCTGCACGTCGTTGCCTTTGTAGGCACGGTGCGCACCGCCGAAATACCAGAGGTAGCCACCGCCCGCACAGCAGCCCGAGTACATCCTAGCATAGGCCATGCCTTTGGGCTTCAGGTTGAGCCAACTGCCCGCAGGCATCGCAACCAGCGCTGGGTTGAGATCGCGCTGTGTATCGCTTTTCGGTGGCTGCTCGGCAGCGAACGAAGCGGTGATGGACAAGAGCGAGATTAGGATGGAGGTGCTTCTCATGGCTCTCTCTCCCAAGCAGGCGGGTGAACCGAATTCAGGCGACGTGACGGGAAGGGCTCAGACGTACAGAATTCAGAATTGGCCGGCAAAACTCCTGATGATGTCGAGCGGCTTGACGGCCAATTCTGAATTCTGTACGTCTGAGCCCCGTGTTGGCGTCGACTCTCCGCCTAGAGTACCACTTTTTCATGGAAAACGCCCAAGATTCTCGGCTGAATGTTGTCTAATATACCGGTGAGGGCGAGAACGCTGCACCTGAAGGAAAGACGCCTTGGCTAATGCCACCCACCAGTAACGGGGCTTTAGATTCCCCGGCATTGACTGACGAGCGGCTCGTAGCCGCCTACCGGGAATCGGGGGAACCGAGTCTCGTTGACGAATTGGTGCGGCGGCACCTGCCGAGAGTCAATGCGCTGATCTTTCAGATGGTTTTGGATGAGTCCGTTGCGGATGATCTGACGCAGGAAGCGTTTTTGCGAGCGTTGCGTGGTCTGGGCAGCTTTCGTGGGAAATCCACTTTCGCCACTTGGCTATTCCGAGTCGCCATGAACACTGCGTACAGCCACTTGAAACGACAGAAGAACTCGCCCGTGCAGTACCGCTCGGATGTCCCGGAACGCGAGTCAACACAATCGGGGCCGGACGAAGCTGTTTTGGAGGCGGAACTTGATGAGGAAATCAAGGAGGCCATGGCTGAGTTACCGCCAGATTTGCGAGCCGCCATGGCGTTGACATCCTTCGAGGGGCTGGACGCCAAGCAGGCGGGCGAGATCGAAGGCTGCCCGCCTGGAACGATTTACGCTCGGGTCCACCAAGCCCGCCAGAGGCTTCGCCGTCGATTGGAGAAATGGTTGTCGTCATGAACGAAGAAGAACAGCCACAAGATCCGGAACTCGATCAGCTTCTCGATGGCTGGGCCGAGCGCCGTCAGGCGACGAAAAACTTGGACCAATTGCACGCACAGATCACGTCGGCCTGGCAGGAAGAAACGGCGCAGCACCCCGACGCGTGCGTTTCACCGCGAGTCCCGTTCGTTTGGCCGCGCTACAGGATGCGAACTCGCGTTATCTGGTTTGCCCTGGGTGTAACGGCAGCCGTAGTTCTTGCCGTTGGCGTATCCTTGATTCGCGACGACAACAGCCGTAGCGTGGTGCGTCTGAAGCCAGACGAAATTGGGGGTTGGGGGTACGGGGAGTTGACGGAAAAGGCCAGGCTCTTACGGGAAATGGAGCGACTGTTCGAGGACCGCTTGGACTGGGTCGCCGAGACGGACGGTCGCGTGTTATTGGAAATAAGCCGGGAAGGTCCGGACGAGGGCCGCATCCACGCGCCAGTCGGCGTGGCAGTACGGGTCGTCGTGGTTCGGCGCAATTCTGACCAATCGCAGTGGAATCCGGTCTGGGCAGTCGATCTGGTGGCCCGTCAAGAGCAAGTGATTCGCTTGACGCCCGAATCAACGGCCTTGCCCAAAGGGGCTAAGTTCTTCCTCTGGGCCTACGCTGCAGACGAGCAGATGGTCGCTGTCGACTCGAGGCTGTCACTTGGTGGATTGCCGGTCGAGTCGACCTTCAGCGGCCTGCAGCAATCGGGCATCCCTACCGTCGTTCATGCAACCGAGCGGAGCGGCGTTCAGTATCAAGTCTTCCAGACCGTGGCAATCCTGGATATGACGTTGCCGGCCGTTGGAGTCCAGGCTTCAGCCTGTCTTTTCCAGCCTAAAGGCTGTACTCCAACGGACATTTCAAACCGACCGCGGCGTAAGAAAGAGGTGTGAGCTGTGAGCAAGTGCATTTCCCCGCTTCGGCCCGTGACTTGTCGGTGCGTTCTGATCGCGACGGTTGTGATTCTGGGTACATTCGCTGCGCACTCCCATGCTGCCGAGCCGACGGCGGAGATCGCGCCCGTGGAGGGTTGGTCGACTTTCTTCGGCGGCGATCAGGTGAAACTTCATTACCGGCTGCAAACGCCCGACACGATGAAGGGAAGGCTGGCCTGGAGCCATTCCGCCCAGCGCCGGCCCATAGCCCGTGGCGAGCGGGCCGTGACGGTCGACGAAACGAAGCCGACGGAAGTCGAGATACCGCTGCAATTGCCCGAGGTCCGCGACGGAGTCGTCTTCGATACGGATTTGACCGTGCAATTGCTCGATTCCCGCGGCGAAGTCGTCGCCGAACATCAGCGAGTTGTGCGGCTGTTCCCTCGCGACCCGTTTTCCGATCGTCATGAATGGCTCGAAGAGTTGAAGATCGTACTCTACGATCCCCCGGGACAAACGGCGGATGTGTTTGACGACGCTGAGGTCCCATACAAGACAGCCCGGAGTCTGTCCAACCTCGAGGAGACCAGTGAAGGGATTGTGGTGATCGGTGAGGGTGTGTCGCTGGCCGATCATGCGAACCTGCCGGAGGTCATGACGAAGGTTGCGGCCTCCGGCGTGCCCGTTTTCTGTCTGGCGCCGGCCGACGGCCGGCTGGCATTTCCAGGCAGTGAAGCCGAGCAGCCTACCGCTGCAAGCGTTTCACTTCGCCGGGGAGACGTGATCACCGAGCTTGACAAGCGCCTGGATGCCGAAGCTTGGCCGCCGGACGGCGAGTTGACGGTTACGGGTCTGGAAATGACCAGCTTTCGCGGGCGAGTGCTCCTTTCGGTCGCCGAATCTCCGCAGCTTTGGCCTTGGTTCGAAGTGACGTATCCCGATGGCGGCCGGATGATTGTGTGTGGATTTGGCATTATCCGTTGCTGGCAAGCCGGTCCAACACCGCGCTATTTGCTGGCCAGCGTTCTCGAACAACTTTCCGAAAGTAGGTCCCGTCTGCCGGACGGGACCTTGGAACAGTAAGAAACTCGGTTGTGGAAGGGTCTCCCGACCCTGCCACTCCCTGCGACCGCAGGTCTCCGAGTTCAAGCGGCGGCGGCGTGGCCCGGTCGGGAGACCGGGCCACAACATGCGTAAGAAACGTCTCGACACAGTTCCAGGTCCCGTCCGGCAGACGGGACCTACTGAAACTCTCGATGGAGGATTAGACGATGCGACGAAATCTGGTGTTGTGCTGGACGACCTTGTTCATGCTATTGGCGGCAAAACCGCTCGTGGCGGCGGATACGGTGTATCCCGCGGCGATCCTGCCGTTTGCCGAGCGAGGTGCCGACGTAAAGGACCTCGGTGCTCAAGTGACCGATCTGATGTTCGCAAACCTGGTGGCCGAGCCGCAGATGTATCTGGTCGACCGCGAGGACATGGACAAGATTCTGAAGGAACTCGAGCTTAATCTATCCGGACTCGTAAGCGCCGATTCGGCAACCCGTGTCGGCCAGTTGACGGGGGCGAAGATCCTGATCACCGGCTCCGTGCTTCAGGTGGACAGCAAGCTGTATCTGATCGCGAAAATCATCGGCACGGAAACAACTCGCGTATTTGGTGCCAGTGTCAAAGGTGGCATCAATGACGAATTGGACAGTCTGGTCGAAGAGCTGGCGGGCGAGGTGGCGAAAACAATCGCAGGCCGCGCCGAGGACTTGGTCGCCAAGCCAAAGACGCGCGAAGATCGTCTTGCCGCGTTGAAAAAGGCGATGGCCGGCACAAAGCGACCTGTGCTGAAAATCGACGTCACTGAACGACACATATCCCAAGCGACTATCGACCCGGCAGCGGAAACGGAGATTACCTTGTTCTGCACCGAACTCGGCTTCGACGTGGTCGATCCCGACGAAGGCGACCGCCGCAAGGCCGAGGTGCTACTGATTGGCGAAGGCTTCAGCGAATTCGCCGCCCGGCACGGCAACTTGGTTTCCGTAAAGGCGCGTCTGGAGTTGAAAGCCGTCGACGCAGCAACCGGCAAAATCCTGGCCATCGACCGGCAGACTGCCGTCGAGGTCGACCTGAGCGAGCAAATCGCCGGCAAGGCCGCCCTTCAAGAAGCCGCCGCCGACATCGCCGAACGGATGCTGCCCAAGATCGGCGGTCCCAAAGCGGCAAAGAAGGCTGCGCCGAAAAAACGGAAAAGGCGATGATCGACGTCGTTTGGCTTTTCCGCATGATTTTGCCCACACATGATTTTGCCTCATCTTCTCCGGGCAAAATGATTATCGGGCAAAACCATTGCAGCGAATCGAACTCGCCCTGAGAGGACGCGGGAGAGAAGGAGCCCGAATCGATGCGCGTCGCTTTTGATGCCGCAGCTTTCGACCGTCGACATTCAATCCTTGCGGCCACGATTGCATGTTGCTTGTTTCTTGTCGCGAACGACTGGTCCTCGGGCGCCGACGGCGGGCCCGCGTTTCAGCGATTCGCGATTGTGGCGACCGGCGACATCCAAGGCACAGGACTCAGTGACCTAGTGACGGCAAAACTGTCGGCCGTCGCAGGCGTGGAACTCGTCGAACGCGAGCAACTTGCCGCGGCGATCAAAGAGCAGGAGCTTTCCGCCTGCTTCAACTCGACCGCCGCGCCGCAGCGTTTGAAGCTGGGGCAACTGCTCGAAGCCGACGTGTTGATCCTGCTCTCGACGAAAGCACCGGACACGGTCGTCGGTTCTGGTACTGCAAAGCGTCCGCCAGGACCGCGCCCCGCGGGCGCTCGATCAATCAACAAGGCGGGTACAGGTGGCTCAAGAAATCGCTCGCTCCGCCTAGTGATATGCGATTGCCTGTACGGGGCGCGACTGCACGTCGAATACATCCCTCTCGACGCCGACGCGGTGGACGTCCTGGCAGCAAAATGTATTTCCAGCATCGAGGACACGCGGCGGAAGTTTTCTTCTGGAGTCGAGCATCTGATTGGCGTTACGCATTTCTTATCGAAGAACCTGACGCATGATTATGACCATCTACAGGCCGGCTACGCGGGGCTCGTGGAGAACGCGTTGTCCGTCTACCCAGGTGTGGCGGTACTCGAAATCGACGAGGTGCGAGCGATAAGCAACGAGCTGCGGTTGAGTGGCGGGAGACTCAAGCAGCGCGTCGTGCCGCTGTTTGTCGAGGGCCAGTTCGAAGTTTCCATGGCTGCTTCTGGCAGCAAGCCCAAGGTGAACCTCTCGATTCGCGTGCGTGACGGGAAGTCCGTAGTAGGTGAAGCCGAACGAACGGAGTTGTCCGAAGACGACGCTATTCGGCTTCTGACCGAGATTCTACCGAAGAACCTGATCAAGCTGGCCGGCCGAGGCGAGACCGTCTCGCTGTCGCGGCAGCGGCAACGCGAATTACTTATGGCGCGGGCCGATGCTTTTTCGCGCGTCGGACATTGGGAACAGTCGACGGCCCTTCGCGAGGCAGCGTTGTTGCTCCAGCCTGACGACGCGCAGCAACGTCTGGCAGTCTTTTCCGACTATCATCACTGGCACTTCGCGCGGCACCGCGTACACGCGGAACAGGAAATGCAGTTGTTTCAGAGTCGTGGCAAAGGTATTTCGCCTGACGAATTGAAGGCGAAGTGGGATCCCATCTACGACGAACGTCTGTCGCGATTTCGGTTGATGGCGCTGCATGCATCGAAGCTGATCCACGACCGCGCCGTGAACCCCTATGAAGCCGATTGGTTGACGGCCATCGCATATCGGGACCCGCGCATACTCGGTCTATCGGGCGAAGCCGGTCGCCCGGAGTTTCGGGAGGCCCTCTATAGTTTCTTCTGGGATGTCTACCCGCAGTTCCCAAAACTTGACCCGACCGCGCACGAGGGGAATGCAAGGCTTGTCGTGTTGGCATCCGATCCGTGGAAGCGAACCTCGCCCGAGTCGGCAAGGATGAGGTATTCGCCCGAGACGCAGTTTCAAACATGGACCGAGAACGCGATCGTATTTCTCACACGAACCGCTCCCTACACGGTCCATGCCTGGGAAAGACCACGCAGTGCTAACCGCTCCTACGGTTGGGACGACCGGCGCACGCTGGACGAGTTGTACCGCTTTCTCACGCAAGTTGCGCCGCCTGATGAGCCGTTGTGGGCGATGGCGCGATTGACGCTGGGCCGTTCGATATTTCATCGCTACTCGCTGTTCGACATGATGCAAGAGGAGCGATTGACGCCGGACGACATCCAACGTTTCTGCAAGCGACTGGAAGAACCGAATGTACCGTTGAATGTGCTTTATGCTCGTTGCGGCTTGTTCATGCTGCGATTCCGCGCGTCGGATGCAGACGCCAACCAGTCCACATTGGCAGAAGCTGACACGTTGTTGGAATGGATCCGGCAGGAGCAAGACCGGCGTGACGATCCGAGTTATGCCAGATTGTTTGTGGATAAGTTGCGCGGGCTGCGCGAGGATCTTCTCGCACGGCAAAACGCTGCCACAAAAAAACGCCATCGACTAATGCCTAACGTCATTCCGCCACACGTGCCGACGTCACGAATAACGTTCCTTCCCGTGCCCGATGTGAACCCGCAATGGGATCACGTTATCGCGTGCGGTGATTCGTTGGACATCATGTGGTCCCGGCAGGCGGTATGCGCCATGTCACAACCGGGAGAAGTGCGGCCCGTTTTCCAGACGCCGGCGAACGACCGCATTGTGCGCGTGGTGTGGGACGGCCGGTACGTTTGGGTCGGCACCCTGAAGTCGGGAATCTTCGTCATCACTCCCGACGGGAAAGCCGTGGGCCAAGTTGGGAACGAGCAAGGCTTGCCGCCGTACGAGGAGGGGGTACAGAAAAGCGGCTTCGTTCGCTTCAACTTCAGGCATCCGTTGTTGTTGCATCCGCTCGCACCAGGCCAATGCCTGGCGCTAGGACGATTCGGCCAACATGGGCGGGTCTGGATCGCGGTCATCAAGGGCAAGAACGACGGAGACGGCAAGGCAACGTTTCGGGCAGAAGTGATTCACACCGCCACGAAGACCGAGGAAACTTCGCCCAACGAAATCGACAAGATTTTCGATTTGGCCTGGTGGGCGGAATACCCGGATCCGTCCTTGAAGCAGCATCGACAGTTGTTGTTGGGAAAAATGCCACCCACCGGGCGACCGCTGGCAATCGATTTGCAGGACTACACGGTTTCGATCTTCAACGGTCAATTCCGCCACGGCGCGCATATGCATGCGGTAGGCCACAACCTCGTATCCGATTATCCATACGGAGTGTACTTGCATCGGCCACCTAACGATAGCAACCAAGGTGGTTGGAAGTCGAAAGTACTGATCTACCGAAACGAGGAGAAGCCCGGCATCGAAGACACTTTGGTGCCTTCGTTGCTCCGTTGCCAGGGCGCCTTGTACAACCCCGGTCCGTATTGGCGACGGATCGACGAATCCGATTTAAGCGTCGAGCAGCTAAACACCGTCCCGTTGCCTCACCGGCACCGTTATAGGCACTACGGCGTCTCGGCACATTACGGAATCGTGGCTTGGACGGGTGACGAAATCTACCACCGCGTGCTTATCGACGACCAGCCACGCGACGAATTGGATTTGGCTGCGTTGTATCCGGAAGTACCTCAGGAAAGGCGCCAGCGGCACCACAGTGCCGTGCAGACGCTTCGCCAATTGGGAGCCAGTGTAGACGCGATGTGGGGACTTCCAGGCTGGGATCCGGCCAATCCCAATTGGGATATTGTGACGTCCAACGAAACACCGCACCCCTTCACCATTGTCTATCTCCCCAAGCAGTGGCGAGGCGGCGATCAAGAATTGGTGCATTTGAATGATCTGCACAACCTTCGCGTCGCTTTTCTGATACAAGCCGACGTGAGCGACGAAGGGTTGAAGTGGATCGGAGAATTGCCGGACCTTCAAATACTCCAACTAGTGGAAACGTCTGTTACCGATGCCGGTCTTGCCCAGCTACGCAATCTAGAACGACTGCATTACTTGCGGTTGGAGGGAACTACCTCGGGCAGGGAATTCACGGACGCGGGGTTGCGATCCATTGCGGAAATGAAACTATCGCGTCTGGCCCTGTACGGCCCTGGCTTCACGACGCAAGCTGCAACTCATCTTGGCCAAATGACGCATTTGCGGACGCTATTGCTTTACGATACGGGCATTCCCGATGACGCTCTAAGCGAATTGAAGAATGAGAAACCTGGGCTCGCGTGGCAGCGAAGGCCGTGCAAGAACCGATGTCACCATCCAGAATGCCAGAAACCGAAGTAACCATCGCCATGAATACCCGCCCCTATCTCGTCCTCCTGACCACGATCGCATGGTGCCTTTTGTTGGCTACGACTACCAGGCCCGTGGATGCTGACGACGGGCCCGTATTCCGGCGATGGGCTGTTGTAGCGAGCGACGACATCCAGGCCACGGGACTCAGTGACCTCGTGACGGCAAAACTGTCGGCCGTGGAAGGCGTGGAACTCGTCGAACGCGAGCAACTTGCCTCCGCGATCAAAGAACAGGAGCTTTCCGCCTACTTCAACTCAACTGCCGCGCCGCAGCGATTGAAGCTAGGGCAACTGCTCGAAGCCGACGTACTGATCCTGCTCTCGACGAAAGCACCGGACGCAGTCGTCGGTTCTGGTGCTGCAAAGCCTCCGCCAGGACCTCGATCCGCGGGTGATCGATCGGCGGCTGCCAGCGGCTCAAATGAGCGCTCACTCCGGCTGGTGATAAGCGATTGCGTGTTCGGCGCGCGGCTTCACGTCGAGTACATTCCCTTCGAGACCGATGCCCTGGATGTCATGGCAACAGAATGTGTTTCCGCCATTCTCCAAACGCGGCGAAGGTTCGCATCGGGGGTGGAGCATATGATCGGCGTTACGCATTTTCTCTCGAAGAACCTGACGTACGAATACGATCACCTTCAGGCGGGCTACGCAATGCTGTTGGAGAACTCGTTGCGAGCGTTTCCTGGTGTGGCCGTTATCGAAATCGACGAGGCGAGGGCGATTGGTGATGAATTGCGGCTGAGGGGAGTGGCGTTGGAGAATCGAAGTGTGCCGTTTTTCGTCGAAGGTGAATTCGAGATGTCGGCGGCAGAGCCGGGCGAGTCGCCAACGGTGCGTCTCGCCATGCGGGCTGGCGACGGCCGGAAAGTCCATGCCAAAGCGGAACGCAGCGGACTCGCTGAAGACGACGTTGTTGAATTGTTGACGAACGTGGTCCCGTCACGGCTTTTGGCCTTGTCCACGGGCGACGCTTCGCCCCGACTCTCGCGAAACCGGCAGCGCGAGATGCTCGTGGCCCGCGCCGGCGTTTTCTCGCACGTAGGTCAATGGCGCCACGCCGTTGCTTTGCGCGAAGCCGCGCTGTTGGTCGCTCCAGACGATATCGACCAGAAGATCGAGTTGATCTCCGACTATCGGCATTGGAACCAATCGCTACACTTGGAGAAATCCATGTTGGTGCGGGAATTGCCGCGTGAGTTGTTCCGCAAACGGATCCCGCGCGAAGCCATCGACCGCGAGATCCGGAAGGCCCTGGAGCCGTTCTACAAAGAACGCGTATCGCGATTGGTCCGAGTAAGTCGGCTTATGGAAGACGTGCTGCGTCAGGGGGACGTCAATCCTCGCGAAGCCGACATGTTGGTGTCGTTCTTCTACGAAGACATGGTGATGCAGCAACCGCTGAAGAGGCAAGACCAACAGATCGCCTACGATATCTTCTGGAACCTCTATCGACACTTCCCGAAGCTCGACTACCAGATCGGCCGTGGCACGATCCGACCGTCGATCGCCCGCGCTTATCCGCGGCTTCCGGCAGCCCGAGTGGTCGGCGATAAAGAGTGGTCCGCCGGAATGCAGTTCCGTGCATGGACGAACGGAGTTGCAGACTACATTCTGATAGCCGCGCCCGCCTTCTCAGTGCCTGCCACACTGGCCAATCGAGGTTCGGCCACCCAACGAGACGACAGCCGAACGCTGGACACGCTGTACCGGTTCCTGATGGAGGTCGCACCTCAGACCTGGCCCTTGGATTTCATGGTGCGTCTTACGATGTCGCCGCGCACCAATGCTCGTCTGCACCGAGGGCGATTTCAGATCGAGGACATCCGCAAGCTCTACGAGCGATTGAAGCAGACCGAACAACCGCTCAATCAGTTCTACGGGCGTTGCGGCCTGTTGGGATTGGACGTTTACACGGGCGACGATGCGGATTTCGACGAACAAGACCTCCAGGCACGCGTGGATGCGGAAGAGCAATTCCTGCGCGAATGGCAGCATACGCATCGCTTTACGTCGCTCGAACCGTTCAACCTATTGAACGATCTGCGTTCAGAGATCGCTCGGCGACGTCCGGGGGTGAAACGGCATGAGCTGACCACCAACTCGATCCCGCCGTTTGACCCGAATCCGCGAGTGCGTTTCGAGCCAACCACGGTTGACACGGCG